>CAZWMJ010000008.1:0-41139 GCA_964635045.1 uncultured Gammaproteobacteria bacterium
ACCCCGCCCTCGCCCGTTCTTCCGGTTTCATTCTCCGCATATCCTCTCCGTTAATCTTTAATTGGAAATTGGAAATTGGAAATTGGAAATTGGCATGGCCCATCAAGGCCATTGCCAGACTGGTCTTCCCCGCTCCGTTTGGCCCCATCAAAGCATGAATTTCCCCGGATTTAACAGTCAGACTAACGCCTTTTAAGATTTCCTTGCCCTGCGTTGATACAAAAAGATTTTTAATCGTTAACATAATTTATCCAGTGTAATCTTGTACAAATTTCTAATATAGTATTTATTTAGTTTTTTCCACAGCGCCTCATTTTTGCACTTGCATTTATAAGAACTTTCTCCTCTGGGATTGCAACAGCTTAAAAGTTTTCGTTTCACCACCGCCTCAATCACATCTGCCACGCTGATTTGACTTGGCTCTTTTGCCAGCTGGTATCCTCCGTTTTTCCCTTCAATCGCAGTTAGTAAACCCGCATGGCGAAGATCAAGAGCAATTTGCCGTAAAAACGGAACGGCAAGTTTTTCTTCATCGGCAATGATGGCCAGAGAAAGAGGCTTACCACTATGAGCTTTGGCAAGTCTAGTTACAAACCTAATTCCGTATTCTTCTCTTTTGGAATGAGTTAACATAAACTACTACCAATCTAGTCACAGTTTACCGAAATAAAATTTACTTGTCAATCCCCTTGACACATATGTTATAATTCTTAACTAAGAAGAAAAATGACAATAGAAGCACCAAGAACAGGTTCCCAACCAATACGAGTCGATGCTCGCTTGGCAAGAATACCAATAACAGATAGTGGTGATGGTCCTTCCACAATTTTTACAGATCGAGGGCAAATTGGCCTATTCCTAGAAACTCTACTTTCACACACATCCTTTGAAGGACTAAGAGCAGCAGATGCACAAGAACATCAAAAACGTATCGAATCTGTAGCTAGCTACCTTGCAAACGGACCACATTTTGAACCTGCTGGTCCTACAGGTAAAACAATTGTATTTGGGCCCAATTTCCTGATTGGTGAAGATGGAATGTTAGAATTTTCCAATCAACAAGCAGTAGATACTGCTTTTCTTGAGCTATTACCAAAAGGTTGCTTCTTCGGTGTGGGACGACCGCTAGGAAGCAGAAAGGAAATAGTAGCCCGCCGCACACGAGTTAGGTTTCTTTTAGAAAAATTAGGCTTATTCGACGAAGCTGATATAAAAGCAATAGCAGGTGAAATTGCTGGAAAACCAGAAAAACCGCATTTTCAAGCTGCTACTACCGTAATCGAAGACCTGCAAAGGTGGCAAAGAGGCGCCTCAATGCAGACTTGGTAAAAACTGGTATTCAAGTGCCTTTATAGTGTTCAAGTTTATAAACTTTGACAACCGATACCGGCCACTCTCCCACAATTTCCGCTCTGCCAAATCCGGCCACCTCCCATAGCGAATCGCCAAGAGGATGACAGTTTCGGTCCTCGCAAACTACCAGCAATTGATCTGTGACCGATGCGCGTTTGGGATCAATCTGCTGGTTTTGTATGACAACAGGATCGCGCTGATTAATTTTGAAAAAATAACGATAGGCATGATCGGAATTGCCCAAGGTAATTAAAGCAAAATTAAATGGCGCCCCATTTGTTTTATCTAAAACAGATTGAGATATTTCTTCTGTCTGGGCTAATTGCCGATTGGGAGGATATCTAAAAGGCATGGCCGAAAAATTATTAATTATAATAACAGATAAAATAATAATTGCCGCGTATCGTAAAATTCTCTTCTTATTAAGTAAAAAGAAAATGAAATTTCCAAGCAGGATAAACGGAAGAGGGAACATAAATCCAAAATAATAATCATAAATATTTTTTCTGTAAAAACCAAATAATCCTACGCCAAAGATAAACCAGCATAATAGCAGACCTATTTGAAGCTTTTTATTATTGTCTTTATTTTTTCTGAATTGATAAATAAGAAGTACAAAACTTCCTGTTGCCAATAAAATTATCCCCCAAAACCCAATAAATAGATTCAGATGGGCTTGAGTAGATACTTGCTCGGGAGGAGGATAATTTGTAGTAATTCTTGCAAATAATCTAAAAAAGACGCTTGCTATATTACTCATAAATCCTCCATTAGTCACAATGGCATCCTTTCCCTGCGGATGAAAAATAAAGTTAATGATATTTTGAATATTTTGGAAACCATGACGAGCCTCAAACGCTAAAAAGGGAGACCAACCAATAATAAAGCCCGTAAGAAAAATAAAATAATCGCCAATAATTTGTTTTATCCCTCTAATACTTTTTCCGATGGCAATATAATGACCAAATATTATATAAAAAGCGATTATTGCACCTAAGAACACAGTTAGGTAATGAAGTTGCATGGCTATACCCAAACTAATTCCGGAAAGAACCAATAATCGTTTGTCTTTATTCAAAAATGCTTTATATAAAAGATATAGAGTAAAAATAGAAAAAAATGGCATGAGGTTGGGATTCCAGGAAGAACGGGAATAAGCCACAACTAAAGGAGAAACGGCGTACAAACTGGCAGCAATCAAACCTGTTGTTCGATTAAAAAATTCCGCTGTGATTTTATAAACAAACCAGACGGTCGCCACGCCAAAGATGGCAACCATAACTGCCGGTCCGACCGGATTAAAGTTAAACAGCCATAAAAACGGCGCCATAAAATAGTAATAGATGGGACCCAGGAAAAATCCGCCCACTGAAGCGGTTGGACCAAGAAGAGTCAGCTGTCCATGAAGAATATTGTAAACCACCAATACGTCTCGCCCCTCATCTCCAAGAAAAGTCATATAATCAGCAATTCTATAGAGCCTCAGAAACGATGCTAATATTAGAAGAAAAAACAACAACGAAGTATTTCTATACTTTTGTAACAGATTCATCTTTAATGTATTGGGTTTTCCAGATAATCTTATTATAAATCAAATAATTCAATGGGATAATAATAAGTACAATTGTTGGAATAACAACAACTATTCTCGTAGGCACATCTATAGAAAAAATTGAAAGATTAACACCAAGCAGTCTCACAAAAAACCATATTGACGAAGCCTGTATTATAATGGCGGCAAAAGAGGTAAAATTAAATTTTAAGAGTCGGACAATAAACAATGACCGCTTTTTTAGCTTTTGTGTGTCATTAAATGTCCAAAAATTATTGAACATAAAATTGGAGATGATTGCCGCTTCCGCTCCAAACCCACCGCCAATTCCATCCCGCAGGGGCAATATACCATGATGCCGAGTAATAGCAAACATGATTGGACTAACTATTAAGGCAAGCGTATAGGCCAAACCGCTTCTGACAACAACCTCCTGCGCAAAAATTTGAACAATAAATCCCGACGTTCCAACGATTAAGAATTTAATAAACCGTTTAAGTTCCATTATCCGCGCGTAAACAACATATTTGAGAAGATCAATAATATATTCTTTTGGGGCAATTTTTGAGTTTCCAATTGCCCGTTCGTTGAAAGAAAACGGAACTTCAGCAATTTTAAACCCATCTCTTACAGCTTTGTGCAAAAATGACACCTGAAAAGTATATCCCCGAAATGCAGTAAGCTCTTTCTTTTCTTTCAAGAAAACCTCTTTTCGAAGTGCTCTAAATCCCCCTGTCCAATCATGAATTGAAAATCTCATCAAAATTGTTCGTACCAATAAATTGCCAAAAATGGAAAATGCCTTTCTATGTAATCCCCATCTTTTAGGTATCGATCCGCCGCTGCTATATCTAGTACCGATGACCATATCGTACCCCTCGTCTATTTTTTTAATAAACTCTATTATCTTTTTTGGATCGTGCTGCAAATCGGCATCCATTTCAAACACTACATCAGCGCTTAATTCTTTTATTGCGTAATCCATTGCTCGCACATAGGCTGCGCCGAGGCCGTGTTTTTCTCCAACGTTTAGATGAACATTCTTATATTGCTTCATAAGTTTTTTTACCGCGTCCGCAGTACCGTCGGGTGATGAATCATCCGCAACCAAAATATGCATATCATGATTTTTGATACTTGGGAATATTTCTTGCTCAAGAATGGGGATAAGCTTTGCAATGTTTTCTTTTTCGTTGTAGGTTGGATTAATTATAACGACCTTTGATAATTTCATTAAACTCTTTCTCGCCAATAATTAAGGAGGTCTTTCATTGTTTTTTCGAATGGAATTTCCGGTTTCCAACCGGTGGCTTTTTTAAACTTACCACAATCTCCAAGAAGGATTGGCACGTCGGAAGGCCTAATTCGAGAAGAATCTTTTACAATTTTTACCTTTATTTTACTAAATGATAAAAGCAAATTAAGCATATCGGAAACCGTAACCGCTTTTTCAGAACAAACATTATAAACCTCTCCATATTCGCATTTTTTAACGGCAAGAAGATAAGCTCTAGCCATATCTCTAACATCTGTCCAATCTCTCTGCGCATCAAGATTACCCACCTCAATTATTGAATCTTTTCTACCTTTTTCAATCTCGGCAATCTGTTTAGCAAAATTAGAAGTAACAAAAACTTCTCCTCGCCGAGGTCCAGTGTGATTAAAACCTCGAGTCCGTATAATTTTTATCCCGTAACTTTGGTAATACTGATAACCCAAATAATCCATGGCCACTTTGGAAACGGCATATGGAGAAAGCGGCCGCAGCGGATTTGTTTCTTTAACAGGAGTCTCATTTCGCAAAACCAATCCATACTCCTCAGATGAACAGGCGATTTGAATAACCGGATCTATTTGAGCTCTTCTTACCGCTTCAAATAAATGCACGCTTCCAACTGTATTCATTTCCATGGTGTTAGCCGGAGACGCCCATGAACTTTGGACAAAAGATTGCGCTGCCAGATGAAAGACAAAATCCGGTTTTATATCGCTAAGAATTGTATAGAGAGAATGCGAATCCAATAAATCCGCGTCCTGCAACTTTAATTTTCTTTTGATATGATCGATATTATCTGTCTTACTGCGAGGTCTTGTTGTTCCATGCACTTCATAACCCTTCTCTAAAAGAAGCTCCGCTAGATGCGAGCCTGCAAATCCGGTAATACCGGTTATCAAAGCTTTTTTTGACATATTTATCGTCTTCCTACTCCCTGATAAACAAACTTTAACGCTTTTACTTTTTCCGGGTCGAATATATTTCTTCCATCAAGAATGATGGCCTGATTCATCGCTTTTTTTAACTTTTGTAAATCAATCTCTTTAAACTCATTCCATTCAGTCATAATAATAACTATATCACAATCTTTTACAGTTAAATAGGGATTATCGTAAAAAGAAACGCCTCGGAAAATTTTCTTTGCGTTCACAATCGCCACCGGGTCATATGCCTTTATCTTTGCGCCGAGTGCCTTAAGTTTATTAATAACGGCAATAGACGGAGCATCTCGCATATCATCGGTATCCGGTTTAAAAGATAAACCTAAAATTCCAACAGTTTTCCCTTTAACATTACCGCCTAAAAGTTTTTTGGCCTTTTCCACAATATCGGCAATTGCATCTTTATTTACATTATCAACCTCTTTAAGAAAATTGAAATCATATCCATTATTCTTGGCAATGGCAATTAAAGCCTTCACATCTTTAGGAAAACAGCTCCCGCCGTACCCCGCGCCAGGCGCAAGAAAACTACTCCCGACTCTTTTATCAAGTCCCACCGCCTCCAAAACTTTCAATCCGTCTGCGCTAGTTAGATCGCAGATACGAGCAATTGCATTGGCAAATGAAATCTTCGTTGCCAAAAAGGCATTTGCCGCGTATTTAATCATCTCTGCTGTCTTTAGATCGGTTAATACAAAGGTTCCATCGATCGATTTATGCAAAGAAACTAGTATCTCTCTTGCCTGTTTTGATTCTGTTCCGATAACAATTCTATCGGGGCGTAACGTGTCTGAGATTGCCTGCCCTTCTCGCAAAAATTCCGGTACAGATGCTACGTCGAAGCTGGCTTTTGTTGATTTCACTGAGTTAATAATTTCCTTTATTTTTTGATTTGTACCCACCGGCACCGTGCTTTTAGTGGCAACAACCGTATATCCGTCTAAATACTTGCCTATTTTTTCCGTCACACTAAAAACAACAGACAAGTCGGCTTCACCATTCTTTTTGGGTGGTGTGCCAACTGCTATAAAAACTATGGAAGATTGAGGAACTGCTTCTTTATAATCAAGAGTAAATAATAATCGTTTGGCTTTAATATTACGATTAACAATTTCCGAAAGTCCCGGCTCATAAATTGGGACTATGCCTTTTTTAAGATTTTCAATTTTTTCAGAGGTATGCCCAATCACCCACACCGTATTACCAAAATCTGCCAGAACAGAAGCCGTTACTAAACCTACATATCCATGGCCAATAAAAGTAATAGTCATAAATTAATTAAATCCCTGCTTTTTAATCTCCTCCAAACCCTGCTCAAAACTTTTCATTTTTAAGCCTAATTTTTCTATTCTATCATTATTAAGCGCCAAACGAAAGGGCCTGGGAGCACGATCAGCAAAATATTCTCTACGAATTGTTTTTTTAACCAAAGACTGATCAAAACCAAAAGTCCTGGCAACCAAAACCGCTGCCTCATATGGAGTAACAAATTGACTCCCAACCACATGGTAAACACCAACCGAATTTTTTTCTATCAATTTATCAATCGCCCACGCAATATCATCAATAAAAGTTGGAGTCATCACGTGATCCGTCACCGCTTCTATGTGTCGGCCTTTCTCGAATAACTCGGCCATTACGTGCACAAAATCTTTTTTTCCCTCAAATTTAGCCCTGTAGGGATAAGCTATTCGCATAATCACATATGGCAAACCGGAATTTCTGACAATTTTTTCCGCTTCGTATTTTGTCTGGGCATAAAAATTTAGAGGATGAGGAATATCATCCTCATCGTATCCGCCCGCCTTTGATGTTTGCCCATCAAAAACAAAATCTGTGGAAATATAAATAATTTTAGTGCCGTTTTTCCTACAAGCATCAACCACATTTTTTGTCCCCAGCACATTTATTTTCCAGGCATCGCTTTGCTGACCAAACTCCTTATCTTTCTCGCAGGCATCTACATCGGCCTTTGCAGCCAGATGAAGAACAATTTTTTCCTTGCCCTCCCTTAACATCGAAAGCGTTTTAGGATTGGTGATGTCAACACCTGTTTCCAAACTTAGATTGAAAAAATTAAATTTATCAGAAAGAAGCTCAACAATTCTTGAGCCCACCAGTCCTGTTATCCCGATACCAAAGATGTCAGGCATAATATTTTTGATAGTCTCCGCTTTTCACATTCTTCCACCAAGCCTGATGATCTTTATACCACCCAACAGTTTTTTCCAACCACTCATTAAAATTAAATAATGGCTGCCAACCAAGCTCATTTTTTATTTTTGACCAATCAATGGCGTATCTTCGATCATGGCCAGGGCGGTCTTTAACAAATTCTATAAAATCCTCACCCTTACCAAGTATTTTAAGAATTTTTTTGACTACTGTTAGATTATTAATATCCTCTGTTAATCCTCCCACACAATAGGTTTCACCAATTGTTCCTTTTTGCAAAACCAAATCGATGGCACGGCAATGATCTTCCACATAAAGCCAATCACGAACATATAATCCATCTCCGTACACCGGCACCTTTTTTTCTTCCAAAATATTAGTGATAGCAAGAGGAATCAGTTTTTCCGGAAACTGGTAGGGGCCAAAGTTGTTTGAACAATTAGTAATTGTCATAGGTAAACCATAAGTAGTAAAATAAGCTTTTACTAAATAATCAGAGCCTGCTTTACTTGCTGAATAAGGACTTCTGGGGTTATAATTTGTTCGTTCATTAAATTTGTTCGAATTATCAATTTCAAGGCTTCCATAAACCTCATCTGTAGAAACGTGGTGAAATTTTTTTACTCGATTTTTCAAAGCCGCCTCCAATAAAACTTGTGTCCCCACCACATTAGTCATCACAAAAGAGGCAGGTTCCATGATGGAGCGATCAACATGACTCTCGGCTGCAAAATGAACGACGAAATCTACTCCCTGCATTGCTTTGTCAACTGCTAACGTATCGCAAATATCGCCTTTGATAAATGAATAGTTTTTGTTATTTTCTACCTCTTTTAAGTTTTCTAAATTACCGGCGTAGGTTAATTTATCAAAATTAATAATAAAATCTTGTGGATGATTTTTTATCCAATAAAGAATAAAGTTGGAACCGATAAATCCCGCGCCTCCTGTCACTAATAATCTCATAATTTAATTATTTAACAACTCCTCTTTCCAACTCTTCTTCTGTGTATTCTATCTGCTCATCTTTAAGATTTGGGTCGTAAGGAGGATTCGGATAATTAATTAGCCATGCTTCTTCATCTGAAATATTCAAAAGTCCGGTGGCGATATCTTTGGGAATAAAAAGTCTTTGCGGTACTGTCGCATCTAAAATATGTTCTTCACGGCTCTGTGGAAAACCAGGCTTATAAAGAATAATTTTCATCTTCCCTTTAAGACATACATAGCAAGCTGATCTCACTCTATGCAAATGGTATCCTTTAAACGATCCACTCTTCGTTGCGGAAAGATAGGCAACGGTCTTTTCATTATTTTTGTAAAGCTCTGTCAGAAATCCGTTTTCCAAACCGGTCTGATCAATAGTTTTCACTTTTTTCACTTCTTCAAATTTAGCAAGACTCATCAAAGCTCTCCCTTCCTCACCTTTTCCGCTACTAAATTATTAGCCCGTAAAAGCTCGTCAAAGGATGTGCCGGCATCAATCCACCAATCTAATATTTCACAACTCATCGTCCTCTCCTTTACATAAAAATTATTTAAATCGGTAACTTCTAATTCTCCTCTCTCTGACGGATTAAGTTTTTTAATAAAATTAAATACGCGCTCATCATACATGTAAATTCCGGTTTGGGCGATATCCGATTTTGGATTTTCCGGTTTCTCTTCAATAGATAATACCCTTCCGTCTTTGTCAATTTCGATAACACCGTACTGTTTCGATTCTGTTAACATATGTACGCCGAAAACCAAAGCGCCAGGCGTTGTTTTGGAGAATCGTTCAACCGTCTTGCGCAAATTAACGGTAAAAATATTATCTCCCAAAACAACTAAAATATTTTCATTTTTCGCAAACTCCTCTGCCAAAGAGATTGCGTCGGCAATACCCGCCTTTGGGTTCTTTTGAACTTCATAAGATAAATTTAAATTAAAATCCTCTCCGGATTTGAGTAAATTGACAAAATGTCCCGCATGATCGGAAGAAGTTGTTAATAAAACATCTTTTATGCCGGCTTTTTGCATTGCTTCAAGAGGATAAAAAATCATTGGCTTGTTATAAACAGGCAATAAATGTTTATTGGTTACCCACGTTAAGGGTCTAAGTCTGGTGGCAAGTCCCCCTGCTAAAATTACTCCTTTCATATCTTACGTCTTTTAACTCCTTAATAAAAATAGAATAATACTAAGTCCCAAACTCCCCATAAGCACATATTCTATCACAATTTTGGAAGTTATATCGTGATTTATGACATGATGCAAAATACCCCATATCACATATAAAATTACCGTAAGAGTAATGATCGTCATCTGTAGTGATCTGTCATAAGAAGTCTCTAGCGCAAATAAACCTCCTATCGCCAGTATTAGCGCTAAAGAACAATAATAAAAAATATGTTTTTTGATCAAAGCAATCAAAGTATCACTCCTTTACCAAACATCACAATCAGTATTAAAATTACTGCAAAAAAAAGTATGTGATCAATATTGTGACCAACCAATCTCACAATCTTTCTGCGATTTATAATAATCATATCCAAACAGAGAATAGAAATAAATAGCAAAACGGTAAACATTGCTATATTCCAAGACAGAGTCTTGCTATTGATAAAAGACGCTCTTTTCTCTGAAGTAAACGCTTGGACCTGTTCTGTTCCCGAACTAAAAACTACTCTTTCTTCCTGATGGTTCAGCGGATTTGCCGGAAGATTTTCCTTGATATTTCTGGCAAGTGAAGACGCAGCTTTACTCCCAAACATCTCTACCACCAGCGTTGTGTCCTCTCCTAACAATTTACCATCAAGCACCGCAAATCCCACTTCCTGATAGTTTTTAGAAAGCACATTATCTTTATGCGTCTGACTTGCCATCCAGGCATTTACGATATCTGAAGAGGAAGAAAAACCGCGAGCTAGATTTTCTCCCGCATAAACATAATCATAGTTTACCTTCTTGAAAAAAAACCAGGGAGTGGTGCCATCCGGCGCATTGTGCGCCCAGTAGTTTTTCTCCAGCATATATTTAGCTTTAAGAGAGGCCGCCAGAGAAAGCTGATCATCCATTACAAGAGTAGGTAAACCAGCCGCCTGACGTTTGGTGTTAGTCAGAAGCAATAACTCTTGAAGTTTAATGTCTGTTGTTGTGCCAAGTACTTGAGGAAAATTTGTTTTGACATTTACTATAAAAAACTGTCCTGCGAAAAAAAGAATAATTAAAATTAAGAGGCTTTTATGATGAAGCACTTTCGCTCTATGATTATTTGATTCCCGAGGTAAAAAAAAATGACGAAGAATTTCAACCATGAATCTAGTATATCATTTTCTTCCCGTTAATTGGGATTTTGAGCAGGAAACTTAGGGCATTTGCCACAGAAAGACCAACTCTAATTCCGGTAAACGAGCCAGGGCCAGTATTGACTTCTATTTTTTCCAACTGGGAAAGTTTAAGGTTGTGCTTTTTAAGTAACGTATCAATCATCGGCAAAACCACCTGGGCTTTTCGAGAATTGATCTTTCTCTTCATTGCATATTTTTTCCCATCAATAACTAACCCAACCTTAATCTCTTTATTGCTTGATGTGTCAATAAGAAGAGTGTTCATAATTTAGAAATTAGTAATTTTAAGGGCTCCTTTCCTAATCATCTTCCATGGCGTAACCGAGCAATCAACAATTGTTGAAACATTACCCACCGGACAATTGCCGCTAACCACAAAATCTACCAATTTTGTAAATTTATTATCAAGGTCTTCCATTTTATATGGCGTTTTTCCTCTATGGAAATTTGCCGATGGACCAAGAATTGGCACGCCAACACCGCGAATAATGGCGCGGGCAATAGCATGATTTGGAATCCGCACTCCCAATGTTTTTCCTCCTCCCGCAACAAGACCGGGAACTTTATCAACTCTACAAGGAAAAATAATAGTCAACGCTCCCGGCCAATACGGTTCGATAAGCTTGTCCGTGACTTCTTTTGGAATCGGTAATAAATAGTCCTGCGCCATTTTTACCGTGTCAACCAAAACCGGCGCGGCCTGTGTTTTAGGTCTTTTGCGAATAGCAAACAACCGTCTAACCGCGCTCTCTCTATCTATTCGGCAACCAACGCCGAAAGCAGTATCGGTGGGAAAAATAACTATTCCACCTTCTTTTAAGACTTTAATAGCCCTATTTAATTGCTCGCCTCGCTGCGAAGCGGGTAATTCTTCGTTTTTGTTCATCAATGTATTCAAAGTATATATCAATCCTTTCTTTTGGCAATAATTCTTTTATTTTCTCCGCCCATTCGATGGCTACAATATTTTGCCGACCACTAATAATCTCTTGAAGTCCCAACCCTTCAATTTCTTTACTACTTTCTATTCTATACAAATCTACGTGATAAAAAAGTTTTGAGTTTTTAATTGTAGTTTTGACTTTTGACTTTTGCGTTTTGAGTTTATACTCTCTAACAATTACAAAAGTGGGGGAAATTATTCGCTGTTTAATTCCTAATCCCCTTGCTAGTCCCTGAGCAAATGTCGTCTTCCCACTGCCCAATTCGCCATAGAGAGCAATAACATCCCCACCCTGTAATTTTTTTGCAAAATCCTCCCCAAGTTTTTGCGTTTCTCCATAACTATTTGTGATAAATATTTCTTCTCTCATTCTCGCCTACTATTGCTTTAATGATTTAAATCATTAAAGCGTGGTTCTGTCCTTTTTTCTAAATGATCTAAAAGCAATTATACCGCATACCGCAAGAAAAATAATTCCCAACCCAATCAAAATTTTGGGAGTATTGCTTGTTTGCTCGCCTAAAACTTTTGTTTCTTTCCCATCTGATTTTTCCACTTCTTGTGTAATTAGTGATGAATCTACAGTTATAGCGCTCTCTGTACTTTCACCTAAAACCGCTGTCGGCAAAACCGATGTGATGGTTGGTTTTGGTGTAGGAGTATTAGTAGAAACAGCTGTCGGAGTTGGGGTTTTGGTTGGAGCTGGAGTTAAAGTTGGAGTTGGCGTTGGAGGAACGGTTATCTCAATACTTTTCGGATCTGACCAGGTTGCAGTACTTCCTGTTTGAGTATATCTACCAATCTTTAAGTCATAAGTACCGCTTCCAGTTGTAAAATTTGGGTCATCCGAATCTATTTTCCCTTGAATGTCTCCTCCCCAAACCCCATTTCCATCAGTAGTAATGCTGACAAAATTTCCATCCGCAATTGATCCCGTATGCCAAGTCGTTCCGTCATATGTAGATCCAAAATAAACACTGGTTCCAGCCTGTGATATTGCGACACGAAGTCTATATGTAGCATTTTTAGATAATCCGCTCATTGTTGCCGTAACGGTGAAAGCGGTATCAAGATTTAGTGTTTCCGATGGATACGCCGTAATTGCAGGAGCTGTAGCAAATACTGTTTTTGGGAAAGAAAAAAAGAAACAGAGAAAAAAGCTAAAGAGAAGTAGAAACTTGAATAGATATGCTAGCAGCATGCCATCAACGTACTACTTCTAGTATTTACCTTTTTAATAAAAATGTCAAAGCCCGACCACTCTTTCTATTTCTACTATTCGTACGCCTGGATAACGATCTTGGAAAGAAATATTTTTCCCGTTTGGAGTAAATGGATCATGCATTTTGTAATTTCCATTTGATCCGCTAATAAAAACAACAAAGTGATCGGCAATAGAACCACCATCATAACTTATACCAACCACGACTGGATGACCACTTCCGAGAACTGAATCAATAGCATCATATTTTCTTTCTGAGCGAGTATTGTCAGCAAAAATCACCTTATTAAGATATGCAGGATAATATGAAGCAAAATTTTCAGAACGAGAATTAATACTTAAAGGAGTGACGCTCCGATGTCCATAATGCGTATATATCATAGCCATGGCTGTTACCAAACAACCATCGCTTGCAAGCGTAAAACCGGTTCCATTTAATGCACTTGCTCCCCATTGACTATCCCGTTGATTATAATAACAACCCCAATCGTCGCATTGCGTTTGATTACTTAAAAGCGATGCGCCACCCTGACTACTTGTAAAGTTTGAAAATGCCGCCAATTGGGCTCTTGCCTGAGAAAGCAATCGTTGATAATTAGCTTCATTTCCTTGTGTTTCGGCAAGCAATCGCTGTTTTTCGGTTTTTTGCTTATCTAAATCCGCAGTGTATCCTTCCAGCTGTTTTTTAAGGGTTTCCACTTTCTTCTTTTTTTCTTCAAAAATTTCTTTTTGATTTGCGTAATCCATTTTTGACTGTTGCATTTCAAAAACAAGTTTTTTATCGTGCGCTTGAACAAGTCTTAAATAGTTTAGGCGGGAAAAAAAGTCTGAAACATTGTTTGACGAGAGTAAAATTTGAAAAGGTTGGGCACTGCCAACTTCGTAGGTTGCAACAATTCTATTGACAAGAACTTTAGTCAGTTCATTTAACGATTCTTCAAGATTAGCTATTTTTTTATCGGTAGTTTTTATATTATCGGTAAGACTTGATATTTCCTGCTTTGTGGCATTAATCCGCAACTGTGTTAGTTTTATCTGGTTATCCATCACGCCTATTTGAGAGGACAGCGTTTTTTCCTGCCCCTGCAGGTCTTTAATTTTGTTTTGTAAATCATTAATTTTATTTTGCAGATTTTGTTCCGCTTGAGAATTATCGGAAGATGGAGTTGGAGTAGGAGTCTGGGCGGCAACTAAAAAAACTGAAATAAAAAGGAAACACCATAAAAGAAAAATTGTTAAGATTGTTTTCTTTCTTAAAAACATAAGTCATATTTATTTCAAATACCTAAGCACCGCCAGCATACTTGCCACCACTCCAAGCACTATCGCTAAAAGTATTTCTCCTCCTAAAAGTTCCAAGAAAAAGACTGGGGGAACAGGCAGAAGCGGGATGCCGCGCAAAAACGACGAAAGAATTGGCGTGGCGTACAAAAGTACGAGAGAAGAGGAAATCCACCCCAAAAACGCGCCGGCAGTGCCATACAACACTCCCTCAAAGATAAATGGCCAACGAACATACCAGGTTGTGGCGCCAATAAGTCTCATTATTTCTATTTCTTCTTTTTTCTGAGAAATTTTAATTCCAATAATAATCACCATAATAAAAATCGAGTCGAGAGCCAAAACAGCAATCAGTCCAATACCGACTTTACGAAGAGCTTGCGTCCAGCTAGTTAAAGTCGCCACGATGTCTTTTTGAAAAATTACCTGTTGCACTAGAGACGAACGTTTTAGCATCTCGGAAATTCCTCCCAAATCTTCAATTTTAATTGCCGATACCTCCAGCGACGCAGGTAAAATATCCGCAGATACCACCTCCAGAAGCAGAGGATCATTTTTGTTCTGCTCGCTATAAATCTTTAACGCCTCTTCTTTTGACACGAAACGGAGTTCTGAAACTTTTCCTGTTGCCTTTAATTGTTCTTTCAACGCGTCGATGTTTTCTTGCTTTGCTTCATCTTTGAAAAATGCGGCCACTTGAGGCTTTGACTCAAAGTAATTAATAATTTTTGCTGATCCCGTAATAACAAATGTAAAAATTGATATGACAAAAAATGTCTGCGTTATAATCAAAATAGCCGCGAACGCCTGATAAGGAGAACGCCTGACATGATGCCACATTGTCCTAAGATGTCCCATATTTTCCTTTCTTTTGATCCCGAATAATTCTGCCTCTCTCCAAAGCGACCACCCGCTTTGTCAAACTATTGACAATTTCAACATTGTGCGTCGCCATAACAACCGTTGTGCCTTTTTCATTAATTTCCGAAAGCAATTTTACAATGTCTTTACCAGTGGCAGGATCTAAGTTTCCCGTAGGTTCATCCGCCAAGAGAATATCCGGAGAAAGAACCAGCGCTCTGGCAATTGCAATCCTTTGAAGCTCTCCTCCGGAAAGTTGTATCGGAAATTTATCGCGGTGCATACTCATCTCCACTTGAACAAGTACCTGTTCGACTCTTTTTTTGGCATCAAGAACATTTATTCCCGCAATCTCCAAAGGCAAGGCAATATTCTCAAAAATAGTTCTATCTAAAAGAAGTTTCAAGTCTTGAAAAACCACGCCAATTTTTTTTCGAAGATGCGGAATTTTATGATGAGGAAGTTTTGTCACATCCCACTCTCCTACCACAATCGTTCCCTTTGAAGGCAATATGTCACGAATAATTAGACGAAAGAAAGTTGTCTTTCCCGATCCGGTTGGACCTACCAAAAAGACAAACTCTCCCTTATCAATGGATACTGTAATTTCGGCAAGACCGCCGGCTCCAGTTCCAAACGTTTTTGAAACTTTATCTAGCTTTATCATAGTTCGACTCCGCTCACTATGACCTCTTCGAGCCTGAGCCTCAGAGCCGAAGGCCTGAGCCTGTCGAAGGGTCGAAGGGTCATTCCAATACCTCCACTCGCCCAACATCCATCAGCCATCCGGCTTTCTTGGCTGAGTTAGTTTCTCCCCACACCTTGACTTTTTTTCCAACAAATAAACCTAAATCAACTACTGAAGAAGTCATATATACCGTTTGGCTTTCCCCGCCTGGTCGGACAAGATGATATTGGCCTTCCCCATCAATACCCCCCTTTTGTAAAACCCCCTCTGTGATATCCTTAAATGTCTTAAGATCGTTTGATCCAACAATTGTGCCTTTGGAAACCGATGAAGAAGTAGTAACACTTCCCAAATCTTTAGAACCTAATTTCCCTCCACTTTTTGCCAAAAAATATCCGCTGCCAACTCCTACAACTGCTACCAAAATCAAAACAAATATCAGTTTCATAGATAAAAACGGACTGTTATTATTTTCATTAAAATCATGTACCAACGGAGTATTTGTGTTCTCTTCCATAACATCTTCACCTCCTTTAAGAGCACTCTTCCAGTAAACCACAATTCCCCCTTTTTTACAACTACTAAGGTTAAGATAATTTTTGCAGTTCCTCTTCGATAAAACCGTCGATTTCTCCATTTAAAACTGCTTCCGTGTTGGCTGTTTCAAAACCACTGCGCAAGTCTTTGACCATGTGATAGGGGTGGAGGACATAGGAACGAATTTGGTTGCCCCAGCCGGGAGTTTTATACTCGCCTCTCAGTTCTACTTCTTCCTGCCGTCGTTTATCCTCCGCCATCTGCCACAATTTTGCCCGCAAAATTTTAAGAG
The DNA here is from genome assembly GCA_964635045.1 of uncultured Gammaproteobacteria bacterium. GTDB lineage: Bacteria > Patescibacteriota > Microgenomatia > Levybacterales > UBA12049 > CAZWMJ01. The sequence goes on from CAZWMJ010000008.1 coordinate 16,454, forward strand.
CGTATTCTCTATTTTGATTTTGGTAGCGCTCCGTTTGGCAAGTAACAATAATGCCGGTGGGCTTGTGCTTAAGCCGCACTGCAGATGAGACTTTTTGCACATTTTGTCCTCCATGAGATGAGGCTCGATAAAATTCCCATTCCAAGTCATCTTCTCTTATTTCCACTGTTTGGGTATCGGTAATTTCCGGTAAAACTAACACCTGCGCAAAAGAGGTCTGGCGAAGCTTATCCGCATTAAAGGGCGATTGGCGAACCAAGCGGTGGACTCCCGCCTCATTTTTGAGATAGCCATAAACATATTGCCCCAAAATAGTAAAAACAACGCTTTTTATTCCCGCTTCCTCCCCCATGCTTTGGTCAATAACTTCTATCTTCCAACCTCTTTTCTCGCAAAACCGGCTATACATCCGAAAAAGCATTTCTGCCCAATCCATGGCCTCCACCCCTCCCTGTCCGGCATGAATAGACATAATTGCATTGTTTTGATCGTATGATCCCGAAAGGTAAAGAAGCACTTCTAATTTTTGCAAAAGTTCATTTGCCTCCCGTTCACTACCCTCATCAACTAAAAGCTTAAGCATTTCAATTTCTTCAATCTCTTTTTGAATAGCTGCCAGTTCCTTCATTTTTGCCGCGGCAATCTCGCGATCTTGCCAAAACTCCGGTCTAGCGCTTTCTGCCTCAAGTTCACGGATCTTTCTTTTCTTACCCTCTATATCTAATTTTTCAATAAGCTTATCCGCTCTGTCTTTTAATTCCTCCATAAACTTAAATATTCAAATTTCCAGACGATTATTTAATGATTAATGAAAACAATAACGCCAAAACGGCAATACTCATAACTCCAATCGTTAACAACCCTAAAATATTAAGCAGCCTATTATTAACCTTTTCACCCATAACTTTTTTATTATTGGCAATAAGTAAAATAATAATTAGAAGCGGAGGAGCAATTATACCATTTATAACCGCCGTATAATATAAAGCGATAATCGGATTTATTCCTATAAAATTTATCAGCAATCCCACCAGCATTGCTATAATTATGGCTCCATAAAAACCATGCGCCGCTTTTAATTTTTGATACAATCCCGTTCTCCAACCAAACGCCTCGGAAATAGCATAAGAGGCGGAACCCGCTAAAATAGGAACAGCCAACAGTCCCGTGCCAATAATACCCACAGCAAAAAGCAAAAAAGCAAAATCTCCTCCTATTGGTTTCAGAGCCAAAGCGGCCTCTTGCGCTGTTTGAATATTTTTTATCCCGGATGTATAAAGCGTTGCCCCAACGGTGATAATAATAAACCACATAATGATATTTGAGAAAAACATGCCAATAATTGTGTCCAGCCGAAGACGGGAAATATCTTTTGGTGTGACCCGCGGCTGTCCCGCTCCCATCCGCCGAAGTTTATGATGAGCAATTTCTTCTTCTACCTCCTCCGATGCCTGCCAGAAAAAAAGGTATGGAGAAATTGTAGTTCCTAATATCGCCACAATATTGAGAAGATACGTCTTGCTAAATTCCGCGTGGGGAAAGATTGTGGAGATAAAAACTTGCTTCCAATCCAACTTTATCACAAAAGCTGTTAACACATAAGAAAAAAGCGCTAAAATCAAATACTTAAGATATACCGCGTACGTTTTATAAGATACAAAAATTTCCAAAACCAGCGTCAAAACCACCATAAAAATCAGCCAAAAAATAAAAGGCAGGTGAAAAATAAGCTCTGCCGATGCGGCCATGGCGCCCAAATCGGCTCCAATATTAATGGTATTGGCGATAAAAAGAAGAAATACCGCCATGTAGAGAACTTTTTTGCTGTAGTGTTTTCTGATAATGCCGGCCAGTCCATGTCCGGTAACAAGTCCTATTCTTCCACACATTTCCTGTATCGCCGCCATCAGCGGAAATGAAAAAATAGCCGTCCATGCTTGGGAAAAACCAAAAATAGCTCCTGTTTGAGAATAAGTGGCAATGCCTGATGGATCGTCATCTGATGCGCCGGTAATAAAACCGGGTCCTAAAATTTTCAATAGTTTTTTTATCTTTTTCATTGGCCACAAAAAACCTTTTTTGCCTGTTCGCATATTGCTTCTTTTGCTTGATTTTGCGGGGCTTGTTCAAGGTTTTTGATATCGTTTATGATTTTTTGTATTTGGGGAGAAGACGAGGCCAACTCCTGAATGTTTAATTGACTAACCTCCTGTTTTATGGATTCAATTTTCCCTGCGACATCCGAAGCTTTAGGAAAAGAAAATTGGCTATTTTGATTCTGAGAACTATCATCTATTTTGCTGGCTGCTCCCTCCACATCGGTTGAAGGTTTCGATACTGACGTTTTTGACAAACTTTCTGTTTCATTTTTTTTGTTCAAAAAAAACGCCTTTGCCCCAAATCCCGCCATTGCCAAAAAAACTGTCAGAATTACCATACCAAAAGCAATCTTTTTTTTATCCCAAAACTCTCTTTCCAACTCCATCTTTTCCATGCAATTATTGTACCACAGGATTTCTATTGTTTTTTAAGCTGAGCATACGCGGTGGCGTAAAAAACGCCGATAACAATAAGGCCTCCTGCAACAACAAGACTGCCTGTTAGCCTTTCCCCAAGAAGCGGAATTGCGGTAATGGCCGCTGAGAGAGGCCCAAGATATTGATAAAAAGAAGCGGTAAATGGAGAGGTTTTTTGAATTGCCACCTGGATGAGAAAAAACATCAGAGCGGAAGAAACAATTCCCAAAATCATAATACTTCCAAGACCAACTACCGTTACAGCGGAAGGATTAAAAGGACGAATAAGTTGTTCAAACAGAACAAACGGGAGCAAAACCGCAACCGTCACCGCATAACTTACAAAGCTTGTGACAACAGGCGAATATATATTGGTCAGTTTCTTGGAGAGAACAAAATAAAAAGACCATGAGGCAACCGCGCAAAGGGTAAGTATATTTCCCAAAGGAGTACCCAGAGAAAGAATATTTGAATCCGTAATTGATTGAGTAATAAGAATACCCACGCCAAAAAATGCCAGAACCGATCCAATAATTTTATTTTTTGTTAATCGCTCCCTAATTAAATAAAAACTTAGAATTCCAATAATAATGGGCCCTATTGTATAGAGAATATTAGAAACGATTGCTCCTGTGTATTGAATAGCGATTCCAAATATTCCCACATTTCCGGCAAAAAATATTGAACCGCTAATCAGTTTCCAAATATCGGATTTCTTTAATTCTTTTCTATATCTGATAAAAAAAGGAAAAAGAACGAGAGAGGCAATAATAAAACGAATTATGGTGATAAAAAGAGGAGGAAATTCTTTTAGCGCAATTTTAAGAAAAAAGGGGCTTTGTCCCCCGATAAATCCTGCAAAAAGAAGAGAAATTATTCCCAACCACATACTAAAGAAGGCTTTCTACTTTCTTGACAATATGCTTAGCGCTAATGCCTGCCGCGTCAAGAAGTTCCGCTGGAGTGCCGGAGCGGGAAATTTGTGTAACAGCCATTTTCACAACCCGAATATTTTGGCCGGCAACTGCATTTAACACCATATCGCCAAATCCTCCATGAAAATAATGATCCTCTACCGTAATAATTGTCCTTTTCTTGTTATTATTTGCTTTTTTAATAAGCGTATCTTTATCTACGGGCTTAACACTGTAGCAATCTAAAACAGAAACATTTATTCCTTTCTTCTTAAGTATCTGATGAGCCGAAAGCGCCTCAAAAACAGTAATGCCGCAGGTCGCAATAACAAATTCTTCTTTTTTATCCTCCCGCAAAATTTTAGAGCCGCCAATAGCAAACTCCTCTGCCTTATCGTACAAAACAGGTGTTTTGGGACGCAGTGTTCGAAGATAGGCGATACCTTGATAATCTACTATTTGGGGCAAGAGTTTTGCCGTTGATACACCATCGGACGGGTGCAAAATTATACTACCCGGCACTGCCCCAAACATAGCTATATCTTCCAGTCCCATTTGCGATGGGCCATCCTCGCCAATAGAAACGCCGACATGAGAACCGACAAACTTAATATTCGCTCTCGATATGCCAGCCATTCTAATTTGATCAAAAGCGCGGGTCAGAAAAGCGGCAAAGGTGGAAACAAAAGGAATTTTTCCGCAAATGGAAAAACCAACCGCCGCCCCCACCATATTCTGTTCAGCGATAAAACACTCGATAAAATGATCAGGATGCGTTTTTTTAACCTCTTGGGAAAAGGTGGAATTTTTGGTATCTCCGTCTAAAGAAAAAATAAGAGAATTTGTATCTGCCAGTTTTGCCAGTACTTGACCATAAACTTCACGAGTGGCAATCTGATCACCAATATGATAGTCAACTGATAAGCGAGGGGTGGCGCGGGTGGAAGGGCTCCCGACAGCGCGCAGTTCGTTGAAGCTTGCTTCACTAGAACGAGCACTGGCGGGAAAAGAACCCGTGACAGGACCCCGAGCGGCAGGACCCGCAAATTTCATATTATCATCCACCTCTCCCAACTCCTCAAGCGCTTTTTCCAGCTCTTCTTTTTTAAGCGTCTTCCCATGCCAACCGTCTTTGTCTTCCAAAAAAGAAACTCCTTTACCCTTAACTGTTTTGGCAATAATGACAAAAGGCTTTTGTGAAACTTTAGCTAAAGCATAGGCATTGATAATTTCTGCAAAATTATGTCCATCAATAACTGCCGTTTCCCATCCAAATGCCAAAAAGCGCTTTTTATATTCATCAATTTTATCTCCAAACATTGTCTCCTGGCTCTGTCCAAGCCTGTTGACATCCACAAGAGCAATAAGATTATTTAAACTGTAATAAGAAGAAAAATTGGCCGCTTCCCAAACCGATCCCTCCGCCATCTCCCCATCACCCAAAAGAACATATACCTTCGGTAAACTTTGAACTTTGAACTTTGAACTTTGAACTACGTAGGCTATTCCAGCGCCTACGGATAATCCCTGACCAAGAGATCCTGTCGCGGCTTCGGCAAACGGAAAACGCGGAGTGGGGTGTCCTTCCAGAACGCTTTCAAATTTTCTAAGTGTCAAAAGATGTTTAAGCGGAAAAGCGCCGGCCATGGCAAACACTGTATACAAAAGCGGAGCCGCATGTCCCTTTGAGAAAATTAATCTGTCATTATTTGGATTTTTCGGATTTTTAATATCGTAGGCAAAATATCTATCAAATAAAACCGTGATCACATCTGCCGCAGATAAACAGGAAGTGGGATGACCGGACCCGGCCTTACTAGTTGAAACTAAACACCATTTGCGAACCAGTTTTGCCTTTTCCGTAAGCTCATTTATTTCACCTCTCATGTTACAATATTAGCACGAACCAAAAATCACCGCAATCCTCCTCTAAAAAATCATTCATATCTAAGCGCCTCTATCCTTCGATAAACTCAGGATTTCGGTTTTACTCGTAACGTAAAGCCTCAATCGGCTGTAAATTGGCGGCCTTGCGGGCGGGATACCAACCAAACAAAATCCCCACCGCTCCCGATACCACAATAGCAAGAAGAATTGAACTTAGCGACAAAACAAAAGGCAAGTTGATAAAACGAGAGATAATAAAAGAAACAGTAATTCCAAAAGCCATTCCTATAACTCCTCCGGCAATAGTTAAAATAATAGATTCAATCAGAAACTGCGCGATAATATTTTTTTTCCTGGCTCCCAAGGCTTTTCTCAAACCTATTTCTCTGGTTCTCTCGGTAACGGTCACCAGCATTATGTTCATAATGCCAATTCCCCCTACCAAAAGCGAAATGGCGGCAATGCCTGATAGCAAAGTGGTAAAAATTCCTGTTACCTGTTGGGCGGCTCCCAGGATATCGTTTTGGGAAAAAATAGTAAAATCGGCATTCTGGGCATTGGCAATTTTGTGGCGGGACAAAAGCAAATAACCAACCTTTTCCCGCACCGCATCCATCTGCTCTTTATTTTCTACTTGGATAGAGATTGAACCGACAAAATCCACCCCGAAAAGCTGCTTTTGGGCGGTTGTTAAGGGTACAAATACAATATCATCCTGATTGCTGCCAAAGCCCGCTCCGCCTTTTGATTTTGTCACACCAATAATCCGAAAGGCCAATTTATTAATACGAACAGATTGACCCACAGGGTTTGCTCCCTCTCCAAAAAGATCTGTTACCACCTGCGGACCTAAAACTGCCACTTTTGTCAAAGACGAGATATCACGATCGCCAATAAATGTCCCGTTTACAAGCTCCAACGCTCTAACTTCTTTGTAGATGGATAAAACTCCGACAATTTGTGTGTTGGTATTATTTCTGCCTGCCACCACCTGAGTTCTGCGTAAAAGTTCGGCAGAAACGTTCTTCACCCCCCTAATTTTCCCATTCTCAATTGCCTTAGCGTCATCAAGCTTTAAGGTGGTTGATGTCCCGGCGGCCGATCTGATATCTCCCGGCCGTATAGCGCCCGGTATAATTGTTAATAAATTCGAACCCAGGGATTCAATTTGCGACTCTACCGCTTTTTGGCCGGATTGTCCTAGCGACACCAGAGCAATCACACTGCCTATGCCAATAACAATACCCAAAGTCGCCAAAAAAGTTCTCAATTTATTAAGAGCCAGCGTACTGACGGCTTCTAAAATCAACTGCGTAAAATCCATATTTTGAAATTTCTAATTCTTTCTCTGTTTATGATTATTAACATCCTTAATTATTCTTCCGTCTCTAATGTGAATTATTCTTTTGGCGTGCCGAGCGATATCAAACTCATGAGTAATCATAATTATGGTATGTCCCTTATCGTTCAGTTTTTGAAAAATGGCCATAATCTCTTCCGCCTGGGTAGTTGCAATATTGCCTGTTGGCTCATCGGCTAAAATTATTGACGGATTCATAATTAAAGATCTGGCGATGGCCACCCTCTGCTGTTGGCCTCCTGACAGCTGGCTGGGCGTGTGATACATGCGGTCAGTCAACCCTACCATTTTCAGAAATTTTTGGGCTTTGGCAAGACGTGTTTTTTTAGGTTCGCCGGCATATTCCAAAGGCAAAGTAACATTTTTTAACGCGGTGGTGCGAGGTAAAAGATTAAACGCCTGAAAAACAAAACCTATTTTCCTATTGCGAATACCGGCTAACTCATCATCGGATAAACCTCCAACATTTTCTCCATCAAGAATATATTCCCCTGAAGTAGGTAAATCAAGCGCTCCCAAAATATGCATCAGTGTGGACTTGCCGGATCCTGAAGGCCCCATAATGGCCACAAAATCTCCCTTTTCTATTTCAAAGGAGATATCGGATAAAGCAACTGTTTCTACGACATCATTCCTGTAGATTTTAGAAATATGAGATACCCTAATCATCTTCTTTGGCCGCCACCGGGCCTGAGCGTCCCTCCGCCAAATCCTCCTCCAAAGGGAGAAAAACTGCTCCCCCTTTGCTGATTTGAGCTATTAATAACTGTTCCTGAAACAACTTCATCTCCCTCTGAAAGACCGGAAATAATTTCTGTTTGAGTATCCGACTGTAAACCTACTTGAACAGGTACAAGTTGTTCCCGCCCATTAATCAAAACTTGAGCTATAAACTCTCCATTTTGAGTCTGAATAGCGGCTGACGGAACAAATAGAACATTATTTTTAGCTTCAATTATAATATTCGCGTTGGCTGCCATATTAGGTAAAATATCTGCGGAAGTTGTGTCAAGCTGAATAATAACAGGATAATTTGTGACATTGTTGCTGGTCGTGCCGATTTTATCAATCGTTGCTACCTTACCTGTAAAAGTCTTGTCAGGCAGACTATCTAAAGTAATCGTAGCTTTTTGTCCAATTTTAACTTTGGGCGCATCAATCTCTGTCAAATTAAATGTAAGAATTGAAGCGGCCGTACTTTGAATCACTGCCGCCCTAAAACTGACGCCTGTTGTTTGACTGGTAGATGTACTTGTGCTTTGATTCCCGTTCAAAACCATACCCTCGACTAACCCTATATCGCTGACAGTTCCCGCAACAGGAGCCGTAATAACGGGAGACGTCAGTTGATAAGACAGCCAAGCGCTATTCAAAGAAGCTTTCGCCTGATCTAAAACCCCCTGCTGATTTTTATACTTTGCCTCTGCTGCCAGCCAATCTTTTTCGGCAATATGAAATTGAGGAAGAGTTCTTTCTTCGGACGTATCATAGCTTACGCTTTCTGCTAAATCCTTAAACGTTCGCCATTTGGCGAACATATCTGACTGCAGGCTGTAAAAAGTGGCGTTGGCCGAGTCAACGCTATTTTTGGCCGATAAATAACTTGACCAGACTGAAGCATTTTTTTGCTGGCCTTGTAAATCAAGAGTGATTTCCGAAATCTTCTGTCCTGCTGCCACCGTATCGCCATCTTTAACATAAACCTGCTTCACTACTCCGGAAGCGCCAGTCGTGATATTTATCATATTCGCAGTTAAAACTTGGCCAGAAGCGGTAACCGAAGACACAACAGTCCCCCGCTCAACCTTAACGGTTTGAAATTGCGGCTGCTGATTCTTATTGCTAAGTATTTTCCACCCAATAAATCCTACTAACACAACAGCGAGAAAAATTAATAATTTCTTTCGCTTAACAAAAATTATTTTAAATAGTTTAGTTACTTTTTTCATCGAAAAGATATCATATCTCATTCTCAATTAAAATGCAAACTATGGGATGAAACATCGCATTTCTAAAAGTCCTGAAGAAAATACTTCGGGGGTTAATTTGGATAGTGGCATTTTTTGTATTTTTTCCCGCTACCGCAAGGACAAGGGTCGTTGCGACCCAGCTTCTTCTTTGGAGTATCGCTGACAGACGCGGAACTTGACGCTGAACCATGCCCAACTCCTCTTTGTTTATCCGCATTTTGATCTGCGTTTATCCGCGTTTGAGGTGCTTGCTGCACCGAAATCTTATAAATTCTATGAACAATTTGATCGTCAATTGCTAAAACCAGCTGTTCAAACATTTTATACGCCTCATTTTTGTATTCCACCAACGGATCGCGCTGACCATACCCCCGAAGACCAATTCCCTGACGGAGATTTTCTATCGCATCCAAATGATCCATCCACAGCGTATCAAGCACGGAAAGCATTACAAACCGCTCAATTTGTCTCATCACGTCTTCTCCCAATTGCTTTTCCCGTTGCTGATAAACATCCAAGGATAATGAATTAAGAAACTGCTCTTTTTCTTCAATGGCGGGAAGCTGTAAAAGCTGTTTAACCAGTTGCTTTTGCGACTCTTCATCGAAAGGAACGATCGTGGCAAAATCCTCAACTATTTTCTCCTCAAAACTTGACTCAAGACTTAACGACTCGGAACTCTGCATGGCAACTGTCATTGAGATAATGTTTTTAATTTTTTCTAATATTTCATCTTTTAAGGAGACGCCGCTTGCCGCCTCTAAAATCTTTCTTCTTTGTTGGTAAATAATTTCTCTTTGTTTATTTAAAACATCATCGTATTGGACAAGATGCTTTCGCATATCAAAGTTGAATCCCTCGACTTTAACTTGGGCCTGTTCTATAGCTTTGGACACCAAACCATGTTGAAGCGGCACGTCTTCCGGCATATTAAATCGCGTCATGAGCCCGGCAATTGTATCTCCGCCAAAAAGCCGCATTATTTCATCATCCAAAGCAACATAAAAACGAGAACTGCCAGGATCTCCTTGACGGCCGCTTCTTCCTCTTAACTGATTATCAATCCGCCTTGATTCGTGCCGTTCCGTGCCAATAACATATAGTCCGCCGAGTCCCACAATCTCTTTATGTTTCCTCTCCCATTCCTGCCAATCTTTTCCTCCTTGCCTTTCCATGCCATTTTCTTCTTTTGGTGTGTCCCCTCCTAAAATAATATCGACTCCCCGCCCTGCCATATTAGTAGCAACTGTTACTACTCCCTTAATTCCGGCTTGAGCAATAATTTCCGCCTCCCTCACATGATTTTTAGCATTTAATACTGAGTGTTTTACCCCGCGACGTCTTAATAATTCTGAAATAATTTCGTTTTTTTCGATGGATGTGGTCCCCACCAACACCGGCTGACCGCGTTTGTGGGCTTCTTCTATCTCTTGGGCTACTGCCGATAATTTTGCTCTTGAAGTTTTGTAGATGGCATCGTTTTGATCATGTCTTATCATCGGCCTATGCGTTGGAATAACTACCACATCAAGTTTATATATTTTGTGAAATTCTTCTGCTTCCGTCACCGCCGTCCCGGTCATACCCGATAACTTTTCATACATACGGAAATAGTTTTGCAAAGACACTGTTGCTAAAGTTTTTGACTCGCGTTGAACAGAAACACCCTCCTTTGCCTCAATTGCCTGATGCAATCCTTCCGAAAGACGTCTTCCCTCCATCAGTCTGCCGGTAAACTCATCAACTAAAACCACTCTATTATCCTTAACAATATAGTCCTTTTCTTTTTGGAAAAGAGTGCGAGCCTTAAGCGCCGCTTCCAAATGATATACCGTATCAAAATCCTTCTCGTAAATATTGGTAATGCCATACATTTTCTCAATCTTGGCAATTCCGTGATCGGTCAAATGCGCCGTTCGAAGTTTTTCATCAACCTTATAATCTATATTTGGAGTTAATTTTTCAACCAGTTTCGAATATTCGAAATACTTTTGGGAAGGTAATTCTTCCGGCGCGGAAATTATATGAGGAGTTCTCGCTTCATCAATCAGCACCGAATCAACCTCATCAACAATGGCAAAATGATGACCTCTCTGCGTCACCTCGTCCAAACTTCCCGCCATATTATCTCGAAGATAATCAAAACCAAATTCCGAATTGATACCATAAACAACATCAGCCTGATACGCTTCTTTTCTGGTAATAGAACGCAGATGAGAAAGTCTGAAATCCAAAGCGGCTTTATCGGTGTATGTTGGGTCGTAAAGAAAGGATTGCTCCGAGATAATTGAAGAAACAGTTAATCCAAGAAGATGAAATATGGAACCCATCCAGCCCGCATCTCGGCGGGCCAAATAATCATTGACAGTAACCAAATGAATATTTTTACCGGTCAGGCTGTTAAGATAAAGAGCGGGTATTGCGCTGAGCGTTTTACCCTCGCCGGTTTTTTGCTCGGCAATTTTACCGCTGGCAAGCACAATCCCTGCCATAATTTGCGCATCGAAATGCCGCTGTCCCAATGTGCGCTTCGCCGCCTCGCGAACAAGGGCAAAAGCTTCCGGAATAAGAAGATCTAAAGACTGTGAAGAGCTGGCTTTTTCTCTAAGCTCTTCTGTTTTTTTAAGAAAGTCTTTATCTTTAAATTTTTTAAATTTATCTTCTAACTCATTAACCTGTAAAACAATCGGCCTTAGCTTATTTATTTCTTTTTCATTGGAGTCAAAAAATTTACCGAGGAATGGAAACATGATAAATCAATTTTACCATATTTGAGCTTTAAAAAAAATCCCCCGCCTAAATATTTAATTTTTGGTGGGGGATTACCAACTGATCAATTGGTAACAATCCGCCGATTGGCGGGCTACCAATTTACTTTCTCTTCTTTCTTTTCTTTCCCATGAATTCTCGTCACCTCCCCTCGTCCTCCGCCCTTTAGCGGGGTCCTCGGGGTTTAGCCTTTGGACAGCGAAGGCGGACAGAAAATAACTTGAACTAAATTAATGTTGAGATATTTTTTTTATTTTGTCAAGATTTTTTGCTTGCTTCAAAATGATTAGTTTAGACTGCTATAAAAGCAAAAATCATGAAGTCATTTTTTGGGATTTATGATATCTTTTTGTATGTATTTTTGCAAAACTTGCGGAATAACAACCGACCCATCTTCCTGTTGATAATTTTCCAAAATGGCCGCCAGAATTCTCGGAGTGGCAATCACAGTATTATTGAGCGTATAAACATATTTTGTTTCACCGGTTTTTGTTTTATATCTTATATTTAATCTTCTGGCCTGAAAATCGTTAAAGTAACTTGCAGAATGAGTTTCCCGATATTTATTTTGTGATGGAAACCATGTTTCAATATCATATTTTTTTCGCTGTCCTGCTCCCATATCGCCGGTGCACATCAACATGACTCGATAAGCAAGCTTTAGTTCTTTTAATATTTGTTCCGAAAACTCAAGCATTTTTTCGTGCCACTTTCTTGTTTCTTCCTCATCTGCAACTGTTAATACTACCTGTTCGACTTTGTTAAATTGATGGACGCGGAAAAATCCTTTGGTGTCTTTTCCATAACTGCCTACTTCGCGCCGAAAGCAGGGAGAAATACCTGCTAATTTAACAGGCAAGTCTTTTTCGTTTAAGACCTCATTTTGATGATAGGCAGTCAGAGAAACTTCCGATGTGCCAATTAGTCCTTGTCCGTCTTGAGTTGTGTAGTGATCTTCTATGCCCCAAGGAAAATATCCTGTTCCCCACAGCGCTTCTTTATTTACCATCCAGGGAACAGTCATGGGAGTAAATTCCTGCTTAGTCATAAAATCCAAAGCGTACTGCAAAACAGCCTGCTCAAGCATTACCAATTCGTTTTTTAAAAAATATGCCCGGGTACCGGCAATTCCAGCCGCGTGTTTTGTGTCGTAAAGATTAAGAGCCAAAGCCAATACTTCGTGTGATTTTGGCTGAAATGAAAATTGAGGGATGCCGCCGACTTTTTTTATTTCTTTATTACCGGTTTCATCAGAACCAACAGGTACATCAGAGGCAGGAATATTAGGAATTTTTAATAACCACTCCCGTAATTCTTCCTCAACTGCTCGCAGTGCTCGATCTTCTATTTCTAATTTTTCTTTAAGCTCTCTCCCCTTATCGACATTTTTCTCCTTAGAAACTCTATTTCTTTCTTCTCTTAATTGTTGGACTGCTAATGATAATTCTCGATGCTTTTTATCAATTTCTAAGACATGTTCAATATCAACGTCTACTCCTTTATTTTCTGCCGCTTTTTGAACAACTTGCGGATTCTCTCTGATAAATTTAATATCCAACATAAATTTAAGATTAAAAGATTATAGGACTTTAATGATAAATCAAACAAAGACTTATCTCTTCAATCCTTTAGTCTTTAAGTCTTTTATTTATTCTCAATGTTTTAAGAGTCGTTGCTAACATTTTTATTGTCTCTAAGTTTTTTTCAATAATAAAATCAACTTCTTTCTTAAGTAATGGGTATGTATCTTTGATAATTATTAACCAATAATCTGTTTCGTTTGCAGACCCTAAGGCAATTTGTAAAAATCGATTATATTCCTTGCCTTTATATCGACCAAATCCTTCTGCTATATTTGCTCCAACTGATGCGCAAGAACGTATTATCTGAGATAATAATATATCTGCAATTCTTTCTTTAGGAAATTTTCTACACAGCTGAATTACCAACACAGTGACTTCATGTGCTCTTTGCCAAAATATTAAATCTCTATAATGACTTATCACTTTAATCTTTTAATCCTAAAGTCTTAATTATCGTTGGTTTTAATTTCTTAATTGCTTTCCATCTATGATTATACAACTTTTGTTCCTCTTCTGATAACTCACTTTCATGATAGTATTTTTTAATTTTGGGCAGATAAAAGAATGAGCGGTAAGGATAACCTTTTAGAATTTTTACCTGTGATTTTTCTACAATAACTCCCTTTACTTCTCCGCTAACACTCCACACTTGTCCATTGGGAAGCGCCAGAGAAATAACTGTCTTAAACCATGCTTTTCTATTATCATCCGGAAGATTTTTTGCAACGTTTGCTAAATAATTAAACAATACCTTATCAGACGCTTCATACCCTAGCCATCTGCGACTTTTTATACCCGGCGCGCCATCTAATGCATCTATTTCTAATCCGCCATCATCGGCAATTGCAGGAAGATTACTTTTTTTTGCGTAGAATACTGCTTTTTTCTGAGAATTTTCCTTATATGTTTTCCCTGTTTCTTCCACGTTTTCTTTAATTCCTAAATCAAAAAGCGAAACGATTTTAATAGGAAGGTCTGACAGAAAATTGGTAATTTCCAACAACTTCCCCGGGTTTTTCGTCGCAATTAAAAGCTTGTTCATCCTATTGCTTCTCTGAATCTATCAATAACAAACTTTTTCTCAAGAGAGAGTATTAACTGTCCGGCTTTGGGGCCATGGTCTTTACCAATTAAACTATTATAAATTGCCGTGAAGGCATCTTTGGAGGAAAGTTCTATTTCTTTGGCCAATTCGTATAACCGAACCTCAAAAACCTCCGGTTTAAGATCTTTTGATATCTCATCAATAATCTTTCCCAAAAATATTTTTTGCAGTCCGGATAGATGGAGCGCGGCTTCCGGAAATTCGTCTTTAACGGTAAATTTATCTTCTTCCGGCGCAAACCTATCCAGCCAAATTTTGGCATAGGAAACTCTAGGTAAAACATCCTCTCTTTCCAATTCTTTTTCTTTACCGGGCACCTGAAGAAGATTGACCACATCACTAAACCTCATCTTATTTGAAGGATTTTTTTCATCGTATTCATCAAAAAGACGGGGAATAGTTGTGGGTTCGTATGGATCGAAATTAACCGCCTGATTTATTTTTGTCTTTACCATCAAAAACCGAACCAGCTCCGGCGGTAGCGCTGATAATAATTCTCCTCCTGTCATACCCACTCCCTTAGAGGAAGACATTTTCTTGCCTCCGGTTAAGAAAAACTCATAGGCAAATTGCAAAGGAGGTTCTTTGGCAAAAACTTCACGGCAAATTTTAAGCGCCACGTCGTATGACCCACCGGCCGATGCATGATCTTTTCCTGCGCCCTCAATTGTGACGCCAAACGTCCACCATTTTGCCGCCCATTCCACCTTCCACGGCATTTTGCTTTTACCATCAAAAGGAGATGTTTTCCCACTAGCGCCGCATCCTTTTGCCCACTTAACCAATGTTTCTTCGCATGAAAAACTAACTTCTTTCCCGTCCCAACCTGTCACTTTTGTCGTCCCGACTTTACCGCATTTTGGGCAAATAACCTGCAGGGGAAACCAATTGTTGGCTATTTCTTTTTGATAAACAGCGCTATAGACGCGCCGCACTTTTTCAGCATTGTCCAATACAAATTGAATCGCCTTATTAAAAGTTCCGTTATTATAAAGCTCACTGGTCTTGTATATTTCCGGCTTAATGTTAAGAGCGCTTAAAAGCGACTTCATTTTATCTGCAAAATAATCTGCGAATGAACCTCGGCCATCTGGCGCGGGAACAAGATATAAAGGAATTCCCAGATATTTACTGTGGGATGATTGTAAATCTGGCGGTAAATCGTCTATGGGATCGGCATCATCAAATCCATAAATAAACTTTACTTTTTGTTTACGATCTTTAAGAATTCGAAAAAGAGTATCATGAATAACAGGACCTTTAAGCGATCCCATGTGCACCATACCCGATGGAGTCCATGAGTCGTTGATAATTTGCGGCCCTTTTACATTTGCTAAAAGCTCATCCGCCCAAAACATGAGGATATTGTAGCTTATTTAGTCAACTGAAACAATCGAGTAAAGTATTCTTCCTGCCGGAGCCTCAACCTCCGCTTTTTCTCCGACCTTTTTTCCCATAAGCGCTTTACCCAGGGGCGACTGATGAGAAATCTTTTTCTCCACCGGATCTGCCTCCCACTCGCCAACAACGGTAAATGTTTCTTTTTTGCCGCTTATGTGAAGTGTTACTTTAGAACCAAGTTTTATGATTTTTTTACCGCCTGTTTTTTTATGATCTTCACTGATTATAATTACCTGCTTCAACAACTCTTCAAGCTCATCAATTCTTCCATCAATAAAAGACAGCTCTTCTCTGGCAGCCGTGTATTCTGCATTCTCTGCCAAATCGCCTAAGCTTCTTGCCGCCGCCACCCGGGATAAAACATCCGGTCGCTTTGTTTTTGCCAACTCTTCGTATTCTTTTTTCAGTTCGGCCAAACCGTCTTTTGTTAAATAAATTTTTTTATTATCCATATATTTCTAAATAAAATCCCTCAAATAAATTTTATTGAGGGAGATAAAATATATCTAATTAAACATAGCAAATATATAGTATGTCCACTGTTTTGTCAATGTCCTCTAGTAATTCTAAATTCGCTCATTAATTGATATGCTTTCTTTTTATTTTCTTCCGAAACTTCGAAAAGTACCACCCCCAAACCCGGCTGTCCGTAAAAAATGGTGAAACCAAGAGGACAAGCAAGCGCAAATGGCAAAACTGCCAAATCCTCCTCTCCCTCTATCTTAACCAAAATTCTCTTATCATCATTATCAAACCGAAAAATATCCGCGGCCGCTTGAAAAAGTTGGGAAGTAACAAATCCCGCCGGATTATTTACCTTTATCATATATTCTGTTTCGATAAATCCCAACTCTTTTATATGAAAAAACATTTTTTTCCTGCCAACGCAAAAATCAACTACCGAAATTCCCTGATTAATGTCAAGATCATTGAAAGATTTTGTAACGATATCGCCCACCGTTATAATTTTTTTTGCATTAAGATCTCTTTGCAAGTCAACCCAATGCGGCAAATCTTTTATCAAAAATCCCATGGGCCGTTTGAGAGTCTTCCTGGTAGAATCCCCAAGTCTCAGACTATTTTTAAACCACAAAGGATTAATATATGGTTTTCCTTCCCGATCTATTTGGCCGTTTCGTATTCTTGACGAAGAAATGTATTGATTATCGCTGTCTTTAATCAAATCGAAAATCTCAATAATTAATAGCTTTTCTCCTTGCTTTACTCTTTTTTTATTAATTGCTTCTGCGCCGCTTAGGGTATTTTTCGAAACAATTATTGTTTCTATCGGTAATCCCTCCCATATCTTTGGTATAAAAACGCTCTCTATCGGCTCTATCTCCACTCTCTTTCTTGCTTTTTCCCCCTCTAAAAAATCAACGAGCGCTTGCTTTCTTATCTGGTAGCTCTCACATTCTTGCCCAATCTTCTGCTGCGCGATATATTCATTAGTTGTTAAACCCACCAAGAGTCTATCGCACAAAGATAATGCAAAACGCAAAAATTCACGATGTCCTCTATGAAAGTGGTCGAATGTTCCACCTACGGCAGCTAATTTATATTTTTTCATCACTCAATATTATACCTTTTTAACCTATCAAGGTAGCCCCTAATCACAATTTTTCTATAATCTATAGGGTGAAAGGCCAAAAAATTATCTTTAATCGTCTCGTAAGTCAAATGTTTTTTCATATACCAAAACTGGAAACGTTTGGCGAGAGATTCAATAATTTTTAATCCCCCGCCTGCAGTCGCCTGAGGAGACAGCTGATGGCGGGCAGGTTTATCTTTAATCATTGGTATGTTTGGCAAAAACTTTCTTACCCATAAATTCGCATTCATGAATTTTTGATACATATTATTTCTTTCAAAAACCGGTTTCATTTGGATAATTTCATGAGCAGTATAGAAATCTTGTCTTTCCTTAGGAAAACAAAGCGCTGTTTCGTCAATTAGCATATTAAGACAAATTTTATTCTCAACCTTTTTATCGTCTCTTCTCCTTCTATATCCTAATATCCCAAGTAAGATAAGAAGAATTATTCGTGTTGTCCAAAGAGCGCCTCTTTTAGTTATGACAAATAAATCAATGTCATCCTCCCTGCCTGAATTGTTCATTGCCAAACCGCCGGTTGCGCCCATAAAAGATATTGTTGGTATAAAAGAGGTGATAGAAACTATTTTTTTGACAATTTTAAGTTTTTTTTTGCTTTCTTTTTCTTTTTCTATCCTGGTGTTAATTATGTCAGTTCTATCTGAAAAACAATAAAAACCATTTTTCTTGACAATATTTAAACCTTTTAGGCGACGCTCATCAAACACGTCAGGCTTTTTCACGGTCAAAAATAACCAAAGTTCGCCCAAGGTTACCGGATAATCGAAAATGTCAAAATAGGCAACTGTTTGCAAAATAGCTTTATTAATATCGTCTGCCACACCAAGCATTATACAACTTTGACGGTCTTTTGACAGACTTACTGACCGTATTGTTTGAAGATTTGGGAGACGCCGGAGGAGAGAGTATCCACAGCGCTTTGGGCGGAAGTGTTGTCCAAAATTGAGTTTACGGCATTGCCAAGATAAGCATTCATCTGAGAATTTAGTCCATTATCAAATGTGTCGCTGGCAAAAAAAGATGACACCGCGTCACTTCCTTGCTGAATAAATGGATAAACAAATTTATTATCTTTAAGACTATCTGCAAGATCCGATCTACCATAGGGCTCGCCAAAAAATCTGGTTTTTGTCTGCTGCGAAAACAACTTCTGTTCAGTTTCTTTTTTTGCCAAAAATTGCATCAACATAAAGGCTTCTTTTTGATGTTTGCTCTTCACAGACACCCCCTCTACCCAATAACTGGCAATTGTGGCAGTTCTATTTTGTAAACGAGGAACCGGATATATATCAAAAGAAAGATTGGAATTTATGGCTTTTATGGTGAAGATGTCCCATGAGTAACCAAAATACATAGCCAGATTTCCTTTGGCAAAAGTCAGAACAGACATATCTTGATTTTTGTCCCAAACTTTTCCATCTCCAATTGCAAAAGCCGTATAGAAGCTTAGCGCGTCGGAAGCACTCTTTTGGGTTTCCGATAAATTTTTTAATTTGGCCCCGTTTTGAACAAAAAGAAGCGAGATAATATCAGGAGCATGCGTAATATTGTCAAATGTTCCAAGAGCCGCACCAGCCGTTTTGATTTGTCCGTTCTCGTCTTTTACTGTAAGACGGCGCGCGGCAACAATAAAATCCTCCCATGTTTGAGGAACTGAAACTGCGGCGTTTCGGAAAAGATCGCTGTTGACAAAGAGAGAAAGAACATCAATTTCCAGAGGAATTCCGTAAATCGCCCCGTTTTTGACAAGATCATTTTGAGTGGTTGGATAAAACAATTTTTTAAAATCTTCTTTTTTTATAACATCTTCCGGCAGAGGTAAAAGAGTACTGGAAAGCATAGGCAGCCAAGTATTATGAAAGCGAAAAACATCAGGGCCTAAATTATTTTGAATTCTGGCAAGAAGCCTTTCTCTATACTGTTTTTTATCTTGTTTTATGTAGTTAACCTTAATGTTAGAATTCTGTCTTTCAAAATCCGAAAGCACCCCTCGCATGACGTTTTCGTCTTCCCAAAGACCCCAATATGTAAGCGTTACCTTTTCACTTTTACTCTGAGGCAGATGCGGTATGATAATTTGTTTCACAAAAAAAACAAAAAGCAAAACAACAACTATTCCCAAAATTACTTTTATAATTGCCTTAAACGAGACAAAAGAAAAAACAGATTCTTTGGGCGATGTATCCGGAACCGCGCCTTGCCCTGAGATGGTCGTTGGGTTTGACGCGGGCGGCGGAGGAGACGGCGGAACAACCGGCGTCTGCGGACCTTGAAAAACGGTATTCTCATCCATAGTCATATTTATAGTATAATAAAATGCGGTCACTTAGCAAATGAAGACTTCCCACTCTTATATCAAGATAAAACATGTTGCCAAAGGTATTCTCTGGTTTGGTACCGGGGTTTCTTTGGGACTTTTTCTAATTATCAGTTTTATTTTTATTTTTTTTCAAAAAAAATATGACCACTTTATCTATCCCGGGATCATGGTAAATGGCATTAATTTTGGCGGTAAAACAGAACTAGAGGTAAAAAAATTTTTTGCTAAGAAAAATGAGAATATTGCTGAAACTAAATTCGTTTTTGTCGAAGATGAAGACATTGCCACAATCTCGGCTAGGAAACTCAATTTTGGCTATAATGAAGAACTTCTGGCAAAACAGGCATATAGTATTGGCCGCTCTTCCGATTTGATTGCCAATATGAGCTTAGTTTTTCAGGCATATTTACATGGTGTAAACTTACCTCCATCCTATCGTTACTCATCAGAAAACCTTGAATCTTTGCTTTTGCCTATTGTACAAAAGATCCATATACCGGCAACCGATGCTCTCTTTGCATTTCAAGATAATAAAGTTGTTACATTTCGACCATCAAGCGATGGACAAGAAGTAAATATGCAACTTGTAAAAAATATTGTTGAGGGAAAAACCCTCAATGTTACATCTTTGGAAAAGCCGCAAACTATTGTCATCAATATCCCTATTATTGTGGTAAAACCTAAAATAACCACCGAAAAAGTAAATTCATTAGGAATAAAAGAATTGATCTCCAGCGGCACTTCGCTTTTTCAACACTCCATTCCCAATAGAATTTTCAATATTACGCTGGCCAGCACTAGATTGAACGGCATTCTGGTTGCCCCAAATGAAGTATTTTCTTTTGATAATGCATTAGGAGATGTTTCAGCTTTCAGCGGATATCAACAGGCATACGTTATTCAAAATGGCAGAACCGTGTTGGGAGACGGAGGCGGAGTATGTCAAGTCTCAACCACCTTTTTTCGCGCCCTGTTAAATGCCGGCTTACCAATTATAGAACGGCATGCGCACGCCTATAGGGTTGGCTACTATGAACAAGACTCTCCCCCCGGTTTTGATGCCACAATCTATGTCCCCAGCGTTGATCTCAAATTCAAAAATGATACCGGCAACTACATTCTTATACAAACAACCATTGATCCAAGTGTTGAACGTCTTACTTTTTCTCTTTACGGCACCAAAGACGGACGAACTGTCAGCATAAGCAAACCGGTTATCACAAATCAAACAACCCCGCCTGCGCCTCTCTATCAGGACGATCCCACTCTGCCAAAAGGAGTAATCAAACAAATTGATTTTGCTGCCCCTGGCGCCAGTGTCTATTTCACAAGACAAGTTAATAAAAACGAGAAGGAAATTATTTCTGATAAATTTGTTTCAAACTTTCAACCATGGAGAGCGGTATATTTAAGAGGAACTAAGGAGTAATAAAGTATGGATAAAATTATCACTATAAAAAAAGCAGTCAGCTTAAGTAAAAAGCTAAAGAGTCAAGGTAAAACTATTGTTTTGACTGGCGGATGTTTTGACATTCTCCATATTGGGCACGTGCTGTTTCTTCAAAAGGCCAAAAAACAAGCGGATTCGCTGTTTGTCCTTTTGGAAAGCGACGAAACAATTCAAAGGATAAAAGACAAAAACCGCCCCATCAACTCCCAACAGGATCGAGCAACGGTGCTTTCCGCGCTTGCTTGTATTGATTATGTGGTTATTCTACCAACGCTTGAAACAGATAAAAACTATGATGAGTTGATATCTAAAATAAAACCTACTATAATCGCAATAACGAAAAATGATCCGGGTAAAGTTCACAAAATTCGTCAGGCTCGATTATCCGGTGCAAAAATTATTGATGTGATAGAAAGAGTGTCAAATCAATCAACAAGCAAGTTGGCAAAATTATTATCTGAAGATTTTTAACTTATGAAAAAAATTTTATTTTTACTTTTATTTTTAATTGGCATGGGGGCTATTGTAGCGTTTTCTCAAAGTTATTTTAAAAATAATCCTCTTCCCTTCATCAATACTCCCACCGCCACGATTAATAAACATACCTTTAATCTCCTTCTGGCCAAAACTCCACAAGAAAAGGAAATAGGCTTGTCAAACAAACAATCCCTACCGGAAAATTACGGTATGCTTTTCCCCTTTGAAAAAGCAGATTACTATTCTTTTTGGATGAAAGGCATGAAATTCCCGATTGATATCATCTACATTAAAAAGGGTCATATAGTTACAATCTATCAGGGCCTTTTGCCGCCCAAATCAAAAGAAGAAAATCTTCCAACATACGCTCCCAAAGAACCTGCCGATACCGTGCTGGAAATAAATGCCGGTCTGTCTAAGAAATACGGTTTTAAAAAGAATGATGCGGTAAATTTAACAGGACTTTAATTATTTCATCGCTTAAGAAGCTTTGTTTTGAGTAAGCCGTTTTCTTTGTAGAGAACAATATTTTTCTGCCAACTTTTCTTTATTTGAGGATAATCTTCCCGAAAGTGAGCACCCCTGCTTTCTGTTCGAATAAGACAGGCTTTAATAATAATCTCTGCCACCGTCAGCATCCGTGCTAAAGAAAGACCCATCTTCAGCTGATCTAAGTTAGCCCCTTGCAGTTTTGCTACTTGTTGGACAAGTTTGCTTACTTCTTTTTCTACCTTTTGCAAACACTCCTTACTCCTGATAATACCCACGTAATCCCACATTAGTTTTTTAAGCTTAAACATTAGCTCCTCCGGTATAACTCCGTTTTTTCTCTTAACAATCAACTCTATTCTTTTTATCTCGGAATTAATTTGTTTAAGCGGCGCAGAGGGAGATTTGGTTTTTTTGGCAAACATACTACTTCTTAAACCCGCCCTTGCCCCAAACACCTGACCTTCGGATAGAGAATTGCCTACCAACCTATTTGCTCCATGCACTCCGCCTGCCACCTCGCCAACTGCGAAAAGCCCGCTGACCTTAGTTTCTCCCCATTCATTTATTACAACACCTCCCATTAAATGATGCGCTGTAGGAGCTATCTCCATTGGTTTTTTTCGTATATCAACTCCCATTGCCATAAACTGGCGAAAAACATCAGGAATAATCTCTTGCACCATGTCTTTTTTCCAATGCGTAACATCAAGATAAATCCCGCCATGCGGGGTCCCTCTGTCCTCGCTAATTTCCCGATAAATTGCCCGAGACAGCTCATCTCTGCCAACCAATTCGCTTATAAATCTTTCCCCTTTGTTGTTGCGAAGCACTGCGCCATGGCCCCTGGCTTTCTCTGTCACCAAAGCTCCTTTTTTAAGTATTGGAAATGCAATACCTGTGGGATGGAATTGAATAAATTCCATATCAATAAGCTCTGCTCCGGCCTCTAAAGCCAGGCCGTAACCCTCCCCTGTGGCGCTTTTGGGATTACTGGTGGTAAGATACAACTGTCCTGCCCCTCCTGTTGCCAACACCGTTGCTTTGGCAAGAATTACTTTATGCTCTCCTTTCTCATCCAAAACAAAAACCCCCACCACCCTTTTTTTATCGGTTAGAAGCGTAGTAACAAAGTGACGGGACAAACAGGCAATTCCCAAACGGCGAACTTGAGCTGTCAGAGCCCGCATCATTTGGCTGCCAATATAGTCGCCGGCAGAGAGATTAAGCGGCGCCGACTGCTTCCCGCCTGTCCAACTATAAAAGGAGCCATCGGGCAATCTATCAAACTCCACACCGAAGCGTGCCAAATCGGCAATTCTGTCAGGCATTTCTCTGCTCAAGATTTTTACCATTTTGCGGTTATTAATGCACCAGCCGCCTTTTATAGTATCGTCAAAATGCTGCTTGACAGTGGCCCGACCTTTTATGGCCACGCCTATACCTCCTGTAGCCATATTGGTGGTAGTGGTGCCCAGCGGTTCTTTAGTGATAATAAGGGTTTTTACTCTTTGATTTGACGCTTCAATTGCCGCTCTCAACCCCGCTCCGCCCCCTCCGATAATCAACACGTCTGTGTATATAGTTTCCCAAGATGCCTTATTTATCATAAAAACCAACCCATTATAGCAGATATTTTTGCTATACTTACACCATGAAAATTTTGGGGATTGAGACATCGTGCGACGAAACGGCAGCGGCTATTATTGAAGCGGGGGCCGGTGATGCGAAAGTTAAGCTTCTATCAAATGTTGTTGCCTCATCTCTGGCTTTGCATGCCAAAACAGGAGGAATAATTCCCGAAATTGCCGCCCGCGAACAAGTCAAATATATTATTCCTGTTATTGAAAAAACGATTGAAAATTGTAAATTGAAAATTGTAAATTTAGACGCCATCTCTGTTACAGTCGGTCCCGGACTTATCGGCTCGCTTTTGGTAGGAGTCGAAACAGCCAAAACTCTTTCGTATGTTTGGAATAAACCAATAATTCCGGTTAATCATTTGGTAGGACACATATACGCTAATTGGATTGCAACAATCAACAATCAATCACCGCCGCAGCGGGATCCCGCAACGGCGGGACAATCAACAATCAACTTTCCCGCTCTGGCTCTGATTGTTTCCGGCGGGCACACCGACCTTGTTCTCATGAAAAATCACGGCAGCATCGTGTGGCTTGGGGGCACCAGAGACGATGCGGCGGGAGAAGCTTTTGACAAAATTGGCAGACTTCTTGGCCTTCCCTATCCGGCTGGCCCTATGATTGCCAAACTTGCAAAACAGGGTAACCCAAAAGCATTCAATTTCCCTCGACCAATGATTGACTCTAATGATTTTGATTTTTCGTTCTCCGGTCTTAAAACTGCCGTATTTAGAGAAGTAAAAAGTCAAAACCAAGTCAGACTCGGTCAGAAGTCAGAAGTCAGAAGTGAGCAGTTACTTGCAGATTTATCTGCTTCTATCCAACAGGCAATCGTTGACGTATTAGTTGCCAAAACAATCAAAGCCGCGCAAAAATATAAGGTGAAATCAATCCTTCTGGGCGGAGGTGTGGCCGCCAACGACTTACTTCGTCAACAGTTAGAAGTTAGAAGTCAGCAATTAGTTGTTAAATTTTTCGCCCCCGCGAAAAATTTATGTACCGATAATGCCGCCATGATCGCCTCCGCCGCCTTTTTTAATTATAAACTAATCCCGTGGCAAAAAATCACCGCCAACCCCCAGTTATATTTTGACCAAGTCTGGAAGTCTGACTTCCTCTGACTTGGTTTTGATGCAGAAGATGAGATACATCGGTTACACTTTTGAGCTAGAATAACAGTTCAAAAG
>CAZWMJ010000009.1:0-38470 GCA_964635045.1 uncultured Gammaproteobacteria bacterium
CCGGTGGAAACGTAACTGTAGTAAATCTTAATCCCAATTCTACTCAAGGCGATAAATATTTATTGGAAATTCTTAAACAAATGGGGTGTACAGTTAAAAAAGACGGTGGTAAAATAACAGTTAGAGGAACCAAAAAAATGCGGGCAGTTAGTATTGATATGGCCGATTATCCCGATATTGTCCAAACAGTTTCCAGTCTTGCCGCCTACGCCGAGGGAAAAACGCATATCGCCAATATTGACCACTTGATACACAAGGAAACAAACCGTATTGCCGATACCGCCTTGGAGTTGACAAACATAGGCGTTGATACAACACACACCAAAAATTCACTCACCATCAAAAGTGGAAAAGCAAAGGGCGGGGTTGTAGATACGCACAATGACCACCGTATGGCCATGAGCATGACTGTAGCGGCGCTTGGCGCAGAAAAACCAACAGTTATAAAAAACGCCGATGTCGTTTCCAAATCATACCCTGATTTTTTTGAGAATATGAAAAGAATTGGAGTAAAAATGGAGGTTTTATCATGAATATCGTCTTAATTGGTATGCGGGGAGCAGGTAAAACCACTGTTGGCAAAATGCTGGCCGGGCGTTTGAAAAAAGAATTTATTGAGATGGATGAACTGGTGGCCAAAAAAGCCGGCATGACAATCCCTCAAATTGTGAAAAAACACGGATGGGAGTATTTCCGAGATTTGGAATCCGAAATTACTAAGGAAGTTGCTAAAAAGGACAATATTATTATTGCCACAGGCGGGGGAGTAGTGATGCGTAGTGAAAATGTGCGGGCGCTTAAACAGCACGGCCGGCTTTTTTGGCTGACTGTCAGTGTGGACACTTTACTTAAACGGATCAAAAATGACGAAAACAGGCCATCGCTAAGCGGTAAATCGCGACAGGAAGATATGGAAGAAACTCAAAAACAGCGGCAGAAGCTTTATCAAGAAGCGGCAGATGTGATTATTGATACTGAAAATGTAGCGCCAGAAAAAGTTATGGAAGAAATTATTATTAATTTGGAGGACACCTATGTCTATTGATAGTAAAACCAAACTTTGCTGCATTATCGGCAATCCGGTGGAGCATTCACTCTCGCCAATTATGCATAATGCCGGATATAAAACATTGGGCCTTAATTTTGCCTATGTTGCATTTCTAGTTTCAGATGTAGCCAGCGCCATATTAGGAATCCGGGCGCTGGGCATCAGTGGCACAAGCGTAACAGTACCCCATAAACTCACGGTTATGCCTTTTCTAGACAAACTTGATGCTTCAGCAAAAGACATTGGCGCTGTCAATACTATTATTAATGACAACGGGAAACTTATCGGCAGTAATACCGATTGCGAGGGGGCAATTCGGGCGCTTGAAGAAAAAACAAAAATCGAAGAAAAACGAGTTATTGTTGTCGGCGCCGGCGGAGCGGCAAGAGCAATCGCTTTTGGTCTTAAACAAAAAAAGGCCAAGATAAAAATTATCAATAGGACAAAGGAACGCGCGCAAGCGCTGGCCAAAGAGGTTGGAGCAGAGTATGGAAATTTAACCGACCTTTCGGAAATAAAAAATAGTGATATACTAATACATGCAACCATAACCGGCATGCATCCAAACAGTAATGACTCACTTGTACCGAAAGAGTATTTACATAAAAATTTAGTTGTGTTTGACGTTGTTTATAATCCGAAAGAAACAAGACTTATTAATGATGCCAAAAAAGTTGGATGTCAGATTGTTTACGGATACAAAATGTTGCTATATCAAGCTGTAGCGCAATTTGAACTTTTTACCGGTGTTAAAGCGCCGGTTGAAGTTATGAAGGAAGCGTTACTGAAAGGATTAACCAAACATGAGTAGTTTACGATTTTTGACAGCAGGGGAGTCGCACGGACCGGCAGAGGTGGCAATTCTCGAAGAAATGCCGGCCGGACTCTCAATTTCAGCGGAAGAAATAAACAAGGAGCTTAAAAAAAGAGCCCATGATTTTGGCAGGGGAGGTCGGGGCAAAATAGAAGCGGACGAGGTAAAAATTTTATCAGGTGTCAGATTTGGTAAAACTATCGGCAGTCCCATTACCCTGATGGTAGAAAATCAGGACTCTGCCCACTGGGAAGAAAAAGTTACCAAACCCCGGCCCGGACATGCTGATTTATCGGGAGTATTAAAATATGGCTTTTCCGATGTACGGGATGTTTTGGAGAGGGCATCGGCCAGGGAGACAGTGATGCGGGTGGCTGTGGGGGCTATTTGCAAAAAACTTTTAACCGAATTTAAAGTTGAAATTGCCAGTCATACCGTACAAATCGGAGAGATAAAAATGACAAAAACAGACTATACCTTTGATAATATTGTCAACGTTAGTTCTACTGATCCCGATGTTCATTGCCTTGATATAGAAAGTAGAGAAAAAATGAAAACGGCCATCACTCACGCAAGAGAGGAAAAAAATACTCTGGGAGGTATTGTGGAAGTAATTGCCCATCATGTACCTATTGGTCTGGGCAGTTACGTCCATTATGACAGAAGAATTGATGGACAAATTGCCCAAGCTTTGATGAGTATTCCATCAGTTAAGGCGGTGGAAATAGGCAACGGCATAGAAATAGCGGGAAAAACCGGCAAAGAGGCACAGGATGCCATCTTTGTTGAAGGAAAAAAGATTGTTCGCAAAACTAACAACATGGGCGGCATCGAGGGAGGAATGACTAATGGCGAAGACGTAGTGGTAAAGGTATTTCATAAACCCTTATCGACAATTTATGATCCGCTACCCACTATTGACATTGCTACTCTTAGCCCTGCTACCGCCACTGTTGAACGCTCAGACGTCTGCGTGGTGGCCCGGGCAGGAGTAATTTCGGAGGCAATGCTGGCATATGTTTTGGCAAAGGCAATGCTGGAAAAATTCGGCGGCGACAGCGTCACTGAAACAAAACGAAACTTCGAATCATTCCAAAAATCACTGCCCGTCGAACGCTTAAAACCATGACAAAAAAGCAAAAACCAATCATCGGCATTATCGGCGGGAGGGGCAAAATGGGGCAATGGTTCGCTCATTTTTTTGAAGAACAGGGCTTTAAGGTACTTATCGCCGGTCGCAAAACGTTACTTACTCCAATTCAGCTTATTAAAGAAGCCAATATCGTTATTGTTTCCGTACCTATTTCGGAAACGCAAAAAGTGATCAAAAGCATTGTTCCTCAGATGCCAAAAGATTCGCTTTTAACGGACGTGACCTCTTTTAAGATTATGCCTCTTGAAGAAATGAAAGACGCGCCCTGCGCGACTCTTGGCATGCATCCGTTATTTGGCCCCAGCGCCAATCGCGCCATGGGAATTAAAATAGTTTTTTGTCATCAAAAAAACAATGATTACGTCGTATTTCTGAAAAATCTCTTCATCAAAACAGGCATTGAGATAATTACTCTGACGCCGGAAGAACATGATTATCAAATGGCCTATATTCAAGCTTTTACTCATACAATTAATCTGCTTTATGCCAAAATCATCTTTGAAAATAAAAATATGATTGAAAATAAGCTTGTTACGCCAATCTTCACTTTGCAAACGTTGGTGATGGGAAGAGTGCTTTATCAGGACCTTAAACTAATTAGCGATATACAATTTTATAATCCATATTTTCTGCCTGTTCTTGAAGCTTTTGTCGAACAAGCTAAAAAACTGGAAACAATTATTGAAAAGCAAGATATAAAAGGATTTACTCAAATGTTTACAGAAGAACAAAAACTGGCAAAGAACTTTTCCAGTTTTGCCACTCTTAAAACCAGCACTATCTTGCGTCTGGCTTCCGATGTAATGGCAAGCATCCCCTATAAGATAAACAAAATAACATCACCAAAAAATTATAAAATTGCCTACCTTGGACCTGACGGAACATTTTCTCATCAAGCGGTAAAAACTGTTTTTCAAAAAAACGGCTATTCCGCCATACCATGCGACACGCTTTATGACGTCTTTAGCGCTGTTGCTCAAAGTAAATCGACCATCGGTCTTGTCCCTGCGGAAAACTCGCTGGAAGGACCGGTTCATGCCACGCTTGACTATCTTACCGACTTTGCCCTAAGTGTGGCCGGTTCATTTACTCTACCCATACATCATGAGCTTGTAACCGAAGAAAAACGTCTTTCTGATATAAAAATAGTTATTTCTCATCCTCAAGCCCTTGCCCAGTGCAAACAATGGCTTAAGAAAAATTTGCCGCAGGCAAAAATTATCTCTGCTTCCAGCACCACATCCAATATTAAGTCTGGAAAGAAAGGTTACGCTTTTATTTCATCTCAAGAAGCGGCCAAAACATATAATTTACCCATTCTTAAAAAACAGATCGAAGATAATCCGACAAACACCACCAAGTTTTATATCATTGCCGCAAAACCGCTTGCACTTGAAGGCGTCCATAAAACCAACTCTTTGCTTTTTCTGACAGTTCATAATCGTGTGGGGGTCCTACGCGATATCCTCGATGTGTTTGCCAAACATCATCTCAATCTGACAAAACTTGAATCAAGACCAAGCCGCGCCAAGGCGTGGGATTATCATTTTTTTGTTGAGGTAGCAGCAAAAACAGACGATAATTCGCTTGAGCGCGCCATTACAGAACTTAAATCTTACTGTCCAATTATTAGAATTTTGGGGCAAACATAGTATACTAAATATATGCTTGGTAAGTTAAGAAAAGAAATTGACGAAATAGATAAAAAAATTCTCTCCCTCTTGGGAAAAAGAGTTGCTCTTTTTAAAAAAATAGGACTGTTAAAAAGACAACAGCAATTACCAATAAAAGATCATGAAAGAGAAATGGAAAAACTTACAGAATTAACAAAACAAGGACGAAAACTTGGAATAGATGCATCATTTATCAAAGATCTCTGGAAACGCATCTTCCAAGAATCATACAAAATAGAGGAGAAAGCGTGAGAGAACAATTTTTGCAGGTCAAAAACGAAGCATTGTCTCTTATTATTGATGCTTCGGAAAGAAGCGAACTTGAGGAGATAAAAATACAATTTTTGGGCAAAAAGGGCAAATTTACGGCCCTTCTTAAATCAATCAGCTCGCTTCCTTTGAATGTTCGGCCGCAATTGGGAGTTTTAGCCAATGAGATAAAAACCACCATTGAAGAAGCTTTTATAAGACGCGCACTTGAGTTTTCCAGAGGCGCCGGCGAGGAAAAAGATACATGGTTTGACGTGACACTTCCCGGCAAAAAGCCTAAGCTTGGACACCTACATCCACAAACGTTAGTCCTTTATGAAATTATCGATATTTTCAAAAGTTTGGGCTACCAAATTGCCGATGGACCGGAAATAGAATCTGATTACTACAACTTCGAAATGCTAAATTTTCCTAAAGACCATCCCGCCCGCGATACGCAGCAAACAATTACTCTGGCAAATATTGTTGATAAAAAAGGACAACCGCTTATTTTACGAACTCATGGTTCAAATATGCAAGGGAGAATTATGGAAAAAGCTACACCTCCTTGTCGGGTTATTTATCCGGGAAAAGTTTATCGCTATGAGCCGACAGACGCTTCCCATGGATTTGAATTTTGGCAAGTTGAGGGACTGGCTGTTGATAAAAATGTCACGCTTGCTGATCTTTTCGGCACTTTTGAATATGTACTAAAACAATTTTTTGGGCAAGATTCAAGGGTTAGGTTTTCAGCCCACAACTTTCCTTTCACAGAACCCAGTACCGAAGTATATGTGACGTGTTCTGTTTGCAGAGGCAAAGGCTGCAGTTTCTGCAAAAAAAGCGGCTGGGTGGAGATTGCCGGAGCCGGGATGATTCATCCCAATGTCTTAAAAGCTGCTGGTATTGATAGTAAGATTTGGCAAGGGTTTGCCTTTGGCTTTGGCATGTCGCGCATGGTAACGCTTAAATACCAGATGGATGATTTGCGCCTATTAACTAATCCGGATCTTAGAATTCTGGAACAGTTTTAAGTTTTGAATATGCTAGTTCCACTTTCTTGGCTTAAAGAATATGTACCGATAAAACTGCCGCTTAACAAGTTTTGCGAAAGATTAAGCGAGGTGGGAATTAATGTTGAAACCATACATAAAAAAGAAGGTGATATTATTTTAGAACTGGAAATTACCCCTAACAGGCCCGACCTTCTTTCCATTGTCGGAGTAGCCCGCGAAGTAGCCGCCATGCAATCTCTCAATCAAATTATCCAAGTCAAGCTGCCTGCCGTAAAACCTATTACCAAACCAAAAAAGAAACTGCCCATAACCATCAAGAATAATTTTTCACTTTCACAGCGTTTCACCGCAATTATTATTGACGATGTAACAATTAAACAATCGCCAATGTGGCTTAAAAATCTACTGCTTAAGCTTAATCAACGGCCAATCAACAACATTGTTGATATCACCAATTACGTCATGCTTGAGCTGGGTAATCCCATCCACGCCTTCGACTATGACAAAATACGCGGCCATACCATGATAATTCATCAATCTCTTGGCGGGGAAAAATTTACCACAGTTGACGATATTTCCTACCATCTTCCCAAAAATGCCATTGTGATATCGGACAAAGAGAGAATTATTGATTTAGCCGGTATTAAAGGCGGCCAAAATAGCGGTATAACGGAAGCAACAAAAAGAATAGTTCTAACTGTGGCGGTTGACAACCCGATACTCATTCGGCGAGCATCGCAATCCCTTAAACTTGCCTCCGAAGCATCAAAAATATTTGAAAGGGGAGTGGACAAAGGAGCAACGCCTTTTGTACTGACCCGCGCTGCTAATCTTGTTAGTAAACTGGCAGGAGGCAAGACGGCAAGCGATGTGTTTGATTTAAAAAGAGAAGAATTTGCTCCATGGGAACTCTCTGTTTCTCCCATAAAACTTACCAAAATACTTGGCATTGATATTGATGAAAAAAAAGTGATAAAAATTTTAACTGCTCTTAACCTCTTGCCGAAAAAAAACGGGGAAATAATTAAAACAACTATTCCCACCTATCGCAACGATCTTAAAATTGAAGAGGACCTTATCGAAGAAGTGGCGCGCATCTATGGCTATAACAAATTTCCTAAAACTCTGCCTCAAGGACCAACGCCAATAACCCCTATTCCATATCAAAAAGATACCAATACCGAGTTTGGCATTAAACAAATAATCCGGTCGCTTGGTTTTTCGGAGGCGAATACCTACAGCTTAGTCGGTCGGCAAGACCTTGATCTGGTTTCGGAAGATCCGCAAAAATCTATTGAAGTGGCAAATCCGATCAGCCAAGAATTCTCATTTTTGCGACCTTCGCTTCTTATCAATTTACTCAAAGCAATTCCTCTCAATCAAAGACACACACAAAATATAGCGCTTTTTGAGTTAAGTAAAGCATATCAAAAAGACGATAAAAATTGGGCGGAAGCGACATCCCTAGCCGCAGTGCTTTTTCCTGCCGATTACTTTGTCATAAAAGGTATTGTTGAAACCCTATTTGAAACACTAAATCTTCCTATTCGTTTTGTACCTTCAAGCGCTTCGTTTTTATACCATAACACAAAAAAAGCCGGTATTTTTGTCGGCCTGCCTGCCGGCAAGGCAGGAAAAGAAAAAATCGGTGTGCTAGGAGAGACAAATTCGCAAATATTAAGAACTCTTAATCTTAAAAACTCTATTGGTTGTTTTGAGCTTGATTTTGACAAATTACAGATACTTATTCCAAAAACACAAATATTTAAACCGCTTCCCAAATATCCGCCGCTTATAGAAGACATATCAATTATTGTCAGTCAACAAGTCCTAACTGGAGAATTAATAGAAGAAATGAAAGCACAAACACCGCTTCTTATAAAAGTTGATTTCTTGTATATTTATGAAAATAGCAGAACCTTTCGGCTGACTTTTCAAGATCCCATGAAAAATTTAAGCGGAAGTGAGGTTGTCAATATTCGCAAGCAAATCTTAAACCGTCTCAAAACTAAATTCGGGGCAGAACTTAAAGAGTAATTTACAAACGATATCCTGCTTCTCCATGAACGGAGAGATCCAATCCCTGCTCCTCGTCTTTTTTGTCTACACGCAAATCCATAAAAAAACTAAGCACTTTAAGTAAAATATACGTGGCAATAAACGCATAAGCTGCTGTTGCCAAAACGGCAATTATCTGTGTTAATAACTGCATCGGATTACCAAACAGTAAACCATTATTTCCGGCCGCATTAATGGCTTTTTCCGCAAACAGTCCCGTCAGAACTGCCCCTGTTAATCCACCCATGCCATGCGCCGCCCACACATCCAGCGTATCGTCTATTTTTGTATGTTTACTGCGATAAAATAGCGCAAGATAGGTCACAACCCCTGCAATAATACCAATTGCCATCGCCGCAACAGGCCCGACAAATCCGCTGGCAGGCGTTATGGCTACCAATCCGCATACAGCCCCTGTAGCTGTTGCCATGGCGCTTGGTTTTTTGTTTTCTGCAAAGCTTAAAAGCATCCACGTAAGAGCTGCGGCGGCGGCTGCTGTATTGGTAACAACAAAAGCGCTGACAGCAAGCGCTGATGCCGAAAGAGCGCTCCCCGCATTAAACCCAAACCAACCAAACCAAAGAAGTGAAGCGCCAAGCAACACAAACGGCACGTTATTTGCCAAAAGTTTTTCTTTACTATTTCTTCTGCCAATTAGGAGCGCGGCCGCCAACGCCGAAAAACCGGCACTGACATGAACCACCGTCCCTCCCGCAAAATCAAGCGTCCCTAAATTATGAAGCCATCCTCCAATTCCCCACACCCAATGGGCGATCGGATCATATACAACAATTGCCCAGAGAAGTGTAAAAATCACAAGTGTTTTGAAACGGATGCGTTCCACAAATGCACCAATGATAAGAGCAGGTGTAATAATGGCAAACATGGCCTGAAACATCATAAAAAGAAGCTGGGGGATAGTTCCCGCATAATCGGCGTTTGGCGCAAAACCCACACCGGCAAGCAGAAAAAAATCTAACCCGCCGATAATGCCACCTATATCTTTCCCAAAAACCAAACTATATCCCACAACAATCCACTGAAGACTTATAAGCGAAAGAATTACCACAGACTGTTTAATAACGCTGACAATATTTTTGCTTCTAACCATCCCGCCGTAGAAAAATCCCACCGCCGGCGTCATAATCATCACCAGCGCTGTTGCCACAAGCACCCACGCCGTATCGCCTGAATTTATTACTTTTGGATCGAAAATGCCGGCAGAGGCTCCGGCAAATTGGGTTGATAAAATACCAATAATTATTCCTGTCACTAACAGTCCAAGCGCGTATTTAATCATTAAATATTCTAAAAATTATTCCAAAGCATTTGGTTTGTTACCTCGTGATGATAGATTACTTCAGAAGTTTTAACGATACTTCCCAGCTCTTTGGGACTTCTATTCGCCGCCGCCTGTTTAAAAAAGGAAAATTTTTCTTTATTTACCTCTCCCATAGCTCTAGTAATAAACTCGCTTGCCTTAAAAATTTTGATAGCATCATTAATATTATCCGGTAAAAATCTCACTCTATCCCTTTTATCTTCATCTTTTTCAAGTTTTTTTCCCTCTATTCCTGTTTTTATTATTGTGTACAAAACAAGATAAGGATTGGCATCGGGCGCCACAGATCTGACTTCTATTCTTGAAGTCTTTTCGTTACCAACAGGAATTCGTATCATCGAGCCTCTGTCTATTGGCGATACTTTAATCTGATTTGGCGCTTCGAAATGCGGATCAAGCCGTCTATAAGCATTTACGCTTGAATTAAGCGGCAAACATATCTCTTGCGCATGATTAAGAAGACGGGAAATAAAATCCCAAGCATCACGGGACAATCCATCTTTCCCTTTTGGATCATAAAATATATTTTTTCCTCCTTTGGCCAAAGAGAAATTTGTGTGCATGCCGGAACCATTGATATTGGCGATCGGCTTTGGCAGAAATGTTGCCGTCATCCCCATGCTATTGGCAATCTGCCGGCATACCAATTTATAAAGTTGTATCTGGTCGCACGCCCTAATAACATCGGTATAAGAAAAGTTCATTTCAAACTGCGACGGAGCCACCTCCGGATGATCCTTTTCGTTCTTAAAACCCATCGCTCTCTGTGCTTCAGCCGACTTATCTATAAACGCTCGCAGCTGATCAAGCGGCAAAGAATGGAAATATCCGCCTGTAGTAATAAGATTAAATCCGCTTTCTTGAATGTATTTTTGTTCCGCATTCAAACCATCAATTAAAAATCCTTCTATTTCAGCCGATGCATGAGGAGTGATATTTTGCTTTTTCTTTAGAGATTCTACATAAAGCTTAAGTTGTCCGCGAAAGTCAGATTCATAAGGAGTTTTGTCGCGATTTAAGATATTGGCAAACATAATCACTTTGCCCGGACCAAATACATCTGATGGGAGAAAGCGGATAGTCGTCCAATCGATTTCAAATCGCAAATCTGACTCATGCTGCTGAGAAAATCCGCGAATAGAAGATCCGTCAAATGTCAGATTGGATGAAGAAGCGAGTAAAAATTTCTTATCGTAATCAAGCATGTGAAATCTGCCCTCAATATCGGAAAAACAAAGAGTTACAGCCTTAATTCTTTTTTCTTTTGTAAGATACCTTCTATATTCTTCTTCCAATAATTTGGAGTCTACAATTTCCGCTTTATCTTTTGCCTTCAAATTCATCTCCTCAAGCATATCATAAGGAATGTGAAGAAAGTCTTTAAGTTGTGGATTATTTACTAAATTCATATTGATTTATACTAAAACTATCATATTTTAATATAAATGTCAAGGGGGCAAAATTAAAGCTGGCCGGATGGCGTTGATGTTGGAGAAGGCGATAAACTAGGTGTAGGCGTCGGATTATCTGAAATAGTTCTATTTGATCTTTCGGTTGGAGGATGATACAAAGGATCGTCTTTATAATGCTCGTTTATCCATGCATCAATTCCTTCCTGCCAACGGTTCTTTCCATCTGTTGAAATAGGATCATTTTCCAAAAAAGCAATAAATTTACGAGTTTCATATTCGTTGTGATCTATTTCGCTTTGACTGGCAATTTTATTTTTATCTGCTTTTGAGACCTTTATCTCCTTGTAAATGGAGCCGGGACCCTGGGGCTGCGTACCCTTTATGAAATATTCAGAACGTGTCGATTGACCGTCTACCGGCAAACCGCCGCCTAAAGAATCTATAGTAACTGCGATAACGTTATCGGGTTTTTTAAAATCCTCATCCGCTTTTCCTTTCAGCGCCTCCACAATGATTCGACGCCAAATTGGCGCTGCGCCGGTCACGCCGGATGCGACATTTCCCATGGGACTGTTATCATTATTGCCAACCCAGGTGGCAACCAATACGGTTGGCGTCCAGCCGATTGTCCAGTTATCTCTTTTATCATCCGTTGTTCCAGTTTTAACGGCAATCGATCTTCCGGATACATTCAAATAACTGTTTGGACCAAACGTTATCAATCTGGCGTTATTATCCAAAAGCATATGAGAAATAATAAAGGCAACCTCCTCACTTAGCACTCTTTTTTTTGAAATCTCCTTGCGCTCAAATAACACATTCCCTCTGCTATCTGTAATTTTTAATATCGCCACCGGTTCCGCTTTGAACCCTCCATTAGCAAAACTGGAATAGGCAGAAGCCATATCAATGAGCCGCACCTCGCCTCCTCCCAAAGTAATCGATAGCCCAAAACGTCTGACATTATCAGAAGTTGGAGCAAGATTTGATAAGCCCATCTCATTTGCCGTTGTTAACATATTTTTAATTCCCACCATTGACAGCAGTTTCACCGCCGGAATATTTATTGATGACCCAAGAGCAAATCTCAGCTGTAGCGGACCATGAAATTTACCATCGTAATTTTCCGGAATATAATCCTTTTCTCCCTGATTTGGAAAAACCGTCTTTGTATCCATAATCAGCGTTGAGGCGGTATATCCTTTGGCAAGCGCCGTGGCATAAGTCACCGGCTTTATTGACGAACCGGGTTGACGAAGCGCCTGAGTAACCACATTAAATTGTCCATCAAAAGAAACTTCACTGCCTTTAACTGCGGCAGACTCTGTGGCAAAAAAATCTTTGCTTCCAACCATAGCTAAAATTTCGCCATTTTTAGGATTAACAACTATATTTGCTCCATTACTAACACGCAAACCGGAGGCGGCTTCAACTTCTTGTTTAGTTATCTCTTCCGCTTTTTTCTGAAGCTTATAATCAAGCGAAGTTATAACCTGCAAACCACCATGTTCAACCATATTCTCGCCAAATTGCTTAATTAATAAGTCCTTTATATAAAATGAAAAATGCGGCGCTTTTATTGTTTGAGGTTCATTTAAAAATATGACACTTGGCAGATAATTCACCGCGTCTTTCTCTTGTTTTTCGGAAATATATCCGTCTTCCCGCATCCGACGCAATACATCTTTACCTCTACTAATATATGCTTTAGGATTCTGCCCATAAGGAGAATAGTATGATGGTCTCTGAGGAAATCCTGCCAAAACTGCCGACTCAACGAGTGTTAAATCTTTCACTTTTTTACCAAAATATGCTTCAGACGCTGCCTCCACCCCTACCGTGGTGCCTCCATACGGAGCCACATTTAAATAAAGCTCTAAAATTTGATCCTTGTTATATTTCTTGTCAACTTGAACTGCTAAGATAAGCTCCTTAATTTTGCGAGGAATACTTCTTTCGGAAGTCAATAGACTATTTTTAACCAATTGTTGGGTGATGGTCGAGCCTCCGCTTAAACCTTGAAAAAGTAAAAGATTACGAATGGCTCGAAGATAACCCATGACGGAAAACCCTTGATTGGCATAAAAATCTTTATCCTCAATCGCGATGGTGGCTTCACGGAGTTCTTTGGGAATCTGAGATAACACTACATACGTCCTATTCTGATTTTGAAAAATATCGTATAGTATGACACCATTCCTATCTATAATTCTGGTTGATTGAGAGAGGTTACTAGATGAAAGTTTACCAGGAGTGGGCAGATCTCGGCTATACCAAACAAAAAGTAAAAAAATAAAAATAATAAAACCTATTGATCCAAAAAACGCGAATCTCGTCAGCCTGCTAACCACAAATATTTTTCCGCCGTGCCTTAATCGTCTGCTCCTATAATTAACCATATATAAAGTATATCAAATAAAACATTAAATGTGCTATACTTTATTTATGGATAAAATTGATGAGTTGTTAACCCGCGGCGTTGACAAAATTTACCCCTCTAAAGAAATACTGGAAAAAATCTTGCGTTCGGGTAAAAAATTAAAACTTTACCAAGGTTTTGACCCTAGTGGCATACAGCTTCACATTGGTCACATGGTCGGACTTCGCAAGCTCCGGCAGTGGCAAGACGCGGGACACCACGTAATATTTTTAATTGGCGACGGCACTGGTCAGGCTGGTGATCCTTCCGGAAAAACAAGAGCTAGAGAAAAGTTTTTAACGCGAGAGGAGCTTCGAAAAAATGCTGATGATTATGTAATGCAGGCAGGAAAAATAGTAAGATTTGAAGGCAAAAATGCTGTGGAAATTCTCTATAACGGAAATTGGCTAAATAAATTAACTTTGACTGATGTTCTTAATATTGCAGGATACTTTTCTCTACAGCAACTTGAAGAACGAGAGTTATTTGATGAACGTAAAAAGCAAGGTCAGAGCATAAACTTCAGAGAATTTTTATATCCTTTGCTCCAAGCGTATGATTCTGTTGCAATGGAGGTTGATTTAGAACTGGGCGGAACAGACCAAACTTTTAATATGCTTGCTGGAAGGCATCTTGTAAAAACAATGCAGGATAAAGAAAAGTTTGTAATGACTACTCCTCTTCTTACAGACTCCAAGGGAATTAAAATTGGAAAAACAGAGGGAAACGTTATCGCATTAACAGATGAACCGGCAACTCTCTACGGAAAAATAATGGCACTACCTGACGATATTGTTATCAAAGGCTTAGAATATCTAACCGATATTCCCATCGAAGAAATTGGACATATAGAAAAGGCGCTAGCCCGAGGCGAAAATCCCCTCAACCATAAAAAAAGACTGGCATTTGAGATAGTTAAACAACTTAATGATGATGCGTCTGCTAGAAACGCTCGGGAATATTTTGAAAAAACAGTGCAGAAACAAGAGTTGCCGAAAGTTTTACCAATATACCAATATATTGGACATAATGATATTAATATTATTGATTTATTAGTGCAAATAGGTCTAACACCAAGTCGTTCAGAAGCCAGAAGATTAGTAGAGCAAGGAGGGATAACAATCGACAATAATCCAATTATCAATTATCAATTATCAATTACGCCAAAAAACGGTATGATTATTCGGGCCGGGAAAAGAAGATTTTTAAAATTAGAAATTAGTAATTAGACCTGCCTGCCGGCAGGCAGGAATTTTTAAGATATGGACATTTTTAGAAAACACAGTTGGATTTGGAAAATTATTGTAGCAATATCAACACTTGCTCTTATTGCTACATCCGTTCTTCCGTTTTTATCACTTCAATAACCTATGGATCTACACACTCCGATAAAAGACGCAGGCAGGATTTATAAAATGTACGCCTCAAGATTGGAAAAACTTGGCATCAAAACTCTGGAAGATTTTCTCTATCACATTCCTTTTAGATATGAGGATTATTCAATCATCTCAAAGATAGGACAGGTTCAGGCTGGAGAAACTGTAACAATTCAGGGAACAATAACGGAAATAAAAAATGAACATACAAAAAATTGGAAGAAACTACAGAAAGCAAAAATTAAAGATGAGACTGGTGAAATGGAAGTAATTTGGTTTAATCAACCATTCCTTGTTAATGTAATTCACGTCGGCGATAAAATATCCCTTTCCGGAAAAATAGGCTGGTTTACACATAAACTTGTCATGCAATCGCCTGTTTATGAAATAATTAACAACGAAAACCATACAATCCATACGGGACGTTTTGTCCCCATGTATCCTGAAACCAGAGGAGTTTCTTCAAAGTGGTTACGCCGCCAAATATATAAAATTATTTACGAACACAAACATAATTTACTCGAATATATTCCTTACTCAATAATTGATAAACTTAATCTTATGCGTTTTTGTGAGGCAATCGAACAAATTCACTTCCCAAAATCGCTGGATTATGCTAAAAAAGCAAGATACTGTCTTTCATTTATTGAATTATTATTGGTGCAATTATCAGCGTTACAAAAAAGAATTGAGTGGGAGCAACAAACTCTTGGAAAAACTTTTTCCATTGCCAAATTTAAAAAAAGAATAGAGGAATTTTGGAAGAAACTTCCGTTTGAGTTGACAAACGCGCAAAAAAGAGCTGTCAGAGAAATATTTCAAGATTTAGCCGGAAAAAAGCCCATGAATAGACTTTTGGAAGGAGATGTGGGAAGCGGAAAAACAGTGGTATCGGCAATCACTATGTACCTTTCTTATCTAAACGGGTGTCAGTCTCTGGTGATGGCGCCTACTCAAATTTTGGCCAATCAGCACTACAACACAATCTCAAAATTACTTTCTCCGTTTGGTGTAAAAGTTGGTTTAATAACGGGGAGCAGTAAAAATAAAATAATACCAAATATTGATATATTTATTGGTACCCATACGCTTCTTTATAGACAAATAGATATTAAAAATCTTGGTCTGGTGGTCATTGATGAACAACAGCGC
The DNA here is from genome assembly GCA_964635045.1 of uncultured Gammaproteobacteria bacterium. GTDB lineage: Bacteria > Patescibacteriota > Microgenomatia > Levybacterales > UBA12049 > CAZWMJ01. The sequence continues at coordinate 15,713 of CAZWMJ010000009.1, forward strand.
TTTGGAGTTGAACAAAGAGGCATTATTAGAAGTAAAGGAAAAAATCCTCACCTTCTTACCATGACAGCAACACCAATACCAAGAACTGTTGCTCTGACTATTTATGGAAATTTAGATTTATCTTATTTAGACGAAATGCCGAAAGGAAGAAAACATATTAAAACATGGCTTGTCCCGCTTGAAAAAAGAAATGGAGCATATGAATGGATTATCAAACAAGTAGCAGAGTTTAAAAATCAGGTATTTATCATCTGTCCATTTATCGAAGAATCCGAAAGCATGAAAACAATCAAAGCTGCAACCAAGGAATACGACTATCTCAAAAATACCGTCTTTAAAAAATTAACATTGGGTTTAATTCATGGAAAACTTAAGACAAAGGAGAAAGATAATGTGCTTTCAAAATTTAGAGAAGGTAAAATTGATATATTGGTGGCAACCCCGGTGGTAGAGGTAGGAATTGATATCCCAAACGCTGCAATAATTGTTATTGAAGGAGCAGAACGATTCGGACTGGCGCAATTACATCAACTACGGGGGAGAGTGGGCAGAGGCGCTAAACAATCATACTGTCTTCTCTTTACCGAGTCAAAAAGCGAACAAGTTCTCAACAGACTTAAAGCAATGGAAACACTGCATGTTGGATCTCAACTTGCAGAACTTGATTTAAAACTGCGGGGACCGGGAGAAGTCTATGGAACTATGCAACACGGAAAACCAATGCTTAAAATAGCTAACTTTGAAGACCCCATGCTCATACAAAAAACGCGGTCAGAGGCGGAAAAAATTCTGCCTCAACTATCAAACTATCCGCTACTTGTTAAAAAACTTCAGTCCATTTCACTCAAATACGTTTCTCCTAATTAAATTCGTAGCTAACATGACACTAAAAATGAGGATTGCAAGAAATAACCAAATAAAGTAAAATAATAACATGCCGCAAGAACCAAAAAAAAGGCATTCCAGGCAAAGACAAGGAAAAAGGAGAGCGGCCATACATCTACAAACCGTTAGGGGTATGGTTTGTTCAAACTGTGGAAATATCATTTTTTCGCATCAGGTATGTAAATTTTGCGGCTACTATAAGAAAAAACAAATTATTACGCTAAAGGTCAAAGAAAAGAAAAAGGAACCTAGTGTATGAAAACCGCTTTAGACCCTCGGCATAAAAAGAGACAAAAATTAATAGAAGAATTGTTTCGTTTAGACTTTCATAAACAACATGTTAGCAAACTTGCAAAAATCATCCTTAGTCGCAAAAACTCTCTGGATAAATCAATACAAAAATCCGCTTCGGAATTTCCGGTTGAAAAAATAAATAAAGTTGATCTGGCAATATTAAGACTTGCCGTCTATGAACTTTTGATTGAAAAAAGTGAACCTGCAAAAGTAATTATTGATGAGGCAATTGAGTTAGCAAAAGAATATGGTGGCGAAACAAGTCCTGCGTTTATAAATGGAGCGCTGGGTAATATAGTATCATATGTTAAAACTTCCAACGTTTAAAAACAGAAAACTTTTTATCCAAGCCTTTACCCACAGATCGTATTTGAATGAGGCAAAAGAAAGAATTGAGTCAAATGAACGGTTAGAATTTTTAGGAGATAGTATCCTGGCATTTGTTGTCTCCGACAGCCTTTTTAGAAAATATAATAAATTTGATGAAGGAAGACTCACTAATCTCAGGTCTTTACTTGTCAACACAAGATCCCTCGCCGCAATTGCCAAAGAGTTTGAATTTGGAAAATTACTACGATTGTCAAAAGGGGAAGAGGAAGCGAAGGGAAGACAAAATCAAAATATTTTAGCTGATTGTTTTGAAGCATTTATCGGAGCGTTATTTTTAGACCAAGGCATTGAAAAAGTTAGTAAATTTTTGGAGGACTCATTATTACCAAAGGCAGAAGATTTCGTGGTAAAAAACTCTTTTAAGGATGCCAAAAGCCTGCTACAAGAGCATGTGCAATCACAAAAGAAAAACGCCCCGCTTTATAAAGTACTTAGTGAAACTGGTCCGGCACACAACAGAACATTCACAATCGGCGTCTATTCAGAAAATACCTTGCTTGGTCGGGGAGATGGTAAATCAAAACAGGAAGCAGAAGAAAACGCAGCAAAACAAGCCATTGAGAAAAAGGCCTTAAAAGTGCTATAATTAAAAACTATGAGTGTGGTTATTAGATTAACAAAAGTTGGAAAAAAAGGAGAAGCAAGATATCGTGTAGTTGTGAAAGAAAAACGCAGCAAACGTGATGGAAAAGCAATTGAAACGCTTGGATGGTATGAAAAAACAACAAAGGGCGAAAAAAGTAAAATTAATAAAATCCGCTTTGATTACTGGATAAACCATGGAGCAAAACCCACTCCAACCGTCACAAAAATTGTGAATTCATAATATGATAGATGCGCTTTTATATATAGTTAAGATGATTGTTGATGACAAAAAAGCTGTTTCAGTTGATGAAGCAGTTGAGGACGATACAATCAATTTTGCCATAACCGTGTCAAAAAATGATATAGGAAGAGTTATTGGTAAAGAAGGAAAAATAATTAGATCTATCAGAAACGTCATGAAAATACCGGCAATAAAACAAAATAAAAGAATAAATATCACTATAAACGAAGTTTCCTCATGAAAATTTCTATTCTAACCCTCTTTCCGGAAATGTTCGATGCAACGTTTAATCAATCTATTATAAAAAGGGCGCGGGAAAAAAATCTTGTTGAAATAAGTCTTGTCAACATTCGAGATTTTGCAACAGACACACATAAAACAGTTGATGACCGCCCTTATGGCGGGGGAGTGGGAATGATTTTGCGGGTTGATATTCTTCATAAGGCGCTCTCTTCCCAAAGCAAAGGACATCGTATTCTTCTCTCTCCAAAAGGCAAAAAATATACGCAAATGGATGCAAAGCGATTTAGCCGAAAAAAGCATCTTGTTTTCATTTGCGGACATTACGAAGGGGTTGATTCAAGAATCGAAAATTATGTTGACGAGATTATTTCTATCGGCGACTTCGTTTTGACAGGCGGAGAAATTCCCGCGATGGCAATAACCGACTCGATTGTTAGACTATTACCGGGTGTCTTACCAGCGGGCGCTGTCGAAAATGAATCTTTCGAACAAGATTTATTTGAATATCCACAATATACGCGACCCGAAACATTTCGCGGTCAAAAAGTTCCGAAGGTCCTACTCTCCGGCAACCATGCAAAAATAGCAAACTGGCGGAAAAGTGAACAAAAAAAAGTGACCACATCTTTATTAAAGAGAGGGAGTGGCAGAGTTTGTTGATTGTAGAATAGTCTCAGATTTTCCCCAGCCGGAAAGCGTCTGAAGCAAACGCAAGTCCTCTCTTGATAATGATTTCACCGGTAATTCGCTATCCTGTTTAATCGATGGAATAGGTTTGTAGTAAAAAAATACAATCATATTCGATGAGTCCTTGCTTATCTGAATATCGTTTACTTCGGAAATGGGAGATACTTGAGAAAGATTAACTAAAAAACTTTTCGTAGCCTCAACTGTTCCTTTAACCGAAAGATTAACTTTAAGAGAAGGTTTACCTGTCTGAATCGCCGATGGAGTGGAAAGATCTCCCACCTCAAAAGTAAAATCTCCAAGTATAACTCCGCTCTTATTAGAGGCATTCATCATGGCATTAAGGGCGCCTGAAAAATCCTTTCCCACAGGCAAAACCTCAGTTGCGGTTTGAAGTTGTGAGTCCAATTGATCTTTATTTAGTGCTTGAAGAAATTGCAGTTTGTTTCTAAGCTGTGCTATCTTCTCAGTCGTTACCTGCTCCTGTCTTTTTGTTTCAATCAGATCTTGCAGTTGAAAAAGAGTAACTTTTATAAAAAGAACTATACATATTAAAATAACCGCTATCGGAGCCAGATAATCTTTATATCGGTAATATAATGTCTTATAAACTCCCTGATCAAAACTTTTAAGAGAAAATTGCTTATTCATGGCAAATTAATGGTAATAGAAAGTAAATAATTGCCGGTTTTTTCTTGAAGGGCTAAATTTTCCAAGGTAATTTTAGTAAAACTTTTTTTGTCTATTGCTTGAGTTTTTATCCTGTCCAAAAAATTACCGAGAGTCAAAAGTGAAGCGGACGCTACCGATAACGAAACTTCTTTGTCTTTAATATTTAATGAATCTATTGTCATATCTTTTGACATTTCCGAAGTCAAGGATAAAATGATTTTTTCAATTATCGGTCTTTTTGAAATAATATCTGAAATACCGGTCAATCTATCGCTAATAAAAAGAAGTTTCACTATTTTACTACTTAGGCGTGAAATATCTGTTGAAAGACTATCTTTTTCTTTGTCAAGAGAGGTTTGATTAGAACCAAGTTTAAGCGTAAACAGAATAATAGACACTAATAATACTAACGAAAGGCAAACAATCGAAACAATATGCAAGCGCTTAACAATTTTTTTTTGCTGCTCAAATCCCTTTGTTTTCTGCGATATTAAATTAATATTATCACTCATCTTCTCTAAGACCTAAGCCAACAGCGACTGTATAATCAGGCGCATTATCCAATATTTCTTTTGGTATATTCTGATTAGCAAGAACGTGCCATGGGTTACCAATGGCTGTTTCAACACCGCAGTTTTGGGCAAAAAAAAGATCAATACCGGGCAATTTTGCGCTGCCTCCGGAAAGCAGAACCTGTTGAATAGGGGCCTCCTCTTTATATTTTTGACCGTAGAATACCAGCGCTTTTTTAATTTCGCTTAAGATTGCATTAAGAATCGGGGTCGTGGCCCGCCCGATTTTTCCGCCAAGAAACTTTGGAGATACTCCATACGCTTTTTTGTATTCCTCAGCTTGAGCAGTGCTGAAACCAAAGTCAGAAGCAATGGCTCGGTCAATGGCATTACCGCCTACCGCAATAGAATAGGTTGCAGACAAAATATTATCTTTTACAATTGCTAAAGATGTGCTCATCGCTCCGATTGAAACAATCAGACTATTTGGGAATTGTTTACCGTCCCCTTGAGAATAAATCAACGCTCTGATGGTAGATAATATCTCTGTTTCAACTGAAACTATCACAAGTCCTGCCAGAGACAGGATTTTTTGGTACTTATCAATCAGCATATTGGGCGCTCCGACAAGCAAAACCTCCATTTTCCCTCCATCATCTGCAGATGTCTTCCGAAGCACCTTCCAATCAAGCGAAATAGTATTTAGGGGAACGGGAATATGCTGTTCCGCTTCCCAGTAAATTGCCGATGATAACTCTTTATCGGAAAGCGAAGGCATCTCTATCACTTTTGTATAAACCTGACTCTCGGAAATCGCGATATTGACATAAGGAGTAATAACTTTAGCATCGGTAACGATTTTTTTAATCGCTTGCGCCATCTCTTCCTGATCTAAAGGAGACTCGGAAAGTATTCCCTTTGGGGGAGTAGGGTAGCTTAAAGCAGAATTAAGCATATACCCTTCATTTTGTTTTGTCAGCCAAACAACTTTAGTATTGGCTATACCAATATCAAGACCAAAAGATTTATTTTTCATGGAGATAGCAAAACGTACTGGAAAAATTCCGCAGGCAGTTTTGGATAACCTTGAAGAAAAGTAATTTTTCTCACGGTTTCACCCGATGTGCCGGTTGAGGAAATTGATTTTCCTTGAGAAGGTAATCCGACCGATGATGTGACACCGATTGAAGTATTGGAATAAACAGGAATTACTCGCACCACTAATCCGCTTGTGATAATAATATTATCCGTCTTATATTTAAAAGTCTTACCTCCCACAGTATATGGACCGCCGCTAGTTATTGCTGCAGTAAAGTTATTACTAGAACGGGAGGAACAACCATCGTAAGCATATCGCGTGGACTTGGGGGAGTCTTGGGGTCCGGAAATAACTATTATCTCTAAAGCAGCCGCATTACAATCGTCTGACAACGACCAATATATTACCGTATTTACATTTAGGGGAGATGAATAATTCGCGCTTCCATCTGCATTATGACTAACCAGCCAAATATCAATTCCGTCATTTTGGGCAATAACATTTCCTCCGTTTACTGCAAACTGGGTGCCGGATATTTCCGTAATCGCGACCTGTTGTATCTTGGAATTGTCACCAAAAGGTTTCTCTGACAAAATAACTCCCGTAGAAGCTGATTTTAGCGCTTGTTCCACGCCCGCCTCTGCCGCTGAAAAGGCCCGCTGAGACGCCGCCTCTTCCTGCGTTGTGCGAAGATTAGTAATGCTTCGCGTCGCCACAGCTAAACCAACAGTCAATGCCACCACCATCACCAAAACTATTATCAATAATGTCTGACCACGCTGGGAATGACGAATTGAAGATACCAGCATATATCTAGCGTAGCAATCAAAATGGCTGGTGTCAAGGACTTGAGGTTTTAACGATTTAAGTTCCTTATAGTCACTGTTGTCTGAAAATTAATGCTGGCCTTTTTTTCCGGGAATAAATTGACAACGCCGGTTGGCTTAAAGGTACTCAAGGCAAAATAAATCCCAATGGTGGGAAAATCAACAATTGTACTCTTTGAACAGGTAAAAAAACAGGAATCCAAAGAAACAAGAGTAGTGTCTAAAAGCGAAGCGCTGTTGGAAGAAATTGTTCCGGAAGCGCCACTTGTACAAGAAAATTTTGTCTGCTGCCCATCAAAAGAAGTAATCTTGACAAACTTATAAGGAATGGGTGTAGGGGTAGGAGTAACATTGGCCGCCACACAATCCGTGGTATAACTTACGTCATCTGTACTTACCCCGTCAAAATTTCTGGCGTTTCGAACGGTTTTGGCAAGCTGAGAAATAACAAAATCTCCATTTTCTCTCACATTTGTTAAAGCAGTCGTCTTGTCACTGCCGCGAAGCGAGGAAAAAATGATGCCGGCCAGAATACTGCCAATAGCCACTATCACTATCATCGCCGCCAATAGCTCTATCAAGGTAAAACCCCGTTCTCTCATATAATTTATGGTGCTACCACCACTCCAAAATCAGAAAAACAGGAAACAAGATCAACTTTATGACAGTAAAGATTTGAAGTGGTACATTTGTTGTCCGACCAGGAAACTGACACTAACACTTTAGTTTGACTATTACTACAATCAGAAGAATTTTCTTCTATGTCAATCCGGCGGGCAAAAACATCAACATTTTGAGGATTTGATCCACCATGACTACAGCCATTGACGGGCAGAGCATCTTTTACAAAAAGCGTTGTCGTGTCCTTATCCAAACAGTACGAGCCATTACCGTAAAGAGAAAATGAGCTCCAATCCGAATCCCGCATCTGTCGCATAATCTCCATTCCTTGCTGAGCGTACTGGGCGGCTAAATTCTGATTTTTGCTAAACTGAGCGTTGTTAAGAGCTGAAATAACAACCACCACTATGGCTGTAACCACCACCACTCCCACCCCCAGCGCCGCTATAGCCTCTATCAAAGTCTGTCCTGTTTGATCGTTAAATCTTTTTTTCATCATTTTACGGACATTCGCCAACGGCAATATTACCACTGCCTGCTGTCACAGTTACCACTTTACAATATCCGCTTCCTTCAATTTTAACTTGTCCTCCTTGATTTACCCCACCGGTCAAGACATGAAATAGAAATGAATATGGTAGTAAAGAACTCAAGCGATCAATAGTAATACCGTTTGGTAATATTTTACCGTATACTGACGAAACAAGTGTCCCATCGCAAACAACGGACAAAGCAAAATCCTTATCTTCGTCAGCCGACACACAATCAAGAGGCGACCATTTACACAAAGCTACCTGATATCCGCTGAGCGTACCACTACATGAAGATGGTTTTACCTGAGATAATGAGCGGGACTTAGCCAGAGAAAGCGTGGAGGTAAAGTCGGAAACTGCAGAGTTAAATACCTGAGTCTTGCTATAAGTAACAAATGAGGCGATTCCAATCGATGACACCACGGCGATAATGGAGAAAACAACAATTATTTCAATCAGAGTAAAACCTTGGGAATTGAAAATTGATCTCATACAGTTTCCTCATGGATTTTGAACCGTATAACTAACTGCGCTACCACTGCTACAAAGTGTTGCAGAAATATTAAATGTACAGTTCGTAATAGTAAAATCGGTCGGTGCATCTTTTCCCGAATCATTCGGGTTTTCAAGACAGGCTCGTAAAGCGTACTTACTGTTGTTATCATAAAAACAATATTGATACCTATAAGTTCCTGTCCCGTCTTTCGGGTCATTTGGATCCCACGGAACGCTTTTCATATATACACTTCCATCCGGACCTTGAATCGATGTTCCGCTTGCAAAAGAAGAAGGGTAACTTCCTTGATCAGATCTATATATTTCCAGCGCCGACTGGATTTGACGAAGATCCGATTTTCGCTGGCCGTCGCGGGCCCGCTGTCTTACTCCAATAAAGTTTGCCATTAGAAGAGCCGACAATACTCCAATAATGGCTAGCACTATTAAGAGTTCAATCAAGGTAAAACCGTTGTTTCTTTTCTTTATTCTTAATTTATAATTCATAATTCTATTTACGGCGAAACATTTGGACTTGATACACCATAATTGCACACACTATTACCACAGCTAGCGACCGCCGGGACATTAGCGCAAACCGCGCCATTATTACACGCCTGTGGGTCCTTAGCCCCTCGATCTAAACTAGCATAAATATAGTATGACTGTCCATCCGAACCGGCATAATAGACATAATTTTTGGAGGAGTTGGGATCTTTTGGCAAAGGAATCATGTAGGGAGACCAATCTTGTCCCCAATCGACTGCATTTCCACTAAGATCTTTGATGCGATAATCACCAGCAGCGGGATTATCAGGATATCTTCCATTATCCTGATAATAAGTTTCCAGCGCTTTTTGAACTTGAGATAGATCGGATTTGCGGCGTCCGTCGTTGGCTTTTTGAAATTGGGAGATAGGATCCAAAGTTGATAGAACAAATATTGATAAAACGGAAATAATCGCAATAACTATAACCAGCTCTATCAGCGTAAAACCGTTTGTTATTCGTCTGTTATTTATTAACATTCTCATTAAATTTTACTATAAATCATCTATCGGTTATTTAACCAATAATTAAACTTTACCCCGCTGCATGTCCCGCCGGTTACGGTAAATGTTTTGTTGCCATCGGTACTTGAACCCGGAGGTGTCGCAACAACGGCATCTTTCACCGCGAGAGCATCGGGATCATTAACGTTCTCAAGGTAAGTAAAAATTGTGTATCCTACCGGACTTCGACTGGTCGGGCACATAGCGCTCACAGAATAGAGATATCCCGGTTTATCCACGCTACAGCCACCCGCTTTATTGTTAGGATCTTGGGGAATTGTCAATAAATATTTACCGTTTTTGAGTTGCGTAGCAGTGTACCCTGAGGGATCTCCGGGTCCTCCAATAACAGCCCACCCGCATCCTCCCGTCGGACCAAACTCAGGATAGAAAGTATTATCAGTTCGGTAAGTTTCCAGCGCCGATTGGATTTGGCGAAGATCCGATTTTCGCTGGACGTCTCTGGAACGCTGTCTTACTCCAATAAAGTTTGTCATCAGAAGGGTAGACAATACTCCAATAATGGCCAGTACTATTAAGAGTTCTATTAAAGTAAAACCGTTTTTTATTTGTCTGTTATTTATTAACATACTCCATTACAAAATCTGTCGCAATACGTTCCGTTTCCCGGCCCAACATCGTTACAGACCACTCCGCTTCCCGAATTCCGGCAAGCATATCGCAAATCACCACAAGGTGTGGGAGAAGGTACCAAAGTTGGGGTGGGAGTAGGCGTTGGAACAAATGTTGGGGTAGGCGTTGGCGTTGACACAATTAACAGTTGTGAAGAAATATCACTGCAATCAACATTTCCGGAAATTGTGCAAGCCCACGTACTATCATAGTCGGCCGGAAGACAATTAGGCAATTTGGTCAATGGACAGATGTCCTTAAAATCGGACGGCCGCTGGAGCTTGGCAAAAAGAACATTCCACTGCGGACAACTCTCATTTTTCATATAAATATAGTCATTATTGCTAACAGGATCTATAGGAATCTTTTTTATGTACACTACCGGAGCCGAATTCAGCTGAGAAAATGTATCGGAATAACAATTATTATCGTTGTAATACATATCAAGGCCTGTTTTTAGCTGACTTAAATCATGAAGTCTCTGTGTATCTTTAGCCCTGCCTATTTGTCGCGGCGGATCAATTAGAACCACCGCCATCATCACCAGTACCGATAGAATTATAATATCTACTATCAGTTCTATCAGTACAAACCCAATACTACTTGAAGAAGCGGTCTTGCCCAAAAAAAACTTATTAGTGTTCCTATTACCAAGAACGGCCCAAAAGGCACCGCTCCTCCTCTTAATTTTTTCTTTCCCCATAGAACCAGTATGAGAGAGATGGCGGCTCCTGTCAAGAATGCCACATATAATGCTACTATAATTTGCGGGAAACCCAAAAAAAGCCCCAGCAAAAAACTAAATTTAACATCCCCCAATCCCATGCCGGCTCTGTGCGTCACAAGATAAATTATCAGGAAAAAGAGGAAAGCGCCAAGAGCGGAAAATAAATGAAGGATGAAGGATGAAGGATGAAGGATAAAAAGATATCCTAAAGAAATAAGAATTGAGGGATAAATAATTTTGTCGGGTATAATGCCGTATTTAAAGTCGGCAAAAAAAACCACAATGAGACTCGAAACAATGAATAAATAGTAAAAAAGCAAACTAATATCCCTAACCCCCCTAATTTCCCCAACAATTCCAACCGCCCCAACAAATAAACCAGCTGTAATAATTTCCACCAGCGGGTACTGCCAAGCGATGGGGGAGCGGCAATAGCGGCATTTACCCGAAAGCGCCATAAACGACGCCACCGGAATCAAATCGTACCAGGCAATTTCCTTTTTGCAGCCTTCGCAGTGCGATCTTTTCTTCATAATAGATTCGCCTCGAGGTAGTCTGTCAATTAAGACATTCAGAAAAGACCCCACGCTTAAACCAATAACCAAAATTAAAACTATCATCATTTGTCTTTTTTTAAGGATTTTGCCAAATCTTCAAAAAAATCAATCAGAAAAACTTTTTTATAATCGGCGGCAATCTTATCTGCCGGGACTTCATCTTTTAAACAATCTTTATATGTAGAGTATAAAAGAAAATATGATAATTTATCAAACCGATCAAGCTCTATCGCTTTTGTTAAGCTTAAACGCGCTTCGCTACAGCTTTTTTGCAAAGTTAAATAGTAAATTCCCAAAATCTTGTATGTTTTGGCAAAGTGAGGATCGGTCTTTTGAGCGTTTAAATAAAATGACAAAGCTTCTTGTTGGTCATTGTACTCCGATATAACAAAATTCCCGGCTGCCAATAAGGCATTGGCGTAAATTGAGGGAATATCGGAAATACTCAGACTGCCAAAAGCCAATTTATTCGATGTTGAGTCCGGCACATGAAGAGTCTGCCAGATTTTTTTCTCTTTTGCCAAAAACTCTTCCTTTGAGGGTAAATCCGACTTATTTGTCACAAGCTTGAAACTTAAACCGGACGGTAGCCAGACTAATTTTTCTCCTTTCGACGGCTGAATTTGATCGTAAGAAAAAACGGGACGAATTTTACTTATTTCTTTAGTTGCTGCGATAACAACCTCTTCATCGCTGACCTTGGGATTTTTCTTTTTAAACATATCCATTTGAGCACCAAGATATTTATCTCCGGCCATGCCGTTAAGATTTACCAGCTCAACATCTGAACGAAACTTTAGACCATAATGCGCATACCAGGCGTTAAAAAGCGCCGTATCTCCGGACAGAATAAGAACGGAATTGTTGGGAAGCGGCGATAAAAAATCTAAACCCAAATTATCGCCAATGGCAACATTATGAAGATCTGTTTTGGGAAAATTGTAGTAAAAAAGCAGAAGGGGAATAAGGATAAAAACAGCCTGAAAAAGAAACAAAAACTTACGTCTTAAAAACCTACCTAAAAAATCTCTGGTGACAAACATAAGACCGAAAGGAAAGAAGAATATCAAAAAAATGGAGGACAATACAAAAAATCTTTCATAGACTCCGATAAAAAAAGTTCCCATCAGCGGAAAACCGGCGTATCCGATAAACAAAGGGCCGGAAATAATAAAAGCTAAAACCAGAGAAACAAAAAGCAACCGGTCTCTAAAATACAAAACGACTGCTCCTATCAGACTCAAAAACATAACCGGTATTGTCAGTTGGGAAAATAAATAAAGAAAGTATGTCTTTAATATGATCAACCTTTGCAGCAATGTCGGCTGTAAAAACAAGCCGGCGCTAAAAGTGCCGTAATCTTTGCGCAGAAGCAAACGCCAGAAAGAAGGAAAATCTTTTACATTGTCCCAATTTATAACTGGGTTACGCGATGAGGCAATTGGCACATAAAGATAGACAGAAAAACCCAAGAAGAAAGAAAGCAAACAAAAAATAAGTGTTTTTGGCTTTTTTTTGATAAGTTTTATCAGATTTACAAAAATTAAAATGAATAACGAGGGGAAAATAAAAATGATGGTGTGATGATTAGTTAAAGACAAACCTAATGTTATAAAAAATAAATATAGGTATTTCACCTTTGCGGTTTGGCGAAACAAAATCGCCAGATAAAAAAGCAGAATGGCAAAAAAATTATTCAGGGCAAAAACTTCGGCAATTTCAGCGTAAAACCAATAAAGATAAGAAAAAGCCAGAATAAATGTTGAAATTGCGGAAACAAGGATATTTTTAGTCAGCCTTAAAATCAATAAATAAAAAATAGCTACTCCCAGCGCGGCAGAAAAAGAGGAAATAAGACCTACCATAAATGCAGGTGTTAGTCCCAAAGGAAGCTTAGTCAAAAGAAATCCCAATAAGGTAAACAGGGGATAACCGGGAGGATGGGCTACTCCAAAAACGGCCGCCGCGCTGACTAAATCTCCCACATCTCCGCCATAAACGCTTCTTGACAAATTATGGAGATAAGATAGCAAACCAAAAAAAAATATTAGATAGGGTATTTTAGATTTAAGTTTTGAGGGTAATAATTTTCTTTTTATTGCGAGCACCAATAGCAACCCGTCGATGTAGCATTAGGACATGTGGGAGCGGCTATAGTTGCCGACCCATCTTGATTATATTTAGTATTAGCGTCCGCCTTCTGAGCTCTGGATTGTGGCAGAAAACAAACCGTTACTCCATTGCTCGCCCCTCTAAAATAGATACTGGAAAGGACGCTGGTAACTGTGGTAAAACCGGCTTTAAGCTCGCCATCGGTAATTAACGAAGCTATACAACTTGTTGTAGCAACACTTGACAAGTTTACCCCCGTCCCCGTTGCAGCTCCAGTAACAGCAGCATTACAAGCAGTATAATTTGCGTCCGATGTATTACTCCAAGGTAAAGAATTATGAGTAGTATAGTAGCGAATGTTGGCATTAAGAAACTCCACCGCCGTATTTTTAGCATTGGCGTCATTGGCCTTCTTCAATTGTTCAAACGGATCAATGGTGGCAACCAGCGCCGATGCCAAAATTCCGAGGATACCGATTACAACCAACAGTTCAATCAAGGTAAAACCGGCGTTTTTTGGAGCTGTCAATAACCTCTTAAAAAATTTCATCTTTCCTCTATATAATCCAGTCAACCATATTTTTTTTCCCTTGTCAAGCCCCCAAAATTTTAAGAGAAAAAATAAAGGTTGTTCCCTTTTCCTCTCCCTCTGACTGCGCCCAAATTTTTCCCCCATGAAGTTCAATAATAGATTTTGAAAGATAGAGTCCCAGTCCTGTTCCCTGAGTATTTTTTTTCTGCAGATAATTGTCGCCCACAATGCCAAACTTGCGAAAAAGTCTTGGCAAATCCTGTTTATTTATTCCGCTTCCCGAATCTGCCACGCCGGTTTCAATCATGCCGTCATTCTGACGGAGCGCAATGGTAATTTTTCCTCCTCTCGGCGTAAATTTGAGAGAGTTGCCAAGCAGGTTCATCAATACTTCTTTTATCCTATCGGCGTCTGCCAAAACTTCCGGAAGTTCTATTGGACAAGTCACGGAAAGCGCGATACCCAATTCGGCGGCGCGGGGAGTCAATTCGGTTATAACATCATTAACAAGTACGTCCAATTTTACATTCTTTAGCTCAATAGCAATTCTGCCTGATTCTATCCTTGATACGTTGAGCATATCATTAACTAACTTAATCAATTTATCCGTAGAATTATACGCTCTGTCAAGATAGTATCTCTGCTTTTCCGTCAATGCTCCTCCCTTGCCCGCCAAAGCCATCCACAAGTATGATTTAATGGCCGTCATCGGAGTTCTCAGTTCATGCGATGTCAGAGAAAGAAATTCATCTTTCAGCTTATCTAACTCAGTAAACCTAAGGCTTGTTTGCAGTAATTCTTTTTTCAGAAGCTTATTTTTAATAAACTCCCACACCACGGCTACAATCAAAATCGCCCATAAAAAAAATAAAAATATTATCATATAATCTGATTGACTATTTCCTTGTCCACCTGTTATTGACTTTTATGTTCCCCTATGTTACTTTGGGATTATGGCACAAAAAATTTTGGTGGTGGACGATGACACATATCTTCGCGATTTATATGAAGAGGTGTTAAAAGACGAAGGTTTTGAGGTTGATACCGCCACAGATGGGCAGGAAGGACTGGTAAAAATGACAGAAGGCGGATACGACCTGATTCTTCTGGATGTGGTGATGCCCAAAATGGACGGATTGTCGGTACTTAATGCCCTCTCACAAAATCCGCCCAAGTCAAAAAACGGCCCCGTAATTCTCTTAACAAATTTAGCCCATGATCCCATAATTAAAGAAGCGCTAAGTAAGGGCGCTTACTCCTATCTGATTAAAACCGACAGTACGCCTGACAAGATAATTGAGAATGTCAAAAAAATACTGTCAAATTCGTCTGCATCTGCCTAGTTAGGACTTTTTACCAATATTTTTCCTGTCGTTTCCTCTTCAAAATCCTTTAAGACTTTTAACGCCGTCTGGGCTAACAAAATAATTTTTTTATCATTTCTGGCTCGATGATTTTTGTTTTGCAGTTTTTGGCCATGCATTGCCAAAAGCCGAACGTCGTTGAGAGGTTCTCGCAAATCCGATGACATGCGAGTTACCTTATTTGATAAAATCTCTTCCACCTTATTGGCAAAATCTTTATGCTGGCTCTCAAGAATTAGTATCTTTTTCTCTTTCTCCACCCTACGTAAATACTCTCTTCTTAAGAAATACGACAGAGGAATAATTAAAAGCAGCGACGCAAGCGATGTGATGCTGATTTTCGACTCGATTGTGCCCATGTTTGGCAAAAGCACGCCAATCAAAACCAGAATAAAAGAAAAAGAAACAGACGGACTAAAAAGAAAAGCTAGGGAAATGCCAAGGAGATAAAGCAGATAAAAAAACGGCGATAAAAACCAGCCCGTATTTCCCACCCAAAGGAGAACGCCGGTAATCAAAGCAAAAATCACCACCTTGAATGTTTTTGTTTCCGTGATATCCTTGGAAACGCGTTTTTTTCTTAATTGGAAAAGATAAATTATGCTTAAGAATATAAACGATGCCGCAAAAACAACAAGAGCTAAGCGCGAGGTAACGGGATTGACGGTAAATAGATAAACTACCAGCGTCAGAAGCGCCAGTATTATTCCTTCAAGAATTTCCTGAAACTTGGCGGTTATCAGTTTACCCTGCATTAAATTCAGTCTAGAAAAATAACCGCAAAAAGTCAAGAGCAAATATCTTTATTGAATTGAGGAGGTTAGATTATAAATAGGAGTAATAATTGAGATAATCAAAAAGGCCACGCCAATACCTAAAACTACCATAATAAAAGGTTCCATGGCGGTGGTCAGATTTTTGACCGATTGTTCAACCTCTCTCTCAAAATATTCGGAAACTCTCATCAGCGACTCATCCAATTTTCCCGTCTGTTCTCCAATGCCTACCATCTGCACAACAATTGGAGGAAAAACAGAAAAAGAAGATACCGCGTCGCTAATGGACAATCCCTTCTCCACCCGTTTTGCCACGCCAATAATGGCATTTTTATAAATACTATTGCCGACCACATCCGAGGACTGATTCAACGATTGGACAACCAGCGTACCGGTTCCTATCAACAAACCGAAGGTTCTGGTAAACTCGGTGAGAATTGATTGATTAACAAGTTTACCAAATACCGGCAGTCTTAAGGTCAAATCGTCAATGAAAATCTGACCGGCCGGCGTTTTTCGCCAACGTCTATAGAAAAATATAATAAGTGCTACTAATGCTAAAATAACAGGCCAAAAAGTTGTGGCAAACCTTGACATGCCAACAATAATGCGGGTAGGAAGGGGTAGGGGAACACCGAGATTTTCGTACAAAACAGATAGCTGAGGAATAACGAAAATCATCATAATGCTCATCACTATAATCATACCGATGATAACGATAATCGGATACATCAGCGCCGATTTTACCGTACTTTTTAGTTTTTGCTGCTTCTCCAAATTATCCGCGAGACGCAGTAACACCTTATCCAAAAGCCCGGATGACTCGGCGGCTTTAATAAGCGATATGTAAATTGGAGAAAAAACTTCAGGAAACTTTTCCAGCGCTTCTGAAAAAGGCTTGCCTTCTTCCACATCAAGTATAATCCCATTGATAATATCTTTCATCGCCTCATTTTGCACTTGTTCTTTAAGAATGTTTAATGTCTGCATTAGTGTTAAACCGGAGGAAATCATGGATGAAAGCTGTCGTGTAAAAAAAACCAGATCTTTGGAGCTTGATTTTTTAAGAAATGGAAGAAAGGCAGCTAACCCACCCTCTTTTTTGGGAATAATGCTGGTTGGCAAAAGTCCTTTTGTTCGCAAAAACGATGCGGCTTCATTTCCATCCTTTGCCTCAATCATCCCCCCCACTGTCTTGCCGTCTCTGGTTACCGCTTTGTATAACAACTTCATAACAAATTCATCCCATCATACTAAGAAGAGTGTCTTGATGGAGCGCGTAGTTTTTGGCTGTCTCCAAACTAATAGACCCGGACTTTACCAAAGCGGTAAGTGAAGATTCCAGAGTTATCATCCCCGCTTCAGATGAAGTTTGAATTACGGAGTCGATCAGATGTGATTTTCCATCCCTAATGTTGCTGGCAATGGCCGACGTGCCAATTAGAATCTCCACCGCCGGCACTCTTCCTCCGCTAATTTGGGGAACCAGTCGCTGAGATATAATTCCTTTAAGCGTAGCCGCCAATTGAATTCTTATCTGACCCTGCTGATGAGGAGGAAATGAATCAACAATTCGATCAATGCTCTGGGCAGCCGAATTTGTATGAAGGGTAGAGAATACCAAATGTCCTGTTTCGGCAATGGTAATAGCCGCCGCCATTGTTTCCGGATCGCGCATTTCCCCAACCAAAACCACATCCGGATCCTGACGAAGCACCGAGCGAAGAGCCATATTCCAAGAATGAGTATCAATATCCATCTCCCGCTGAGAAATAACGCTTTTGGCTTTAGGATAGACGTATTCAATGGGATCTTCAATTGTTACTATATGATCGGAACGAGTTAGATTTACTTCATTAATCATGGCCGCCAAAGTTGTTGACTTGCCATGTCCTGTTGGTCCAGCCACCAGAACAAATCCCTGTTTTAAGTTGGTAAACGTATGACAAACCTTTGGCAATTTAAGTTCTTCGATGGTTTTTATATTGGGAGGAAGAAATCTGATAGCTGCGGACAAAGAAGCTCTTTGATAATAAGCGTTAATGCGAAATCTGCCGGCATCCGCCCCCTCCCCGCTAAGACCAAAAGAAAAATCAAGTTCTTTGTTTGACAAAAGAAGCTCTTTCTGCGTCGGGGTGAGCAGGGCAAAAACCAACTCTTCCACATCCTGGGAGGTAAGAGGCGGAAAACCGGTCAGAAAAGAAAGCTCTCCATCAATGCGGACAGTCGGAGGAACGCCCACCAAAATATGAAGATCCGACGCGTTGTTTTTAATTGTTAAACTTAAAAGTTGTCGTATATCCATATTAGCTTTTATTCCTGCGCTACCCTAAGCACTTCCTCAATACTTGTTATTCCCTGCAAAACTTTAAGATATCCATCCTGTTTCATGGTAATCATACCCTCTGAAACAGCCTGTTTTTCTATCGACTCGCTGTCTGAACGCTCTAAAACAAGATGAGATATTTTCTCAGACATGGGCAGCAGCTCAAAAATTCCAATTCTTCCCAAATATCCTGAGTCGCCGCACTCGCTGCACCCTTTTCCTTTATATAATTTTATTTCCGCCTGACCGTCTTGAGAAACAGCCGGTTTGAGAAAAAGATTCCCCAATATGTTTTTTATTTCTTCCATTACTTGGGAAGGAGGCACATATGATTCTTTGCAATGTTCACAAATCTTACGCACAATTCGCTGTCCGAGAATAGCGTTCATAGTCGAAACAAGTAGAAAATTCTCCGCTCCCAAATCTAAAAGTCTGGGAAGAGTTCCGGCGGCGCTATTGGTATGAAGGGTTGAAAAAACTAAATGGCCGGTAAGAGCCGCCTGAAGGGCTAAATCGGTCGTCTCGCTGTCGCGGATTTCTCCCACCAGTATAATGTTTGGATCTTGCCGTAAAAACGACCGAAGTCCCGTGGCAAACGTCAACCCCACAGCCGGATTTATCTGTACCTGATTAACACCGGCTATTTCATACTCGACCGGATCTTCCAGTGACATGATATTAACTCTGGTAGTGTTTAATCTGGAAAGCACCGAATAAAGAGTGGTCGTTTTTCCGCTGCCGGTTGGTCCGCAAACAATGATAATTCCATGAGGTCTAAGAATTGAAGTCTCCAGATTTTTTAGAGCGGTTCCCAACAAACCAAGCTGTGAAAATGTGGGAATTCCGCCGGATTTCCGAAGCAGCCTCATCACGATTTTCTCGCCGTTGGATGTCGGCAATACCGAAATACGAAGGTCAACTTCGTTATCAACAATCTTAAAATTAAACCGGCCGTCTTGAGGAGTTCTATGCTCATCTATTTTCATGCCCGATAGAATTTTTATTCGCGATATCACGGCATCCTGAACGCCTTTTGGAAGACTGAGCTTATCGTATAAAATTCCATCAATTCTGTAACGGACGCGGACTCTATCGCCCTGCGGCTCTATATGGACATCCGAAGCGCGGCTGGTAGCCGCATATTCTAAAATGGTAGAAACAATTTTGGCGATTGGCGCTTCCTTGATAATCTCAGCTATTTTACTGATGTCAACGGTTTTTGTTTTATGAAGATCTTCACTTTCCTTAAGCGCTTGACCAACCTCGCCAACAAGCTCTTGCTGGTATTGCTCGTGTATCGCTTTGGTAACATCCATTGGAGTAGCCGCAAAAAACTTTACCACTCGGCCGGTTTTCTGTCTGACAAAAGAAATGGCATCCATATCGATAGGATTTGCCATAGCCACCGATACTACGCCTGTTTTATCATCATAAGCAAATGGAATCAGATTAAATCTCTCTGCTACCGCTCTGGAAACAAGTCCCAGCGCTTGCGGAGAAAATGACATAGTAGATAAAGAAACGAAAGGAACGCCCAAAAGTTTTGCTTTCGCCTGCGTCATCTTTTCTTCCGAAACATAATTGAGTGAAACCAAAACATCATCTACAGACTTTCTTTCCGAAGCGCTTTTTACTTTTATCTCATCGTACTGTGATTGAGTTAACGAATTGTCTGAAAGCAAAACATCGGCAATCGTCTGAAAAGATAATCCATCGCCGTTTGTCTGAGGCGGGGTTGAATCGGCAGGCTTTACCTGTTGCGATTGATATGACGCTTGTGTCGAATAATCATTGGGCATTACATTAATCATATGGAAAAATATGCTAAAATGCAAGAAGTAACACTATGATTCAAAGTTTTATTATTGCCGCCAGAGACGAGACGCAAAGAAAAAACTACGCGCTCAAAATCTGCGCGGATAATAAAATAGATAATTTCGACATCACTATTATCGGTGAAGAATCAACGGCTTTAGGCATCGATGAAATAAGAAATCTGAAAAAAAATATCTTCCTTAGGCCATTTAAGAGCGAACTTAAAGCAATAGTGATAAATATACTAAACAACATCACCCAAGAAGCGCAAAACTCGCTCTTAAAAATCCTGGAAGAACCGCCAACAAATACTATAATAGTACTAACTGTTGAAAACAAAGAATTACTTCTGCCGACAATTCTTTCCCGCTGCCGGGTAATACAACTGCTAACTGCTAACAGCCAACTACTAACTGACCAACTTTCAACTCTCAACTTTCAACTCTCAACTCTATTAAAGGCTGGGGTAGGGGAGAAACTAAGACTTGCGCAAGAAGTAAGTAAAAATAAAGAGGATGCCGCTTTTTGGCTTGAGAAAATGATAGCAACAATACGACAAGTTTTAATTGAAACAATGAAAAACACAGGACACGAAAAATCGCTGGCCGACCTCAGCGCCATACTCCGATCCCTTCAAAAAACTCATACTCTGCTTTCCACCACCAACGTCAACCCCCGCCTCGCAATGGAAAATCTTTTTCTTAATATATAAAACAAATTCCTCTGGAAATTTAAAAAAATATTTGCTACAATAGATAAGTGAAGTCGTCAAAATCCTCAACCTTAAGTAAATCAAACCCTGATTATTCGGCGCAGCATATCCAAGTTCTGGAAGGATTGGAGCCGGTACGAAAACGGCCGGGAATGTATATCGGTTCCACCGATGTCATAGGCCTTCATGAATGTCTTAGAGAAATTATCGATAACGCCGTGGATGAAGCGCTGGGCGGTTTTGCTAAAAACGTGTGGATAATACTCAATAAAGACGGCAGCGCCACAGTTATCGATGACGGCCGCGGCATACCTGTTGACATTATGCCTCAATATAAAAAGAGCGCTTTGGAAATAGTCATGACCAAGCTTCACGCCGGAGGCAAATTCGGCGGCTCCGCCTACAAAATTTCCGGCGGGCTTCATGGAGTCGGCTCATCGGTGGTCAACGCGCTTTCGGAATGGATGTGGGTAGAAGTGGCAAGAAACGGAAAAATCTATAGACAGGAATATGAGCGGGGAAAAGCATTGGGAAAAGTAGAGGAAGTTAAAAACGGGAAGTCGAAATCAAAAAACGGCACTACAGCGACCTTTTTTCCGGATAAACAAATTTTCTCAACAATAATATTTGATTTTGAAACGATTAAAAAAGCCATCCGGGAACGAGCGTATCTGGTCTCAAATCTCTATTTCCACCTAATTGACCGTCGAACGGACGAAATCAAAGAGGTAAATTATTATTTTGAGGGAGGAATCCAATCCTTGGTTGAAAAAATTAATGAAAACAAAACACCTCTTCACAAGTCAATCTTCATAAAAAAACACGAAGGAGATGTGGAAGTTGAAGCGGCTCTTCAGTACAACGGCGGATATTCCGAGAATGTTGAATCATACGTTAATGTTATCAATACAGTCAATGGCGGAACCCATCTCACCGGTTTTAGAATGGCCTTAACCCGGGCCGTCAACGACTATGGCCGCAAAATAGGAAGTTTCAAAGACGATGAAGATTCAATAACGGGAGATGATACTAAAGAAGGTTTAACAGCGGTTATTTTTGTCAAAATGCCACAAGACAAAATACAATTTGAAGGACAAACCAAGGGTAAATTAGGCAATTCCGAAATTCAGCCAATTGTTTCGGCCATCGTAAAAGAAGGTTTAAATACCTATTTTGAAGAAAACCCCGCCGACGCCCGTAAAATTTTGGAAAAAGTATATCTGGCAGCCCGTGCCAGACTGGCTGCCAAGGCGGCCAAAGAGGCAATTCTTCGCAAAGGCGCTTTAGAAGGCTCTGCTCTTCCCGGAAAACTGACAGATTGTCAGGAAAAAGATCCGGCCCTCTCCGAACTTTATTTAGTGGAAGGGGATTCGGCGGCAGGAACAGCCAAAGGAGGACGCGATCGAAAATTTCAGGCCATTTTGCCAATCGGCGGCAAAATTTTAAACACAGAAAGAGCCCGTCTTGACAAAATTATTGAATTTGAGGAACTAAAAAATCTAATTATCGCTTTGGGGGCCGGCATTGGAGAAAGTATCAATTTCTCAAAATTGCGCTATCACAGGATTGTTATCATGACCGATGCCGATGTTGATGGAGAACACATCGAAACTCTTTTACTAACCTTTTTCTACCGGCACCTCTCGGAAATTGTCCAACAGGGTTATTTATATATCGCCCAACCGCCGCTTTATAAAGTACAACTGGGAAAAGAAATTCGCTATGCCTATTCCGACGATGAAAAAGACGAAGTAATTGTCGAAATGAAAAAAGGAAAAAGTAATGCGACTGCCAATGTTCAGCGCTATAAAGGTTTGGGAGAAATGAATGCCGAGCAGTTGTGGGAAACCACCATGAATCCGCAAAACCGGATTTTAAAGCAGGTGACCGTTGAAGATCTAGAACAGGCAGATGCCGTATTTACCATGCTGATGGGGGATGAGGTCCCGCCGCGAAAACACTTTATCACCAGTAACGCCAAGATGGCCACGCTGGATATTTGAAGCCCGCCTCCGTCCGCCTTTCGGCGAGACTTCGGCGAGGCAAGGGGGGTGAAAAATTATGGATGTTAAAAATATACCAATTGGTAAAAATCCGCCGGAGGAAATAAATGTTTTTATAGAAATTC
>CAZWMJ010000010.1:0-37897 GCA_964635045.1 uncultured Gammaproteobacteria bacterium
TAAATTTTACTCCAATATTTTTCGCAAAGAGCTGGTCGGTTGCTCTATCTCCACATACGAAAGATTTATTTTTGTCTATAAGATTTTGACTGAGAAACTTTTTAACAAGGTTTATTTTAGGTTTTCTGCAGTTACAGTTTTGGGATTGAAAGTGCGGACAGACAAATATTTTTTGAAATTTAATGCCGTTTTCCTCAAAGACACTAAGCATTTTCTTTTGAGGGGCTTCAAAATTAGCTTGCGGAAAAGAAGAAGTGCCTAAACCGTCCTGATTTGTAATTATCATAAGTTCAAAGCCTTGCCTTCTAAGTTCTTTGAGGCCTTTAATCGCTCCGTCTAAAATCTTTAGCTTCTTAATACTGTCAATTTGAAATGTGTCTTGCGGCTCAAAAATTAGAGTCCCATCCCTGTCAAGAAAGGCATATTTTTTTGCTTTAGACTTTTTCAATATTACATTTTGGTACATTTTAATAAATCGTTTCATTTGATCAACAGTGCCGATACTTAAACGAAGCGTATTTTCGATATTAGTCTTATTTTGAGGCCGCACCAAAATACCGTTTTCTTTTAATATTTTTTCTTCAAGTTTTAGACTTGGTTTATAAAGCAGAAAATTACCAGCTGATTGATAAAAAGTTATGCCGTTTTTGGTAAAAAATTCCTCAATCATCGGTTTTGCTTTAGTCATAATTTCATCTACGTACTTTTGTATGCTTTTAAGATCATCCAGCGCCGCAAGAGAAGCTGTGAAAGCTATCATGTTTACATCATAAGGACCGCGAACTTTTAAGAGCTCATTAATATAAATCTTTGAAGCTACAATATAGCCCATTCGAAGCGATGGAAGACCAAAGGCTTTTGATAAAGTTCGGATAACAATGATATTCGGGTATTTCTTTATAAGCGAAACTGCTGTAATACCTGAAAATTCAAAATATGCTTCATCAACCAGAATAATAGCGCTGGAAGCTTTTTTCGCAATTTTTTGAATATCATTAATCGATACTGAAGTGCCGGTTGGATTATTAGGATTACAGACTACGATAAGTTTTACTGAATCATTAATCATACCTAAAACTTTCTTTAAAGGAAATGATAAATCCTCTTTTTTATACAACGGACGCAGTATTTTATTTCCCACTATTTGAGCGGACTGATAAAACATCGCAAAACTGGGTGTGGGAATAATGACAGCATCACCAGCTTGCGTAAATGAGCGGAACAGGAGATCAATTCCCTGATCAGATCCGTTTGTAATCATTATCTGATCCGTATTTACGCCGGCATATTGAGCCAACTTTCTCTCAAGCGCGCCATACTCCGGGTAAACCTGCAATTTATTTACTTTCAAAAAATTTTGTATGGCTTTTTGCACATATGAGGAGGGTGGCAGTGTACGCTCATTAAAATCCAAAAGTATCCCACTAAAAGCACGCCGTCCGGAAAGAGGCGGATTATATGACTTCATTTTCTTTATTCTTTGCAATGCTAAATTATTCATAGTTTAAAACCTTATTGTCACAGAATTTTTGTGGGCAGGCAGACCTTCGACTTCCGCAACATTTTCAACAGTCTCTTTTATTTTTAGTAATCCGTCTTTGGTACATTTTTGGACCTGCATCCATTTTCCAAATGCATCTACTCCCAATGGGGGATACATCTTTGCCATACCGCCGGTTGGCAAAACGTGATTGGCGCCGGTGGCATAATCACCGCTTGCTTTAGAAGTGTAGTCTCCCAAAAAAACAGAGCCGGCGTTATTAATTTTTTTAACTGAATCTTCCGGGTTTTTAGTCATTATCTCTAAATGCTCGGGCGCGTATTCATTAGTAAATTCTACTGCTTCATCAAGCGAATCAACTACAGCAAATAATCCATATTTTTTAATAGACTCTCTTGCTCGAGCTTCTGTTGATAGCAGAGGCAATTGTTGCTCTATTTCTTTGATTGTTTGTTCTGCCACTTCCTTTGAAGTTGTTAAAAGAACACAAGCAGAATCTTCTCCGTGTTCACCATCTGCCAAGAGGTCAGCCGCAATAAATTTAGGGTTTGCCGTTTCATCGGCGATTATAAAAACTTCAGAAGGGCCGGCCGGCATATCGATACTAATAGTTTCCAGAGCTATCATTTTTGCGGCAGTAACATAAGAGTTTCCAGCGCCAAATATTTTATAAACTTTAGGAATAGTTTTCGTTCCATAAGTCATGGCCGCAATAGCCAGCACTCCGCCAACTTTATAAATTTTTGTTAATCCAATCATGTCGGCTGCCACCAGAGTGGGGGCAGGAATTTGTCCGGTGCCTCTTGCCGGTGTACACATAATTATTTCTTTGCATCCGGCAATTTGCGCAGGAATAGCGCTCATCAAAACCGAAGAGGGGTAAATAGCTTTTCCGCCAGGAATGTATAATCCAACTCTTTCTATTGGCCGCCATTCTCTCCAAACAGATATTCCTTTTTCGGATTTAACTACTGTATCTTTTTTTGCAGGTAGTTGCGCTTGATGAACAGCGGTAATGTTTTTAATCATTTGTTTTATCCCTGTAACAAACTCTTTGCTCACTTCTTTATACGCTTGATTTATTTCAGCCTTTGAAACTTGCAAGCCGGTAAGTTTACTTTGACCAAATCTTTTTTGAAAATCTTCAATTAAGACTTTATCGCCGTTTTGCTTAACATCCTCCATTGTTTTTCTGACAACAGGAAAAATATCCCGATTAGCTTCCGCCGACCGGCCTACAATTTTTTGATAGTTTTTTTTTGATAAATCTTTAAGTTTAATAATTTTCATAATTTTTTCAAAGGGGTTACAAAATTGTCTTTTCAATTGGCAGGACGATGATGCTTGAGACTCCCAGGCTTTTTAATTTTTCAATTGTCTGCCAGAAAACATCTTCTTTGACCACCACTTGTATAGAAATCCAGCCCTCTTTGGCTAGGGGCGAAATGGTGGGGGATTTAAGTCCGGGCACAATTTTTTTAAGCTTGGGTAGCAAATTTTGTGGAGCGTTCATCATCACATATTTGTAGTTTTTGGCTGACAAAACGGCCCTAAAACGAGTCAGCAATTTGTCAATAATTATTTTTTTATTTGCTGAAGAGACGGTTTTTTTATTGGCAATAAGTACTGCCTCCGAGTCGTAAATTTTGGTGAGGATTTTCAGGTCGTTTAAGGCCAGAGTACTGCCGGTGGAAGTGAGGTCGGCGATGGCCTGCGCCACACCCAAGGCCGGGGCTATTTCCACAGATCCTTTAATGCGAAGCACTTCTATTGAGACCTTGTTTTTTTTGAAAAAGTATTTGACCGACTGGGGATAAGTGGTGGCAATGGTTTTTCCCGACAAATCTTTTATTTCCGACACCGTTGATTCTTTGGGAACGGCGATAATTAAAGAGCAGGAGCCAAAGCGAAGATTTAATAGCTTTCTGACTTTTGGTTTTTCTTCGTAAAGAATGTTTTGACCGAGAATTCCCAAGTCAACTGTTCCTGAAGCAACGTAGTCGGGTATATCATCGTCGCGCAAATAAAGAATTTCCAGAGGAAAATTTTTGCAGGTAGAGAACAACCTTTGTTTGTAGCTTTCAAACTCAAGGCCTGCTTTGCGCAAAAATTCCAGCGTCTCATCAGTGAGGCGCCCTTCTTTTTGAATTGCCAGTTTTAGATTTTTACTGTTTAAATTTGCCATAATGTTATTTTATACTAAAAATAAACCGCCTGTTCGGCGGTGTAAATGAAAATCCACGGAAACGCACCGCCAAAGCTAAGCGGTGATGTGATGAGAAATAATCTTGCTATTTCCAGCTTTCTTCATATATAAATCATTATAGCAGAAAATTTTTCTTTGTCAAATTTGCAAATGAGCCTATAATGTGATATATAGTGATTATGAGAGAGCGGAGGAAACCACAGCCTGCACCGCCACCAAACAGTTTAGTATTAGGCGAAGGGTGGCGTCATATTAGGGAGCATCCTTCTCGTGTGGTTGCAGGGACGGTTAGGGTTGATCCTTTATCACAGGAGCAAATGGAAATTCCTGATTCGGGGCAACGGGTATTGATTGCTAGATTAGTGGATTATATCACCAAAGGGATTAGCCATTGGCATCCACTTTATAATTGGGACGAAGTATTTACCAGCAGTTTAAGAATTCCTCGTCCAAGGAAGACAGAGGCAGAAGTGGTAGCAGAAGAGCATCGATATCTAGACACCTTGCGTGATAGAGTCAACGGGTTGAGGGATAGAGCTACAACAGATTTTGCTCCGTTTAGCCAAGTGACCCTAGTGATACATAGAGAGGGTCCGCCGGGCTTATTTTTCCCTGGGATTGGTTTGTATGTTCCCTTTTTAGTTCCGACTACAGAGGGAGTCGATATGACGGTAGTCATAGAGAAGCTTTTTACGCAGAGAGTTGTTAGCTTATCACATCTGGGTACAGCTACGCGACGTCAAGTGGCAACTTCTTTAGGAGAAAATGTGGTCTTTCTTAATAGGCATTTTAATTTGGGGTTAACATGGAGTGATCTAGAAACTGATCATGATTATAGATTGAATTTTACTAGAAATAGAGTTTTGTTAACAGTTGTTCATACGTCAGATATACAACCTGCCGTAGGAGCAGGAAGAAACTAAATTTCAATAATTTTCCTAGTTGCCTTAGTTAAAAGCCGGGGGCCGGATTTTTTCAGCACCACCAAATCTTCAATTCTTACCCCTCCAAACTCCGGAATGTAAATTCCCGGTTCAATGGAGAAGACCATGCCGGGGACAAGTTTGTCTTTTGATTTTGGACCGAGGCGGGGAGCTTCGTGAACCTCAAGACCGATACCGTGGCCGAGAGTATGAGGAAAGGCGGGAAAGCCGGCGTTAATAATATAGTCGCGGGAAACTTTATCAACCGCCTTTGCGTTTAAGCTCACCTCTGAGGAGCCCATTCGGTCACCTCGGAGGTGTTGGTTAATAAATTCAATTGCTCTTTTTTGTGCCTGCAAAACCGTTTCGTAGATACGCTTTTGTTTAGCTGTGGCTTTGCCAAAAAAAACCACGCGGGTCATATCGGAACAGTAATTATTAATCTTTACCCCAAAATCAAGAAGGATTAACGTGTTTCGTGTTACTAGTTTCGTGTTACTTGTTTGGTGGTGGGGAACCGCGGAATTGGCGCCAAAAGCCACAATTGGGGTAAAAGAGATATCAGCCCCCTGTTTTTTAATAAAGAATTCAATTTCCCAAGCCAGCCGTTTTTCCGTCACCCCCGCTTTAATCTTAGTTAAAATATAGTTAAATGTTTTATCGCCCAGAGCGCAGGCCTTCTCAATCGCCGCTACCTCGTCGATACTTTTGATAGCACGCAGTTTATTAATCTGATCACTATAATGATACGTATCATTATAGTGGCTAAGGAGGGTTTTTTGTTCATGGACAGTGAGGTTTTTTTCTTCGATACCTAACTTTTTAATTTGGTGTTTTTTGGTAAGCGCTGCAAGAATTTTTTTGAATGGATTACTTGAGGTAATTTCTATAATTTCAAAGTTACTAACCAGTTTTTTTACCTCTTCAATATAGCGGCCATCTGTCGCAAGATATTGTTTACTTTTTGTTATAAATACAAAAGCTTCCCGTTCGTCTTTGGAAAAACCGGAATATCCGGTTAAATAAATTATATTGGGGACGCAGGAAACTAAAATTGCGTCAAGATGGTGCAATCGGTTGTTCATCTATTTAGTAATGGGGACTAGCTTTTTTCCGCTTCCTGTTGAAGGGGGTGTTGATTCTTGCGGATTAACGGTGGGAATGGTTAGATTTATTTTTGGATTTTTGGGAATATCGGGGAAAAGTAAAATTCTGGCGGCGATCAATTTATTTTTATTTTTCAGATCTAAAAATCCTATCGCAATAATATGTTCTCCCTGTTTTATTTTTGAAAAACCGGATTTAACAAGTCCGCTCTCTTTAGTAAAAGACAGAGTTTTGGTAATATTTTCAATCTCGGCGGTGATATTTTTTCCATCCTCCGAGATAATGTTAACGGTAAAATTAGCCTCGTCGATGGCAGAAACTGCGCCGTTAACAAAGGTGGGAAGAATAATAACATTCACAAACCGACCAAGTATTCGTCTTGACTGTTTATTGTAAAGTCCAATAATTCCAACTTTAGAGCCCTTGGTAATATCGGAGATGCCAAAGGATGTTTTGGCGGATGGGGAAGAGAATTTGGTCAGCTCATCCACATCGGCAAACCGGATGTTTTGTTGTATGTCTGTGAGCGTTATCTGCGTATCCGAGACATCGGTTACGGTCCCGATGATGGCTCTTTTTTCCACCAGTTTAAGCTGGGCCACTCTTGATGCTATTCGTTCTTTTAAGTCATTGATAGCGGCGGCATTAGTTGGTTCGCCGGTTGGCGAAATGGCAGAAGCGACAGGCGCGGCCAATAGCCAATAGCTAATAGCTAATATAGAAAAAATAAAAAATCTCTTGTTCATAATATTAAAAACTTTCAGTTGAAAACGTCACGGTTCGCAGTATTTTTACTTCTTCGCCGTTGACGGCGATTGCCGTCACAGTTATCAAATTTTCACCATCGCCGATTGTGACGTTACTTGAAAAATTACCATTTTTGGCAGGACTTATAACCTGATCGTCCGATGGCGTGGAGATGACGATGGTGGCATCCGGCGCGGTTTTTCCGGAAATGGTGATGGTTTTTGTATCAACCACCTCTTCGTCTTTTGGGCGATCCAGTGATAGAAAAATTGTCGACTTGGGAGTAGGGGTGACAGACGAGGGGGAAACAGTTTTGGTATTAGAAGGAGAGATGGTTTTAGTTGCCTGATAAAGATAAAAAATCAATCCCGCGACTAAAATTCCTACCACTACCGCAATAAAAGATAACACTATTTTTTCTGTTTTCATCAGTCTTTGGGTAGCTAACATAATACGATAAAAGTTTCCCCTTGTCAAGAAAACCACAGTTGTGTTAGGATGGATAAACTATGGATGTTTCAATTCTAATTGATGATACCATAAGGATTCGAAGTAAAAAAGCGACTTTTGTTATCGATCCGAAGGGAAGCGGGAAGATAAAAACACAGGCGGATGCCGTTATTTTTCTGTCCGATGTATCGGATTTTGACTTGTCGATCGTGGAAGGCGCCCGTGTAAGTATTAAAGGTGTTGGGGAATATGAGACTTCCGGAGTAAAAATTTCCGGGTTTGGAGGCGGCGCGGATGTTTTCTATATCATGCAGATTGACGGAATGGAGGTTTATTTGGGAAAGCTGGATTTTTTAAAAAAACCAAACGAAAATATAAAAGAATGCAGTGTTGCTATTATCAATATAGATAACACTTTTGATGCCTCAATGCTGACCGCTCTTTCGCCCAAAGTGGCTATTTTATATGGAAAGGGAGTGCCGGAAAAATCTGCCGCTGTGCAAAAGTTTCAGATAGCCTTTGAGAAATTACCGCCGGAACTGGAGGTTGTATGGCTTCGCTGAAAGTTCCCCCAAATAATGAAGAAGCGGAACAGAGTGTACTGGGGGGCATCCTTATTGATAAAAATGCCATAACACTGGTGTCTGAGATTATTAAACCTGCCGATTTTTATAATGCTACCAACGGTCTTATTTTTGAGGCGATGCTTTTTTTGTACGAAAACAGAAAACCGATAGATATACTTACTTTGACATCGGCCCTTAAGAAAAAAAAGCTATACGAAACAATAGGCGCTTCTTATCTTGCCTCTTTGGTAAATGCCGTACCCACGGCTGCCAATATTGAGCATTACGCGCTTCTTATCAAGGAGGCGGCAACGAAGAGGGCGTTGATAGACGCCGGAACGCAGATTGCTCAGATGGGTTTTACAGAGGAAGAAGTTGGCGGGATACTTAATAAAGCGGAATCTTCCATTTTTTCCATATCCTCGGGACATACGGTTAGAGGGTTTATTCCGATAAAAGATGCTTTGGCGGATAGTTTTGATCGCATTGATGAATTACATAAAAAGGGAGCGGGATATCGGGGCATCAAAACCGGATTTTCGGATTTGGATAACATGCTTTCCGGCATGCAAGACAGCAATCTTCTTATTTTGGCAGCCCGTCCCGGACAGGGAAAAACCGCAATGGCTGTCAATATGGCTCAGTATGTGGGAGTGCATGAGAAACTGCCGGTGGGAATATTTTCTTTGGAAATGAGTCAGGAAGAGTTGGTGGACAGGCTTTTAATTGGTCAAGCGGATGTTGATGCCTGGAGACTTAAAACCGGAAAGTTGTCTGAGACTGACTTTACTAAACTTTCAGAGGCGATGGGCAGTCTGGCCGACGCGCCGATATTTATTGATGATACTCCCGGTATTTCTGTTTCCGAGATGCGCACCAAGGCCAGAAGGCTTCAGCTTGAGCATAAAATTAAGCTTATTATAGTTGATTATCTTCAACTGGTAGATCCCGGAAAACGTTATGATAACAGAGTTCAGGAGGTATCTATGGTGTCGCAGTCTCTTAAGAATTTGGCTCGCGAACTTAAGCTGCCGGTGCTGGCGGTTTCTCAGTTGTCCCGGGCAGTTGAGCATAGAGGCGAGAAAAAGCCGCAGCTGGCCGATCTTCGGGAATCAGGCGCCATCGAGCAGGATGCGGACGTGGTCATGTTTTTATACAGGAGTGAAGAGGAATTTGCTCCAACACAACAGATAAAATTGCTGATCGCCAAGCATAGAAATGGTCCAACCGGAGAAATAGATTTACTTTTTCGTGGAGATAGGATAAGATTTTATAATATAGAGAAAAAAAGAGAAGGGGGAGGGGGGGGTGATATAAATGGATGATCAAAATCAACAACCAGTAGGAGGACCGGGAGGTGAACCGGCGCAGCAGCCATCTTGGCAACCACCGGTGCAACCGACACCCAAGCCCGATCCATCGGTACCACAGCCTCCTCCGCCGGCTCCATCATCGGATGGTGATGGACAGGTAGGCGGCCAACCGGCAGCTCCAGCAGATGTTCCACCGGCGCAGCAGCCGGGAGGAGGTTCTGTTGGCGGTCTGGGGTGATAAGTTTATTAAACTACTACTTGAATAGTATAAGTTACTCTGTTAGAGTGATATTATGTTTGCCGCCGGACTTATTACTTTTCGCGAGACGCTGGAAGCGGCTTTGGTAGTTGGCATAGTTTTAATCTTTCTTGCAAAAACATCCGCCAGTTGGCGGATTAAAAAATTTGTGTGGCTTGGAATTATTGCCGGTGTTGGTATTTCTGTTCTTTTAGCCTTTTTACTTAATATTTTTTTTGGGGGACTAACAGGGAAGACGGAAGAGTTATTTGAGGGAGCGCTGATGTTTATCACTGCCGGCTTTCTAACTTGGATGATTTTGTGGGTTCATCGGCAAAAAGACATAGCTCATAAAATACGCCGTAAGGTGGCAATGCACATAAAAGAAGGTTATGGTTTGGGGATTTTCTTTTTGGTGACTACCTCTATTTTTCGGGAGGGGACGGAAACAGTACTTTATCTTAAAGCCGGCAGTTTATCCGGAGCTTCAAATCAACTTTTGGGGGCGGTTTTGGGTATAGGAGCGGCCCTACTTTTTAGTTTTGCCCTTTTTCGCTTCGCGATGCGGATTAATCTGACAACTGTTTTTAATGTAACAAGCGTGTTTCTTTTGCTTTTTGCCGCAGGGCTTGTTTCTCATGGGGTACATGAGTTTCAGGAAGTGGGGTGGATGCCGGTTTTTTCCTTTGATCCTCTTTTTAACATTTCACACGTTCTTGACAATAAAAGTCTGGTTGGCAGTTTTTTGCGGACGCTTTTTGGCTACACCAGCAAACCGACAGCGCTAGAGTTGGTTTCTTACATTTTTTACATTGGTTTTATCTACTATCTGGAGAAGTTTACCGACCGCCTCATCAAAAAATCCTCTTCCAAAGTTAAAGCCTAATT
Source organism: uncultured Gammaproteobacteria bacterium (assembly GCA_964635045.1). Classification (GTDB taxonomy): domain Bacteria; phylum Patescibacteriota; class Microgenomatia; order Levybacterales; family UBA12049; genus CAZWMJ01. The sequence goes on from CAZWMJ010000010.1 coordinate 9,940, forward strand.
TATTTTTTTGCGCCTTTTGTAAGCAAGAAAAAGCACTACAGCATGGGTTATATCTCCTGTGCCTAATTTTTCAAAAATGCTAGAAAGATGATATTTGACCGTGTTAAAAGGTATATTGTGCGTTTGCGCAAGAGCTCTACTTGGCGAAACAGCAAAATGTATAGCGGCTTCTTCTGCTATCGCCTTTAAAACATTCCATTGGGTTTCTGTTAAGCTCTCAAAGTATTTAAAATAAAAACCATCTTCTATCATTTCTTCTGGAGTAATTTCACCTAAATTGATCGTTGCTAAAACAGCCCCTAATCTAGTATGAACCGGTTGGCCTTTTGTTCTAAGTATTTTATAAATAACTTTACATCTAGCTTTAATAGCAGCTTCTGTGTAACCTAACTTATTTCCTATTTCCTCTGCTGTTAATCCCATGCCCATAGATCTTAATGTTGCCCGTTGGCCATCATCAAAAAGAGGTTTTTTTTCTTCGGGTAGGTTTGTGGGTGTTTTTGTTAATTTTTTTGGATCAAAGTTTTCAGGTAGCATATCTTCGGCAGTAACTAAACCCAGAGCAATACCAGTCACCACTGCTTGAGTTCTGTTTTTAACTCTAAGTGTGCGATACAATAGACTGCATCTTATCTTAATTGTCATTTCTGCAAAAAACAGTCTTTTGGCTATTTCTTTATAGCTTAATCCGTATCCTAGCATTACTAATAATTCTGTTTGTTCTTCAGTTAAGATAGGGAGTCTATCTTTTGATAAAATTCCTTCTGGAGCACTGCTTGTTCCACCCACCGTAAGATCATGAGATCGTGGCATATCTTGCGCAAATACGTCGGCCCTGCCGAAAGGAGACGGATTAAAGACTCTTCCAAAACCCGGTTGTCCTCTTCTATCTATTTCGAGCATGGACATATAGACTGTTATTTATACCAAATCTAGTAAACAAAATCAATAAAGTGAAACAACTTCCTATAAATAATTTAAATCTCCAAACCAGGTTTGTAAGTTTGCAACCATTAAATTTTGCATTGTCTAAATTAGTTTTGTCTGGTAGGATTAAAATATGGTAATTTTATTGGTCTTGGGGGCATTTGTGATGGAGTTGATAGATAGCTCTTTGGGTATGTTTTACGGTACGGTATTGTCGCCGGCTTTATTGCTTTTAGGATACGATCCTAAGGTGGTGGTGCCTGCGATTTTGCTCTCACAGGCCATCGGCGGATTTTCCGCTAGCATTTTTCATCATAAAAATGGCAACGCCAATTTTCTCAGAGGAGAACATCTTAAATCCGGCCTTTTGGTGGCGGGCTTGGGCATGTTGGCAACCGTGTTCGCTGCGTTTATAGCGGTGAACATTCCAAAAGATTTTCTCGGAAAATACATTGGTATTGTGGTATTGATAATGGGCGTTATTGTTTTGTTCGGGAGAAAGTTTTCTTTCTCCCCGGGGAAAATGGCCGGCTTGGCTATTTTCAGCGCCTTTAATAAAAGCCTTTCTGGCGGCGGATACGGTCCGGTGATGACATCCGGACAAGTCGTGATCGGCCGCGAAGGGAAAGCTGCGATAAGTGTTACAACCTTCGCCGAAGCGCCGATTTGTCTTGCCGGATTTGTCGTTTATTGGCTTTCCGGCAAGGTTTCAGATTGGGGGTTTATTTTGCCGCTATGTTTTGGTGCCTTAACTGCCGGTATTGTCGGTCCGTTTCTGACGGCCAGGTTCAAAAATATTGACAAGCTAAAGGTAGTTTTGGGAATAATGACACTAATGCTTGGAATTTTAGTTATTTTTGTTGGAATAAAGACATAGGAGAAAAAGAATTGTGGTGTCCAGGGTGGGATTCGAACCCACATGGTCTTGCGACCAATAGTTCTTGAGACTATCGCGTAAACCGTTCCGCCACCTGGACATTTCGCCACTATATATTATACCAAGTGGGCTTGATTTTTTGAAGTAGTCTGTTAAAATAAAAAGATATGACTATTCAACAGATTTATGATTTGGCGATAGAGATGGGAATGAAGGCTGATCCTCGCGGTGAGAATGGGGCAAAAGCCGTTCTTAACAATGCCAATAAAGAATACAAAGAGCTGTCTGAAAAAAAGAAGGAATATTTTGACCGGGAATCTTTAAATAATCCCTACTCCGACACTCGAATTCTTTTCGGAAATCCGCAGACGGAAGTTGGAAAAATTTTAGCCGGCATCGACATTGACGTGGGTGAAGTATTGTTGGCAGACAGGCTTAATCATCCTTCGACAGATTCGACAAGCTCACTGCAGGCAGGCAAAGGCGCGGGAATAAACCTGCTTATTGGACACCATCCGCATGGGGCGGCGCTGGCAGGTTTGGATGAAGTAATGGATATTCAAATTGATTTGATGGCTTCTTTTGGAGTTCCGGTAAATGTGGCGGAAGCGCTGCTTAAAGAGCGCATTAGTCAGGTAAAACGCCGGCTTGGTCCTGCCAATCATTTTCAAAGCGTTGACGCCGCCCGGCTTCTAAACATTCCATTTTTAGTAATTCATACGGTATGGGATAATCTTGGTTCGCAGTTTGTGTCAAACGCTTTGGCTAAGGGGAAATTGGAAACAGTACAGGATGTATTGGAAATTTTGGAAAGTTTGCCGGAATTTGAAGAGGCAAAAAAAGGCAAAGCCGGGCCAAGAATTACGGCGGGAGGGGAAAAGAATCGAGCGGGAAAGGTAGTTGTTTCAGGCTTCACCGGCGGCACAAACGGCTCAAAATTGATGTATGAGAAAATGGCGCAGGCGGGAGTTGGCACAATTGTGGAAATGCACATGAGCGAGGAACACTATGAAGAAGCAAAAAAACATCATCTAAACGTGATTGTTTCAGGACATATCGCTTCCGATTCAATTGGAGCCAATTTGTTTTTGGATGAATTGGAAAAACAAGGTGTGGAAGTTATTGCCTGCTCCGGGCTGATCCGCGTGAAAAGGCTGAAGGCTATATGATTTCCGTTACTGATCTTCGATCCGGTGTGGTTTTTGACGATAATGGACAACTTTATCAAGTCCTTTCCTATGAGCATATTAAGATGGGTAGGGGCTCGGCCAATATAAAGGTAAAAGTTAAAAATGTTCGGACCGGCTCAATTCTTGATAAAAGCTTCATCAACGGCGCGCGGGTGAATAATCTTCAAATCACCAAAAAAGATTTGCAATTTCTTTATAAAGACGTCGAATCTGCTTATTTCATGGATCCTAAAACATTTGAACAGATAGAAATTCTCTTAAAAAACCTGCCGGAACATAATTTTTTAAGAGAAGGGGAGACGTTTTCCTTAAGTTTCCTTAACAATGAAGCGTTGAGTCTTAATTTGGCGCCGAAGATGAATTTTAAGGTGGTGGAAACAGGTCCGTCAACTCGGGGGAACTCCGCAACAAATGTGTATAAAGATGCGGTTTTGGAGAATGGACTAACAATTAAAGTCCCCCTGTTTATCAATGTGGACGATGTTGTTCGCATTGACACCAGAACTGCCACCTACAGCGAGAAAGCGTAAAAAATGAAAAATGGAATTTTAGACGTTTTTACTATCAAACCGTTTTCTTTCCTCTTTTTGGCGGAGATTTTTTCTCAGATTGCGGTGAACATGCTTAATTTTATTCTGGTGATCGTGGCTTTTAAGTTAGTTCACACCAACGCCGCTTCTGCCGCCATAGTCCTGTCATTTACAATTCCGGCTATTCTTTTTGGCATACTTGCCGGTGTTTTTGTTGACCGTTGGAACAAGAAAACCGTTCTTTTCACTACCAATGCCGTTCGCGCGATACTTTTACTAGTTCTCGCAATATTTCACAGCGATTTTTTGGGCGTTGCCGCTCTTTCTTTTTTAATTTCCACTGTGACGCAGTTTTTTATTCCGGCAGAGAGTCCGGTTATTCCTCTTATAATTCCGAAAAAACTGCTTTTTTCCGCTAATGCGTTGTTTGGTATGGGAATATTTACTTCGGTTGTTATCGGCTATGCAATTTCCGGCCCTTTTCTTCTTTTTTTGGGAGAAAAAAACGTATTTATTATTTTGGCTCTTTTTTTCGCTATTGCCTCGCTATTTGTATCTTTTATTAAAATACCCAAAAGACATCCATTAAAAGGAAAAATTGTTGTTAATCAGTTACCTCTGACGCTGGCAGATGAGTTAAAGGGTGCTTTTTCTTTGATGACTAAGACTAGACGAATTTATCATTCTTTTTTTCTTTTGGGCCTATCGCAGCTGATTATTATGATTTTTGCCGTCATTGGTCCGGGTTATGCAAATCAGATTTTAAGAATTGATGTTGATGCTTTTCCTCTTGTTCTTGCCACTCCGGCGGCATTGGGAGTAATAGTAGGATCAATTGTTGTTGGTAATTATCTTCATTCTTATCCAAAACACAAAAGCGCCAGTCTTGGCGTTTTGTTGTCGGGAATTGCCATATTTCTTTTGCCATTTGGATCAAAGGTTGCTTCAAGAGAATTTATTCACACAATAAACATATATCTTCCGGCCCTTTTCACCATCAACATTTTACACATTATGGTTTTTTTGGTATTTATCTTAGGTCTTGCCAACGCCTTTATTTTTATTCCCTCCAATACCATACTGCAAGAAGAGACGGCAGAGGCTTTTAGGGGTAAGGTTTATGGATCTCTTAACGCGCTAATCGGTCTTTTCTCTCTCTTGCCTGTTATTATCATTGGAGGGTTGTCTGATCTTTTTGGCGTGGGAAAAGTGATTACCGGAATAGGCATCATCGTTATGACAATTGGCGTTATACGTCTTGTTTTTTTGAAAAAACATTAAAATTAATATGTTCTCTTTGATAATTTTGCTGATTATAGTTTTATTTATTTTCCTTTTTTGCCTGTATGTTTTGGCAAAAGATGATTTTGTCCTGCTTCGGGACAATGCAACTTTAGATAAAGTTTTTAATATAGCTTTCTCTTCTGCCTTTTTTGGACTTTTCACTTCCCGTTTTTTTTATGTAATATTTCATTATAATCCCAAATTTTTGAATCCTTTTGTTTTTCTGCTGTTTCCTTATTTTCCGGGCCTGTCTCTAATTGGAGGAATTTTAGGTATTATTTTTTTTGTTTATTTTTACTGCAAATCTCATAAAATACCTCAATACCGGATGATAGATATATTCTCTTTAGCTATTTTGTGCAGTTTGTTGTCTGGATTTCTTATTGCGTCATTTAATATCATTCTTGTGGCGGTTTTGGCAATACTTTTTATCGCCAGCTTGAGAATTTTTCAGAAAGGTATTTTTAACGACGGAGGCTTAGGATTTTTTATCCTTTTTTCTTTCTCCTTATTTTACTTATTGATAAATTTGATAGATAGATTTTATCAGAAAATAAATTTTGCTCTCGATGATGCATTGACAATTGGATTTATTATCGTTAGTCTTTTTCTTTTTCTGAAGCGAGAAAATCTATTTCCAAAACTCCACCGTCGGTAGTTTGATTATATGGAGCCGAAAATTGTTTTTGAAGATGATGAATTGCTGGTGATTGATAAGCCGTCGGGTGTGACGGTTAATAAAGCGGATACTACTAAAGGGGAGAAAACGGTGCAGGAGTGGGTGGAAAATAAATTCAAAACTCAAAACTCAAAACTCAAAACTGCAACTCAAAATTCAAAAATTGAAGATTTTTATTCCAGGGCGGGGATAGTACATCGGTTGGATAAAGAAACAAGCGGATTGTTACTGGTTGCTAAAACTGCGGAAGCTTTTGCCAATCTGCAACAGCAGTTTAAAGAAAGGAAAGTTAAAAAAACATACATCGCCTTGGTTCATGGAGAAGTCAAGCTGGAGGAGGGCGAAATAAGAGTTCCTATCGGCAGATTGCCTTGGAACAGAAAGCGGTTTGGGGTGATTGCCGGCGGACGGGAAGCAGTGACGCGTTACCGCGTAATTTCCAATTTTCAATTTCCAATTTCCAATAAGAGAATGACGTTATTGGAACTTTATCCAGAAACCGGGAGGACGCATCAGATTCGTGTTCATTTAAAATATTTTGGCCATCCGATTTTTGCCGACCCTTTATACGGCGGAAGAAAACAAGCTCGAGCGGACAGAAAAATATTGCCGAGAGTTTTTTTGCACGCTGTTAAAATTTCTTTTACCCATCCTGCCTCGCCAGTGTCAGGCGGTCCTCAAATAAGAGAGAAGATAGAATTTGAAAGCCCCCTCTCAAAAGAGCTATTAAAAATACTTAGCTCTTGATTTTTTTATTTGTTTATTGGTAGTATTGGTAGTATTGGTAGTATTTTTTAAGTCGTATGGGAAGTTTTGGCGGATTTTACAAAGGGGAAAAGAAAAAATCAAAGAAAGGGAAGGAGAAGAATTTTTCTTCAAATACTCCGACCTTTATTCTTCCTACAATTATTCCAAAGAAAAAAAGCGATCGATCATAATGATAAGGAAGAAACAAAATTATAGTTCCAATAATTTGGGCATGGCTTTTTTGTTTATTGGCGCTATTGTTGTTTTAATTTTTGCCTCTTTAGTTTTTAAAATTGCCGGAGTCATACAAAATAGTCATTTTGACGGAGCGCACCGATTCACTGTTTTGATGCCAAAGGAAATTGTTTCTTTTGCTCCCGATGACAAATCCATATCGGTCTTAAAATTTTCTTCCAATGTCGGTAAAACGTTTCTTATTCCAATTGATGGGAAAGTTGAAGGGGAGGTTAATTTAGAAAAGGATATCAGTTCAAAGCTGAAAAATATACTTTTTCACTATCGCAGCGTTTCTACAAATATGACAATTATTGATATCGCGCGGCTTTGGTTTTTTACCAAATCTGTGCCTTCCCGCGCCGTTACTGTGAAAGAGGCAGTTTTGCCGTTGAGTGATGCGGAAAGCGACAAAATAGCGGCCGGTTTTTTTACCGATTCGGCTATTTCCTTGGAACATGCCGCTGTGGCAATAAAAAATGGCACCGAAATTGCGGGACTCGGTAATCGTTTGGCGAGATTGATTACCAATATGGGCGGTAACGTTCTTGAGGTTTCCACCCCGGATAAAAATGTGGAAGTGTCTTCAATCGAGTATTATGGTCAAAAAGGATACACGGTGGAAAGACTTTCAAAAATATTAGGTTTTACCGTCCAAAAAGCAAAAAATCAGACACTTTCCGATATTACCATAACTATTGGAAAGGATAAGCTGAATTCACTACCGTTCTGATTCTTCTTCGGAATAAATCTTGAGGGATAATTTATCAATAGAAACAAAAGACGGCTGATTTTTAAATTTAGTCGATCTTTTTGTTTCTCTTACAAAGATGGTGACTTTGCGGTTCTCCACGGATTTTACATAAGCTTCATAGATGTTGCCGCCTTTTTGTAGTTTAATAAGTCTTTTGGCAATGTTGTCCGGAAGCATTCCTATATAGCGTTTCTGATCGTCAAGAGCAAAAATCTTCAGTCTTTTTATACTCAAATTAAGAAGTTTACCGCTTTGGAGATCGCAGATAAATTTTGGTTCTGCCACATTGATAAGTTCAATTATTTTAGTTTTTCCGCTTTCTTCCAGAAATAGAGTATCAAAGTTTTCCCCCGGATCAAAAACCAGATTTTGGCGGTCGCCTTTTCTTTTTTCGGGCAGTCGTTTGATATTTTTTAGAGCAATGGGATTTTTGGTATCTATTTTTAATACTTTTAAATAGATATTTTTTGCTTGCTTTATTTTTCCCATAGCCATCATGGCATAAGCCAGACGGTTGAGGGTTTCGATATCGTCCGGATACTCTTTAAGAAGCTGTTGGTTAAGATTAATGGCTGTTTCCCAATCGCCTGTGAGGGCGGTTTGGATGGCTTGTGTTTTTAGTGGTTGCTGCGTCACAAAATCTTGTAAAAGTTGATGGTAATTTTACTTCTTTCCCCCGCAAAAGTCAATGACTTGATGCGATTATACTATCGCAAAGCCTTGTTGTGATATAATCCTTTTTTATATTTTTCTGCATCCTCACCATGTTCGTATTAGCGGTTTTCCGCATGCGGTTGGCATTAACGTTAGACGCAATCAGGAAGAGGGAACACCGCTTACCGGGCTCGCCCGCGCTAAAAGTTTATTTGAGGAAGTACGGGCGCAAATGCGCTAAACCGACCTGCGAGGTGTTAGGCAGGCAACCTCGTAGGTCTGAAGCTAATACAACTCCCAGTATACGCTTCCAGGCCTGGCTTGGAAGGCTAATCTTAAGCGTCCTTGGCTATGCGGATTGGGCGAAGATCAAATCTCCACAGACCGTTTGGTTGGAGCGTAAAGCCAAAATGTCGAGCTACCCCGTCATATCTCGTTTCGAACCTTTTCTTTCGTTTTTCATATTCGGGCGAGCCCTCTTTTAAGTCTCCTTTCAAATATTTATTCATTGAGGCGGGAAGCATATATAGAGTTGGCAGGCGGTTGCGCACACACCATTCAATTAGCAGTTCGACTAATGCTATATCAATAAAAAAGTTTTGTTGCAGAGCCAAGATTTTCGTCTTAATCCTATTAGGAACTTCTTTCTCTCCAGTTGGATAACCTTGAATTTGGACAATAACCGGAGCAGGTGGTTCTGGAAAGGTAAGATGTGTTAACGGATTATCATCCCTATTATACCATTTTATCCGCTGACTTGATGAAAAACTAACAACCTCAAGCCAGCTGGAATTTTTGCTTCTTGTTGTTTTCCACATTAGCGCTAATCCATGTCGTCCATCTTGATAGAAAGATCTAACAGGATAGGGAAACAACTTATGATGGTTATCATCTACTGCTTGATGATCTAATCCCTGCCTTGTGATTACATAGAAATTATCAACTTTAGGGAGAGTAGCACTGTTTTTTGCGTGAGCTTGGACTAATTGTCTGGCAGTACCTAGATGATTAATTGTTTCTGCAAATTCTCCAAGGGATTGACTAACAGCTATGTCATCTTCTATAGGAACATCGGGTTTACCATCAGGAAGAGGCGGGAATAATCGGAAAACTTCCTTCTGACAATGTCCTTTTGGTAAAAAGGCAGCCGAAAGTGATAGGCAAGCTTCAAGATTAGGTCGCATGTAGCCTCATAGTATAGCAAAATCTTCTTATTTATGCTAGTATTTTCCTACTATGTCCGGGTACAGTAAATGGGTGGAGTATGAAATTATCTCTTACTGATTCTCAACTTAATAAAATATCAGATATACTTGTTGTAATAGGCGAAGTATTATTTGCTTCTGTAGTTGTACGATTTTTTGTTGGGATTGACAGACCAAACATTCTTATGCTAAGCTTAGGTACGATAATCACTATTACTTGTTGGACTTCTTCAGTATTTATCGTAAGAAGAGTTAAGTATGATAAACACTAATAATTTAGATACAAATTTGATGATATTTTACTTGGCTGTTGCAATAGCCCTCTTGGCTCTTGCCATTATTGTGTATCCCTCTCTTCGCGACCGCTCTAAATCTCGCAAATAAAGTAGTCTTGTCTCATTTTCACACGCTCCCAGGCCAGGCCTGGGAGGCTAACCTAATTTATAACCTAATTTAAGTAATTGCGCGATTCTTGATTATTTGATAAAATATCAAAGTATGGCAAAGATTTCTTTTGCAAAGCTTCAGGAAAAATACGGCGGGATGTATGTTTTGATGGATAAACCAGATGGGAGGGTAGTGGCTACCTCTCGTAGTCTGAAAAAGGCCTTTGCCGAAGCAGAAAAAAAAGGCTATAAATTTCCCGCTGTTCAATATGTTGAACCTTTCGGAACTCTAGCCATCTATGAAGTTGAAGTATCCTTACGGGATTAAATATTCTCCAGCTTTTGGTCAAATCCCGACCATCAAAATATTTTTACCGGTGGAATATCCAGGAGGGACAGAGCCATTTTCTTTTCTTTTTGATACCGGTGCAGATATCACTTCTCTACCTGCCTCGGCCGCTGAAAAATTAGGAATAGATTTGGATAAATGTCCGAAGGAGCCAATGACCGGATACGAGGGGACAACAATTTCTGTTTATAAATCTCAAATTAAAATCCGCTTTAATAAGAAAAGTTTTACCATTCCTTGTGTTTTTCACCCCAATGAGGAAGTGCCAATACTTTTAGGTAGAGCGGGAATTCTTGATAAATTTATTATCGTTTTTGATGGGAAAAAGAAAGAAATTACTTTTGAAGAGATTTAATTAGAAAGGAAATATTTAATGTCAGGGCACAGTAAGTGGGCGCAGATTAAAAGGCAAAAAGGGACGGCGGATGTTAAGCGCGGATTGGCATTTACCAAACTGGCTAACGCCATTACCATTGCCGTGCGGCAGGGTGGGGGCATTGCCGATCCTGAAAGCAATTTCAAACTTCGTTTGACTATCGAGAAAGCCCGAGCGGCCAACATGCCCAAAGAAAATATTCAGCGGGCCATCGAGCGAGGACAAGGCAGGGGAGAAGGGGCAAATTTGGATGACGTTGTTTACGAAGGGTTTGGGCCGGGGGGAATTTTGGTAATTGTTGAAGCCGCAACCGATAATAAATTGCGCACCTCAGCAGATGTCAAAAATATTTTTGACAGGGCAGGGGGGAGGCTCACCGGAGTTGGTTCTGTGTCATATCAGTTTCAAACCATCGGTCAGATTGCAATAGAGAAGGGAGACAAAACTTTGGACGATATTTTTATGAGTGCCGCAGACTCGGGAGCTGAAGATATTGAAGAAAAGGACGGGCAAGTCCTAATTTATACTAAACCGGATGATTTAATGCGGGTTAAAGATGGATTACAACACGCGGGATTTAACATACTAAATTTCGAGATTATCAGAAAACCGGCAAATATTGCGATGATTAAAGATCAAGAAGTTGCAGAAAAAATCTCTCTTTTCATTGAAAAACTAGAAAGTCTTGACGAAGTGCAAAAGGTGTACACCAATCATGAATAGTAAAAAAATTTCACGCTTAAAGAAAGTTTTTTTGACTTTTTCAATAAACAAGAGACAAAAATTTGTGATAGCGGTTATTATTTTGTCGCTGGGACTTTTTATTTCAGAACATTTATTCGGCAAATCCGGTTTTTTAATTACTATTTTTCTTTCATTGGCATCGGCTCTGGCGTTTCTGCTGATTGAGCGGGAAGATATAAAAGGTAAATTTCCTCTATATACGCTGGTGGCTCCGTTATTTCTTTATACACTTTCTGTCGGTCTTTTTTATTTTCTGGTGCCCGCCCGTTTTATTTCAAGAGTAGCGATTGCTTCTTTATATGCTTTTGGTTTGTATTCTTTATTTCTTGCTCAAAACATTTTTGTGATTGCGTTTCTTAGAAATATTCCTCTTCTTTCAGGAGCAAGAACCGTATCTTTTGTTATTACCGTAGTTTCTTATTTCTTTCTTTCCACGGTAATTTTTTCTCTGCATTGGCCGTTGCCCGTAACGCTTTTTTTGGTTTTTGTTTTTTCCGCTCTTTTTATTTTTCAATCGATTGGAATTATTTTAGAAAAGTCATTTCGTCAAGCGTTCATTTGGGCTGGCATTTTGTCTTTGTGCGTATTGGAACTAACTCTGATTTTATGGTTTTGGCCAACCACCTCTCTTCTTATCTCCATTTTTTTGACAGGTTTTTTTTATACAATTGTCGGTCTTTCTCAGGTTTGGCTGGACAGAAGATTATTTAGAGGTGTTTTATGGGAGTATGTGTGGATGATTGTTTTAGTTCTTTTTATTTTAGTATTGTTTACCTCTTGGGGCGGATAAAGGGCTTTATGGTGGGGAAAGAGGGGAGTATAGAGTGCTTGCGGTGAGTCCCGCCCCGCCTTTGGCGGGGGGCGAAGTGATATATTTTGATATAGTAATATAAATATTATAGGATTCGGGGAAAATTTTGAGCGGACTAAACTGTGGATAACTTCTAGTTTTCACGAACATATCCTTCACTTTTCACATAATTTATCAGTGGGTGTTTGTATTTTACTCTCGCAAGGAACTGTATTCATTGGGGAGCGGGAGCTGTTTCTCCGCTCTCGCCACTCTCAATACATAAGTACATACAAAAAAAATACGAATAATGCCGATGCGGCGAGGCTAAAACAATGAGTTTAGATTGATGATATAGTCTAAACGTAATGTAAGCTACATATATTCTTTTAACAGATTTGAAGCTAAAATGATGAGTTTAGCATATAAAATCAATCTAAATGAGCACCAGCTCAATACCCTAGAGAAGAGCGCTCCTGACGCTTATGAGATTGTTAGGTACAAGCGACGTATCAAGAGTATTTAGTATTTGTTTTAGTAAAGAGAGAGGACTGGTATTGACTGCTACTCCTTTGTGGCATTAATAACAGCGGATGATTTTAGTTTAAATTGGTTGTTTTAAGCATAGGAGTAGAGAAAGTGATTATGTCGTACAATAATACTTTTACGACGCTTCGCTTCGTCTCCCTTGGAGGAGAGACTTCGCTCAGCGTAAGCTTAATGTTCATCAAGATTAGTAATTTTAGTTATCTCTCTCCTAGTATCTTAATATCTTATTTCCCTAATTTCTTCTTTTTGCCCATAATCCCCTACTATGGGATGTTGAGGCTAAGTGAAGCCATCCAGAGAATCTTCGGGTGTTTTAAGATATCTTTCAAATAGTTCATTTCCTTCTATTTCCTGGCCATTTTCTAGAAAGAAATCATCATACCAACCGTCCTTTGTTCCTAGTGGGAAGAAAAGATAGCTATTATGAGTAATTGTGTTTTCTTGCAGAGCCCAAATTGCTTTTTCTCCAGTTGTCGGATTATAAACTAGCAAGAAGTATTTATAAGGACCAATGGGTTTCTTACTTAAATCTAGGACCGGACGTGTAAACCGATGACCAATGTCTTCGTCTGGAAAATCATAAAGATTAATAATCTTGCGTTGACCGCCGGCGCTGCCAATCATTACTGCTTTTGGCAGAGTTATCAAATCAATTTTGTTATTAAATTGGCCTCGTTCACGAACATTATTGATAGATCTAACAAGATAGTCAATGATCATATCTTGTATAGTAGGCTTTGGTTGTTCTTGGTTAACAGTTCTAGCAGCAGAAGTTGTTGGCGATAGTTGAAGGGAAACTCTGCAACCAGTTGTTAAAAGAGCGACAAAAGATGCAGCGAGTGCGAGATTTTCCAATCTATTTCCGATCATGGGCAAAAATATACTCCTTGGAGTATGAATTGTCAAATTTAGCCGTAGGGATTCCACGCGATAGAATTAGATGGTCGTTGCTGTATACTGTACACCTTGGAGGTGTATCAGATATGACACCTTGGTAAAAACTTTATTTTATTTGATATTTATTTGATTATTTCTTTCCAGTCTGAAGCGAAGCGGGCAAGGCCGGCATTGGTGAGGTCGTGTTGAATGTTAAGTTTTCCTGATGTTGTTGCTTCCATAAACTGATCAATTGAAGAAATTTCCAAAAGCTCCGGCGGCGGTTCCCAATAGTCGATAGGTTTGAAGTTTGAGGCGTAAGATTTTGCATCAACTACCTGTTTCTGCTCATTGGTGAGCGTAAACCATTCTTGGTAAACTTTGGCGGGAGCGGTTATTAAATCTACTTCAAAATCAAGACCTCTTTTAATATGTTCAGCCCGGCGGACGCTTGCTAATAGAATAAGCGGGGTAAAGTTATGCGTTCGTTTCTGCCGCATGGCCCACTCGACCACTGCCATCCCATCAATGTTAATATCATCAAGCCGTCCGACAAAAGGTGAGATAAATGGCTGCCACTCATTTTCTATCGGCCCTTCCTTTTGTATCAACTGTTCGTGAAGATTAATTGCCAATACCTGCTGTTGGGAGAAAACCAGCGTATTGTTGATGGGAATTTTTTCCCGCCGAAGAACAGTTCTGGCTTTGAAGGCTTCTATGGTAGTGGGTAGTTTTATTACTACCCTTTGGTGCCATTTGGTAATTTCCCGAGCTTGGGAGATCATTTCATTTGCCGTGGTCTTTTCATCCGCATAAACTTCGGCCGAAACAGGTCCGGGTACAATATTTATGATTTCCAAAACGATTTGCTTTTGTAGTTCAAAAGCCTTATCTTGAGTAACTTTTGTATTCGCCAGTTTCTTGGCGATGAGGGTGGGATTGGTGGTGGCGCCAAAGAGGACCTCATTATGTTCCTTGGCAAGCACGGCAATGGCGCGATATTCATCGGGGTCGCCACTGTCCAAAAGAAACTGAGTCATACACTGATAATAAACTCTTGCATTTCAAAAGTCAACGTCGCATAATGTTATTTATGACAACTACCCTGTCACAATTAATTAACGAGTTTTTGGATTACTTGGAGATTGAAAAAAATTGCAGTAAGCTGACCATTCGGGATTATCGGCATTACCTTGCGGTTTTTGCCGACTGGCTGGATAAAACATTTCCCGGCAAAACGGTTGAAGAGCTGGATCTTGCCACCGTTCGAAGATATCGCATTTTTTTGGCCAATAGAGCTGACGATAAAGGTTTGACTCTTAAACGCATCACCCAAAATTATTATGTGATTGCCCTGCGTTCTTTTTTACGATTTCTTATCAAAAACGATCATCAGACGCTTGAACCATCTAAAATTGATTTGCCCAAAGCGGAAAGCAGAAGTATTAAATTTTTAGAGCGGGAGCAGGTGGACAGACTCGTTACCGCCGCTGATACCTCCAAAGAAGAAGGAATTCGCGACCGGGCTATTTTGGAGTTACTTTTTTCAACAGGGTTGCGGGTTTCGGAGCTGGTTTCTCTTAATCGCGACCAGATAAATATAGAGCGGCGGGAGTTTGGAGTGGTGGGTAAAGGAGGGCGGCCGCGGGTGGTTTTTATTTCGGATAGAGCCGCTCAATCACTCACCCATTATTTACAAAAAAGAAAGGATCCGTTTAGGCCACTTTTTATTCGCTATTCGGGAAAGGTTATTACAGACAATAATGGTGAAAAAATGCGTCTCACCGCCCGTTCTGTTGAACGATTAGTTAAAAAATATGTTAGAGCGGCCCGCCTGCCCATTGATGCCACCGTTCACACCCTGCGCCATTCCTTTGCCACAGATCTTTTGACCAACGGCGCCGACATCCGCTCGGTGCAGGAGATGCTGGGACACAAAAACATCGCCACTACCCAAATTTACACCCACGTTACCAATAAACAATTAAGAGAAGTCCACGAGGCGTTTCATTCAGGGAACAAATAAATATTATTGATTGCCTTACTTAATCCTTCCCACGTTCCTCCAATGCACATTTCTATATTGACAAAATTGTCTTTTAGGAGCAAACTAGTGCTTGATGAATTTACTAGATATCTTTCAATCAAGAGGGGATAAATTTTATAAATGGTTTGAAGAAGCAGCAGATAACAATTATAAATCAGCTCTACTTTTAGAAAAATTATGCAAGAATTTTAAAGATCCCAAAAAGATTGCAAAGCAAATCCATGACTTAGAACACGAAGGTGATCAAATTTCTCATAATATCTATACCGAAATAAACAAAGTCTTTGTTACTCCGCTAGACCGCGAAGATATAATCTCTTTAACAGGAGCCTTGGATGATGTAATAGATCTTATTCATGCCTCATCTTCTGCCATAGTTACATACAATGTAAAAAAAATTATCCCTACGGCTAAACAATTTTCAGAAGTCATTACATCTTCTACAAAAGCAGTCTCACAAATCCTGCCAAAACTTAGACACAGAAAAAATTTCTCCCAAGTCCATAAAGCCATAATTGAGATTAATAGGTTGGAAAACGAGGCGGATGATCTATTAAGAAAAGGGTTAACCGAGCTTTTCAAAAATCCCAAAAATCCAATTGAAATTATTAGGTGGAGAGATATTTATGAAATTATGGAAGATGTAACTGATAAAACAGAGGAGATTGCTCAAGTTCTGCAAAATCTGATTACCAAATATGCTTGACGGCTCGCTTTTATTAGTTATCATTTTGGCTGTAGCTTTTGATTTTATCAACGGCTTTCATGATACGGCCAATGCCATAGCTACTGTTATCTCAACAAGAGTACTCGCCCCATTTATGGCAATTTTAATGGCCGCAGGATTAAATTTTACAGGAGCGTTGTCCGGTACTGCTGTTGCCAAAACCATAGGATCAGGCATTGTGGGCACCAATGTCTCTCAAGAAGTAGTTATGGCTGCCTTGATTGGGGCAATAGCCTGGAATCTTATTACCTGGTACTGGGGAATTCCTTCTAGTTCTTCACACGCCTTAATAGGAGGACTTGTTGGCGGCGGGATGGCGCAGGCCGGGTTAACTCAGGTCAACTGGGCTATTCTTATAAACAAGGTGCTTTTACCTCTTTTGGGATCCCCTTTAGTAGGCTTTATTGGAGGATACATCATCATGAATACTCTGCTTAAGATTTTTGCCAATTTTTCTCCTAAATTTATCGGCAGATTTTTCCGTCAGGGTCAGGTTTTATCATCCGCTTTTATGGCATTTTCTCATGGATCAAATGATGCTCAAAAAACCATGGGAATTATTACTCTGGCATTAATTGCCGCTCATCAGATTCCTGCTCAACCGTTTCAGGTACCTTTATGGGTAATCGGTTTAAGCGCAACAGCTATGGCTCTAGGAACTGCCTCAGGCGGTTGGAGAATTATTCATACCATGGGCACCAAACTAGTCCAATTGACACCAATTCATGGATTTGCCGCAGAAACAACTGCGGCCACTATTATTGAGGCGGCATCAAGGTTTGGTTTTCCTTTAAGTACTACTCATATAATCAGTTCATCTATTTTGGGAGTTGGATCTGCCAAAAGATTTAAATCAGTCAGGTGGATTGTGGCAAGAGGAATGTTTCAAGCTTGGATTATTACTATCCCGGCAACCGCCTTTATTGCCTTCATCAGCTTTTTACTGCTTTCCAGGCTTACCTAGAAATCGAAAAAGTTTTCCGTTTTTTAGGCTTCGTGGTCAACTTACTGCATTAGCAGTCTTCTGAAGAAAATAAAAATTGACAAAGACCGATCTAATAGACTAAAATCATCAATCTATGGGTGGAATAGAAAGAAGAGCGGGTGATGAAGGGCAAAAGCCCTGGCCTATGGAAAGAATTGGACATGCTTTGGGAGGAAGAATTAATTTATTAACTAGTGAAGAATTTGGTGAAGGTTTTGAGGTTTTTGGGAGCGGGGTTGACCTAGCGCTTTTTCCAGCAAGGCATGTTATTGTTGTCGGCGGCGGCGTTCAGGTGACTACTTTAAGCGATGTTCATCATGGATATGTTGGACGGGATGAAGTAAGTTTTATTGCCGGGCAAGGGCGTGGCCAAAAAACATTAATAATTAACAGAAACGGTAGGATTGAAATTCTCCCGGAAGCGATTAGTGGTAGAGAAGGAAGAATTGAAGGAGATCCTGTTTTACGTGATCATGAAGGGGAAGGAGCTAAACCGGGAATTGTTGATGCGAAGTTTACCATAATGACTTATAACGGCGATACACAAGTAGTACAGGCTATTGGCAAGAGACACAAGCTGGAGCGTCTTAAAAATGGAGACCATGTCGGTTTAAGAGGAAGAGTGGTTCGTATTAGAGAGCCAGATGGTAAAGAAATAGATGAATTTTTTGCACGTATAATTGATCTTAAATTTGTGTTTTGATATTGTTTTTAATTTTATGAGGTGGTAATATAAGTTTGTTGATGTTTACTCCTTTTTACGATCCGAAGAAGCCTTACGATGAGAATTTTGACAAAGGGCCGTTTGGGGAATTTGCGGATGGCAAAGTTTTTAAAAATACCGGTGAGCCGGAGTACGAGTTTTTAGGATATAAAATCTACTCCCCTTTTGGTATTGCCGCCGGACCCTTATTAAACAGCAAGTTTGTCAAGGGCGCCTTTAACAAGGGATTTGATGTGGTCTGCTACAAAACCCAGCGAAGCGCGGTTTTTCCCTGCAATAACTTTCCCAATATAGTTTTTACCGACGTGGATGGCGATTTAACTCTTGCCAAAGCAAAAAACCCGCTGGTGGGAAAAACCACAACAAAAAAGTCTTTAGAAAAAGTCACGATTACCAACTCCTTCGGCAACCCTTCCAGAGGACCGAAGTTTTGGCAGGGAGATATGAAAAAAGCGGTTAAAATGGCCAAAAAGGGTCAGCTGTTGATGGCCAGTGTAGTTGGGACAATTAAAGAAGGATTTACTGAAGATGATTATTATAACGATTTTGCCAAAACAGCAAAACTTGCCAGAGAAACAGGCGCATCGGTAATCGAACTTAATCTGGCTTGTCCAAATGTGGCCACAGAAGGAGTAATTTGTTATACAAGAAAAGCGGTATTTGAAATTTGCAAAAAATCAAAAGAGGCCGTTTCCGGCACTCCCCTTATTGCAAAACTTGGTTATTATGCGAGTCACCAGCAGACATTGCTTGAAAAAATAATAAAAGATATTTTGCCATTTATTCGGGGTGTTTCTGTGATTAACACCATTGCCGCTTCGGTGGTTGATGAGCGCGGCAAACAGTTATTGCCCGGACCCAACAGACTCAAAAGCGGCATTTGCGGAGCGGCTATTAAATGGGCGGGCATAGATATGGTCAGACGGTTGATGACGCTGAGAAAAAAACTGGGGGTAAAATTTGAAATTATAGGGGTGGGCGGAGTGATGAGGGCAAAAGACTTTTTTGCTTATCGAAAAGCAGGAGCGGATTTGGTGATGTCGGCCACAGCGGCCATGTGGAATCCCAATTTAGCAAAGGAAATTAAACAACTTTACCAAAACCGGGCTTAACCAGAATTTTGCCGTTTTCAAAAACTTTGGTCCCGCGAATAAAAACCCGCACCACTTTTCCTTTCACCTTATAGCCTTCAAACGGCGACCAGCCGCATTTGGTCAATAATGATGAATGATGAATGATGAATGATGAATGAATGTCTACTTCAATTTTTGTTTCTTTGTCGATTTTAATTCCAAAGATTTTGGCCGGATTGGTGTGGCAAAGTCTAATCACATCTTCCACGGTTAATCGTTTTTCGGAAACTGCAGTCAGAAGTAGAGGTAGGGTTGTTTCCAAACCGGTCACGCCATAGGGAGGATTAGTAGATTCTTTTTCCTCAATTGTGTGGGGGGCGTGGTCGGATTCCACCACGTCAATAAATTTCAGATTTTTCCAGAGAAAGTTAATATCTTTTTTTGTCCGAAGGGGAGCTTTGACTTTACCAAAGGGACCAAGGTTTTTAAGATCTTTTTCTGTGAGAAACAAATGATGAGGTGTTACTCCGCAAGTTATGGGCAAGCCTTCCTCTTTTGCCTTTTTGATCATTTTAAGTTCCAAAGCCAAACTGATGTGGCAAAAATGGGTGGGAGTTTTTGTTTTTCGGACAACTTTTAGCACCTCCTCCACCATTTTTTCTTCGGCATGAACCAGAATTAAATCTTTCCAGGCAGCAAAAACTTTTTCCAAGTTTTCTTTAGGCAAAATAAAGTTTCCCGTGGTTTGACTAAGATAAAGTTTAAGACCATGGGTTGTATTTTTAATTTTGTCAAATTCTAAAAGATTATTCCCTATCGATCCAAAAAAGAAACCAACATCGCAGACAATTTTTTTCTGGGCAATGGCAATTTTTTCTAAAAGCCGTTTCTCTGTGGTGATTGGTTCTTTATTATTGGGCATGTCCAAAATAGTGGTAAAACCGCCAGCTACAGCGGCAGAAGTGCCTGTTGCGAAATCTTCTTTTTCTGTTTGCCCGGGGTCGCGAAGATGCACGTGCGGATCAATCAGTCCGGGCAAGGTTACTATTGTCATACGACGTATCCAGTCGTCAATATATTATCATCAAATTTTCGAAAAGTCACATTTGTAAGTCTAAGTGCATCTTTAATTTTGGATATGCCTGCTCCACGAACCGCGCTGATTGCTTTTTCTCCCCCAATAATCAGAGGAGCATGAAAAGCATAGACTTTGTCAACCAGTTTTTTGTCAACAAATCGTCCGATGGTCTCCCCTCCTCCCTCAACGAGCACACTGATAATTTCTTTTTCTTTGAGTATTGTTAACAAATCATGCATATTTTTGGGATTAATAATTAAGACATTTTTATCACGCAAGACTTGAAAATTTTTGGAAATTTGTCTTTCGACACCTAGAATTATTCGCAGGGGATCTTTTTTGTCTTTTTGACGGACTCCCAGATGAGGATTGTCATTAATAATAGTATTGACGCCAACCAGCACCGCCTGATACTCACTGCGTAAGCTTTTGGCGTATTCTCTAGCCTTATCATTAGTAATCCATTTAGAATCACCGGTATAGGTAGCGATTTTGCCATCGAGACTGGCGGCAAATTTGATGGCGATAAATGGGCGGTTTTTTTGGTGAAAAGTGAAAAATGCTTCGTTAAGTTTCTCAGCTTCATTTTTAAAAAGTCCCACAGAAACTTCTATGCCGGCTTTTTCCAACGCTAACTTGCCTTGCCCGTGATTAATCGCATTTGGATCAAGTGTGGAAAAAACAACTTTTTTTATGTCTGACCTGATGATTGCTTCAACACAGGGAGGCGTTTTGCCAAAACTGGCGCACGGTTCTAAATTGACATAAAGCGTTGCCCCTTTGGGATTTTCCTTACAATTCTTTAATGCCTCAATCTCCGCGTGGGCAAGACCTGCTTTTTGGTGATAACCCTTGCCAATTACTTTGCCGTTTTTAACAATCACTGTTCCCACCATGGGATTGGGAAAAGTTTGACCCGCTCCTTTTTTAGCTAGTTTGAGTGTTTTTTGCAGAAAATAAACGTCCTTATCCATTTTATTAAACAAGGGTTAATTTATGCCCCAGTTTTTCTTTTTTGGTTTTTAGGTAGTTTTTATTAATATGGTTGGGAGTAATCTCCAAAGGAATACGCTTGTTAACTTTGATGCCATATTTTTCCAGTTGATCTAACTTCTGCGGGTTATTAGTTAGTAAATTGATGGTGGTAACATTAAGGTCCTTTAGAATTTGGGCAGCTGATAAATAATCTCTGGCATCTTTGGGCAAACCAAGAATGTGATTGGCATCAACAGTGTCTAATCCCCTATCCTGCAAACTGTAGGCTTTGATTTTGTTAGTCAAGCCAATACCTCTACCTTCCTGATTAAGATAAATGATAACTCCGCGAGTTTCACTTTTTATTTTTTTCATACTGGTTTTAAGTTGATCGCCGCAGTCGCAGCGAAGGGAGAAAAGTGTATCACCGGTGAGGCATTGTGAATGAAGACGCACCAGAACGGGTTTTTTATTTCTTGCCCTGAGCGAAGTCGAAGGGTTCCCCATTACTAAGACAGCGTGTTCACGCTGGTCAAAAGAGGCATAGATGGATAGCTTAAAAATGCCAAATTTTGTTGGTAAAAATGCTGAAGCTTTCTTGATAATATTTTTTTTCATGGTTTTTTAAGCATGACAGATAACGCTAAAACTGATTTTTTGGCATAAAGTTCAGCGCGCGCGGGCACCTGTTTAAGAGTGATTTCCGGACCAAGAATTGCCAAGCCCACGGGTTTGTCTGTTTCCAGCTGAAGTTGTACGATTGCCCGATGGACTACCTCTCCCATGATTAGACCATGTTTTGTTTCCCCTTTTTCAATAATGCCAAGCACCACGGCTCCATCAATACTTGTTAAAGCAAAAAGACGTTTCAATGCCAGAGGTACTTCATAACATCCAGGTACCCACACCTCTTTTACTACCTTTAGTCCTTGCTTT
Source organism: uncultured Gammaproteobacteria bacterium (assembly GCA_964635045.1). Taxonomy (GTDB): domain Bacteria; phylum Patescibacteriota; class Microgenomatia; order Levybacterales; family UBA12049; genus CAZWMJ01. Next base: position 31,636 of record CAZWMJ010000010.1, read on the forward strand.
TGGGAAGTAATTTTTGCCTCTTTGACCATGACCTCCATGCTTTCTTGATGCCAAGAAGTGGCCACAATAGCGATATTTTTTGCCATAACTATTTTCCTTTCTTCAATAAATTTTCCACATACTTTGCCAATACATCAACCTCGATATTAACGGGGTCGCCTGTTTTCAGAGTATGAAAATTGGTATTAATTAAAGTATGGGGAATGATTCCTACTGTAAAATAATTTTTACCTTTTTTGATGATGGTAAGGGAGATGCCGTTTATAGCAATAGAGCCCTTTTCCACTATGTATTTGGCCAAATTTTGAGGAATAGATATTTGTACAATTTGGCTGTTATCACTTTTTCCAATTTTTTCCAACTTGCCTACTTCATCGATGTGTCCTTGCACGATATGTCCTGCTAAAAAAGAAGTTGGGGTGGCCGGCAATTCCAGATTGACCAAGGTTTGGGGTTTGGTAGTCTTCAGGGTTGTTTTGGCTAGCGTTTCCGGCATGACATCCGCCGCAAACTTTGTTTTGCCTATTATTTTTGTCACAGTCAGACAGACGCCGCTAACCGCCACACTGGAACCAGTCTTAAGCCTGCTGATAATTTTTTCTTCAGTCTTAATACTGATATTTTTATGATTATTTTGGACACAAATGCCCGTATTGGTAATTATTCCTGTAAACATAGCACAAAAAATACCCCTTTCGGGGTAGCACAAAAAAAGTTTCTTCCTTTCACCAAGTCAGACTTGGTAGTCGAGTCAGACTCGACATCCCGACTATACCCTTCGACACTTCGACTTTGCTCAGTGCTCAGTGCTCAGGGTCCTTCTTTGAAGGACGGTCGCTTAAGGATTTCCACCTTATCGTGTCGCCTTAGGCGACTCGTGGAGTGTTACCACCGATTGGGACTTACACCCAACCCCGAAAGAATAAGTATATGATAGCTGGAATCAGTACATTTGTCAAGCAAAATTTACCTTGGTCTGAAATGGAGTTTCAGCGTGAGTGAGTTAGCTTGTTGATTAGGCAACTTGATCAAGTAGCGAAGGATCAAAAACAATTTGATTAGGATCTGTCAGTTGTACCGTCGTTGGCTTAACAAATGTAACGCATTGATTCTGCTTTAAGGTTCCTACTGCCCTCCTTCGTAAGTTTTCGGCATAAATATCTTTTCCGTAGACTCGTAATACATAGTCCGCATGTTTCTTGGCGGCATAAGAAGTCAGCGTGTAAATTCTACTAGGAGTTGCTGTGAGAGTTCTCCAGTGGGGGCGTCTTACCACCTCAATGTTTCTACCTCCTTCATCGGTTTTGTGGTGAGGTTCCTTTTGAGATAGCGCGCCGCTGGTAATAAAATGGAGCCTTGTCAAAATAAACTGTTCAAAAGGCAGCCTAACCCAATTGGCGAGTATGATGGGTGATCCGTTTCTAAGAAGAAATCGTCCGTCTTCGTCAATCAAAAATTCATCTCTGACCGGACTACCGTTTTTATCAACAATATCCGCAACAATCTCAACCCTCCACCCTTTTAGTTGAGAGTGTGGATAAAAGGTCAGGGATTTTATATTAAAATCGGAGAGTTCGGGATTTCTATCAACACTATATTGGTCGCCATTTTCTGCCACAAACCAGATATTTTGATCGCGAATTCTGCTAAACAAAACCCGCCTTTCCTCTTGTTGCTTTATCATATCTTCAACATCTTCAATCCCAGCTCTAGTAAACATTAAAGCTAGAAGAGCTTGAGCCCATAAAGCTATTCCAGACTTAGGATCTACTTTTTCAAAATGAGACATCTCTCGTAAATATTCTTCCTGCATTTGTCCGGATCCTACGCTCATTTGTTTACCCCACGTCTCTTCATATTGTTTTTTTGTTTCATAATTAAGTATCAAGCGCTGAAAAAGAAGAAGTTTGGGATTAGTTGTTAGGAGCATAAGAACGAACTTACCTTCGTAACTCGCATAAGCTGCAAAACTTTCTCCCATCTTAGATATTTGTGGCTCAATCCATCTTCCAAAATAGTCTGGTTTCTTAAACGTGTTGGTAGATAGCTCTCCAACAAGACTTAGATTTTTAAGTAAATCACAATATTTATCTTCCACGCAACGGCGTTTTTCCGGATCCCATTTAATGAAATATTCCGGAGTAACCTCTAAAAGAAACTTGCTTGCTGAAACAGATGGCAGTAAAGCATGATGATCTGTTTCTATTTCTCTTACTAGGGCCGGTAATGCTCTGGCAGCCATGTCTCCAGCCCTTGAAAATTCTTCTCCAACATCAGATAAGGTTTTTTTGTTCTCCAACTTACCTCCCACGTAATCTATGGTTTTTCCAATTATTTTTAGGTCCCCTGTCGATAGCGCCGCATAAAAAAGATCACCCATAAAAGCCAAGTGAGGTACCAGCTCATCGGCTGGAAAAATATTACTAACATTTCTCCAGTAAAACTCAAGTAAATCCAGCGCCACCTGTTTTAATTGCCAAACCAAAGGATTATCCAAAGATGGTTCAGAAAAAGCTGTAAAAACTACTTGTCTTAAAACCCTCGCCTGATCTTCCATAATGAAACCATCTGTTCCTTCTTTATATCTTAAAAAACTGGGGTCTTCGTGTTTTTCTTTACTTCTTAATCTCAGAGAAGCTTGTTGTAAAAGAAATAATACGTCCCCTTTAGTAAAAGAAGATCTGCCAACTAAATCTTCTACCGACATTAAAAATTGCTGTGGACTAGCGTCTTTTAAAAAAAGATCGGCGATAAAAAGATCTACCACGGTACTTCTCAAAATTCCTTTTTCCGTTTCTTCTTGAGCCAAAAGATGATCCTGTTTTTGCCACGAAGTTAGGGCTGCCTGAATCTTTGGTTCAATTCTTTTGCCTCCTCTTTCACCTCGCCTTATCGCTTGTTTTTCTAGCTCATAATTGGCAGATGCAGTGGCGCGTCTGTTTTGAGCTTTTTCCAAAACAACATGTTTCTCTTTTATGTCAAAAATCGTTGCAGCAAGATGAGTTGTGGCAGGATTAACATCGCCATGAAATGACCTTTCTGCAAAAGGACGCGCATAGGTATTTTGCATTCTCTCTAGAATTTCTGCCCGCTCGCCAAAAGGCAAGCCGGCAATCTTACTATCAGTTAATGGCTCGGCTGGTATCTCGCGCAGTATTGAACCTACTGGTTTACCTTGGCTATCAAATAAAACCTCTGTAAAGCGAATTGGCTCTAATAATTCTTTTGCTACAGGCATAACTAGAGAATGATATCATAAGAGTAGATATAAATCAAACTATAGGTTGTTAATGATTTTGTTATTGAACATACTCGTCCCAGGATTTGATGAGAAGTGAGGAAAGATCTTTTGTGGTGATAGCTTTGACAAAAAGCTTCGCGGTCTGCGTATTTGTCAGTAAGGGAACATTAAAGTTAACAGCATTTCTTCGTATGAGGTAATCATTCTCCAACTCTTTCTCTTCATAGCTTTTGGGAATATTGATAACAAAATCAATTTTTTTATCCCGCAAATACGTCAATGCGTTTGGCTCTTTTTTCTCAAGCGGCCAGTGCAATACGCGGCTTTCCACATGATTCTCTTTTAAAAAGTCATGCGTTCCCTGCGTCGTATAAAGCTTATAGCCCATTTCCATAAGCTTTCTTACGCTTTCTAACAAATCTTTCTTGTCCTTTATCGTTCCTGTTGATAGCAAAATATTTTTCTTGGGAATGTCAAAGCCGACAGCAAGCAAAGTCTTCAAGAATGCCTCTTCCAAATCTTTTCCAAAACATGCCACTTCCCCGGTTGAGGTCATTTCTACATGTAAAACGGGATCAGCGCCTGTCAATCTGGCAAAAGAAAACTGGGGCGCCTTTACTGCCACAAAACGTGGTTGTTTGATTGTCCCGCCGTTGCGGGATCCCGCTGAGGTGGCGATTTGATTATTTGATTGTTTGCCGAAAAAGGAGTTTACGGCGATTTTAATAAAATCAATGCCGGTGACTTTGGAGATGAAGGGAAATGTTCGAGAAGCGCGAAGATTTATCTCAATCACGGATATGATATTGTCTTTGGCTAAAAATTGAATATTAAACGGGCCGGATATAGAAAGTGCTTTTGCGAGTTTCTTGCCAACATTTTCTATTTCTTGCATTGTTTCGGCATTGATTCTTTGCGGCGGCAATGCAATCGAAGCATCGCCCGAATGCACACCTGCATTTTCAATATGTTCTGTAATAACCGATACGACGACATTACCTTGATTTGCAACAGCATCAAGTTCAATTTCTTTCGCTCTTTCTATGAACTTCGATACCGTTATGGGATACTCTTTTGAAACAAGCCGCGGATCGGAAAGGAGTTGAGTAAGTTCTTCTTTGTTATGACAAATACGCATCAGTGTTCCGGAGAGAACGTATGAAGGCCGCAACAAGACCGGATAGCCAACTTTTGCACAAAATGAAAGGGCAGACGAGATATTCGTAAATTTATTCCAGGGTGGCTGTATAACACCAAGATCGTCAAGAAGTTTTGAAAATTTACTCCGATCCTCTGCTCTATCGATATCGGTAGGATCGGTGCCTAAGATGTTTGCGCCGTACTCTTTGAGTGCGCGGGCGCGGTTGTTTGGCGTTTGTCCGCCAACAGAAACGATTACTCCATGGGGATTTTCAAATTCGACAATATCTGCGATGCGTTCAAATGTCAGTTCTTCAAAATACAGCTTGTCGGAAATGTCGTAATCTGTAGAAACTGTTTCAGGATTACAGTTGACTATAATTGATTTTTTATCATGCTTTTTAAGGGCGAGAACGGTGCTGACACTGGTCCAGTCAAACTCCACCGATGAGCCGATGCGGTAGGGTCCGGAGCCCAAGACTATAACGCCGATTTTGCCTTCCGGCAATACGTCATGATGGCGGCCGTTGTATGTTAAATAAAGATAATTTGTTTGGGCCGGAAATTCGCCGGCGAGCGTATCTATCTGAAATACGGATGGTAAAACACCCCATTTTTTCCGTAGTTCTCGAACCTCCAAGCCTTTCATGCCGACAAGAAGCCCTATTCTTTTATCCGAAAATCCAAGCTGTTTGAGGTGGAGGAGCCATTGTTTATCTAACCGACCTCGCAGATCAACGGCCTTGCGACCTGCGAGGTCTAGCTTTTTCTCTTCATCAACAATGTTTTTGATACGAAAGAGAAACCATGGATCAATACCGGTAAGTTTATAAATTGCTTCTATGGTCAAGCCTTCATTGAGCCCGCGGGCTATCGCAAACATGCGCTTGGGCGTGGGTACAGCCAAAAGCTCTTTGGTTTTTGCCATGTCTTCCTTCGTGAATATGCTGGTTTGTCCCCAGCTTTGGTAAAGCGTTGCGCCTTCAAAATCAAGATCAAGCATACGGATGGCTTTCTGATATGCTTCTTCAAAAGTTCTGCCGATGCCCATCACCTCACCTACCGATTTCATACTGCTGCCGATTTGCTCATCTGCCCCTTTGAATTTTTCCATATCCCAGCGGGGAATTTTAACCACAATGTAATCAAGGGCCGGTTCAAAGCAGGATTGAGTGACACCGGTGACTTTATTTTTTATTTCGGTCAGATTTTTGCCCAGAGCGAGTTTAGCCGCTACATATGCCAGTGGATAGCCGGTGGCTTTGCTGGCCAAAGCGGAACTGCGGGAAAGACGGGCGTTGACTTCGATAACATAATAATCAAAACGATGAGGGTTGAGAGCAAATTGGATATTGCACTCCCCTACTATCTTAAGGCTTCGGACAATCTGAATTGCCATAGAGCGAAGATGGTGATATTCATAGTTTGTCAGAGTTTGACTTGGCGCCACCACAATTGATTCGCCGGTGTGAATTCCCAACGGATCCATATTTTCCATGTTGCAGACGGTGATGCAGTTATCAAATTGATCGCGCACCACTTCGTATTCCACTTCTTTGAAGTGATGTAAGTATTGTTCGATAAGAATTTGAGGAGAAAATGACAAAGCGTGGGCGGCAATATCTATTAATTCTTTTGCGTTTGCGGCAATGCCCGATCCCTGACCTCCAAGAGAAAAACCGGCCCGTATCATCAGTGGAAAACCTATCTTTTTAGCTGCGTTCAATGCTTCCGCAACTGTTTTTACAGTGTAGCTTTTAGGTGTGGGAATAGCGATTGAGCGAAGATGCTTGGCAAATTTTTTTCTATCTTCACTTAGTAAAATCGCCGACATGGGAGTGCCCAAAATTTTGACATGATATTTTTTCAAAACACCTTTTT
>CAZWMJ010000011.1:0-37432 GCA_964635045.1 uncultured Gammaproteobacteria bacterium
TCACCAAGGTACTAATTCTCTTAATGTTGCTTAATAACCGATCAGTAATTGTGTATCGAGGATTAAACATATAGACGTATTATAGACGAATATTAGACGATTTTCAAGAGTGGCGAGCTGAGCTTGGTGGACCGGAAGAGATTCGAACTCTCAACCTTCTCCATGCCATGGAGACGCGCTACCGTTACGCTACCGGCCCAATTAGAAGTTGTGTTTGTGGACCGTGGGAGAATCGAACTCCCGTCTCCCCGCTGCGAGCGGGGTGCATTACCACTGTGCAAACGGCCCGCACTTAAAATTATTATAGCATAAAAATACCGCCAAAATTAAATAGGCCACCAAAAAAACGCTTGACAATTTTCTGATTTTCTGATATTCTGAATATACTATGATTCAGCAAACTACAGCCATTATCCGCCAAAGAGGTCAGTTGACAGTGCCCGATGAGATCAGGGAGAGCCAGCAGTGGATTGTACCCGGTTCGGTAGTCACGATCACGCTTACCAGAGAAGATGAAGTTGTCATTAGCCCCTATTTTCCTCAAAAGAAGCTTGATGGGGATAAAATTTGGGAAGTAATCAAGCGCTCGAGAGCTATTAAGGGGAAGGGGAAAATGAGCGCAGCTGAATTTTTAGAAAAAGATAGAAAGCTTCATTAAAAATGAGTGTTTCTTTGATTGTTGACTCTTCCGTAATTGTAAAGTGGCTTAATAGATCCAGCGAAAAGTATTTAGAGCAGGCAGATCAAATTATGGAAGAAGTTCTAAGCGGGAAGATAACGCTTCTTGCTCCGGAACTTGCCAAGTATGAAGTGGGAAACGTATTATTGCTTGGTAAAAAACTAATCCCAAAAGAAGCCTCGTCTGTATTAGTTAGCTTATACCTGTTTCCGATCAAATTTATTGGCGAAACAAAAGAGCTGGCCAAATCTACTTTTGAAATTAGCCACAAACTGGGAATTACTTATTATGATGCTGCTTTTATGGCTTTAGCTAAAGAATATAATACTGTTTTAGTTACTGATAACGTGAAACATCAAGGAAAAACCAAAGAAGTTAAAGTTATTCCTCTGGTTAAATACGGAAGGTGATTGTAAAACTTCTTTAATTAGTACTTGCTATTTATTTTTCATTATGATATAGTGAAGCCAGTTCCGGGTATTCTAAGTCAACTGCGGAGTTTCCTCACAAAGGTCACTTAGGAGTACTAGGAAAAATATAATAATGATAGGGGGTGAATACTAAGTGGCTTTTCAAGATCAAACATTAAGTTGCCGAGATTGTGGAAAAGAATTTGTCTGGACCGCGTCCGAGCAAGAATTTTATCAGCAAAAAGGTTTCCAAAACGCGCCTGTTAGATGTCCGGAGTGCCGAGCTCTCAAAAAAGCTCGCCTGGGCGGCGACAGAGGCGGAAGAGGAGGAGAAAGACAATCTTTTGAAATCACCTGCGCGGTTTGCGGAAATAAAGACACGGTGCCGTTTCAGCCAAGGGGCGATAGACCGGTTCTGTGCAGAGATTGTTTTAGAAAACAAAGAAACAACCAATAATCTATAGCCCTGAGCTTGTCGAATGGGTTAAGGTAAGTTTACCGGAGGATTTTGCGCCGGCAGTTGACTTGCGGGTGTACTCACTTTCAGCGGTTCATTGACTGAAGAGATTTTTTCCGTGGCAGTCTTTGGTGTTTCTTCATTGGTAGTTTGGCTTAAAGATCCTATCTTTTTCTGAAGCGCTTCTATTTCAGCTTCTATTCTCTTTAAGTTTGGCTTATCATTGGCCAGCAAGCTTTTAACTTTCTGATATTGCTCTAAGGCCGCTTGCAGATCTCCTTTTTGTTCCAGGGCATGACCCAAATTATAGTATGAATTGGCAAAATCGGGTTTAAGATTTACCGCCGTTTGAAATTGTCTTTGAGCATCCTCGTATTTACCCAATTGATAGTAAATTCCGCCTAAATTAAGGTATTGCGCAGGATTGTTGGGATCCAAGATTGTGGCCTGTTGGGCATAAACCAAGGCTAAATTTTCGGCGTTTTGGCCATAACCGATCAGGGAGCGGTAAATAGATGATAGATTTTGCCAGTTGACTGCGGTTTGAGGAGAGAGGTTAGTGGCGGTTCTGGCGTTATTGATGGCCTGCTGGATAAGGGTGGAGATGGTTTGCTGAGTTTGAGCGCTGGGAGAGGAATTGGCCGGTATTTGACTGGCCAGAGAGTTAGCCAAAGCCAAGTTAGTTTGGGAATAGACTCGATAAAACCCGTCGCGATGAGGGAAAATGCCGATGGCGCCGGTTTGATTGTTGTAGATTTCGATCAGTTTATTATTGGCGGCCCCGGTGAGGGATTTTTGGAAAATCACATCGGCGGCCACATAGCGGACAGAAAAAAAGGCCAAAACAGAGGCTGTCAGCAAAAAGAGCAGAAAGGCCGCAACCGGCAGGGATTTCACAAAGAATCTTTCTTCTCCAAAAAGCCTTTTTCTCAGCTGAACGAAGTGAAGCTCCACATCATAAAAACGGTTTATGTCAAACATTCCCTGCCAAGCCGCGAAAAGCGCCAGCAGCATAAAGAAGACGGTTTGAATGTTGCTTGAGAAAGGAAGAATAAAAGAAGCTGAGACTAGCAGAAGACAAGTGATGGAAACGATGTTTTCTTTGATGACCTGTTTTTCTTTGGCTATTTTGGCAACTCTCGCCAGCAAAAAAATAAAAGCGGATAAGCCGACAACTCCGGTGGTGGCTAAAAGTTCAAGAATAAAACTGGATGAGCGGATAAAAGTAATAGACCAAAGAGTTGGGTTGAGATTAAAGGCGGCTTGCTTAAATCGTGTAAAATCGTTGACAAAAGTGCCAAACCCCGAGCCAAACAAAAATCCCGCCAGTATCCGGCCGCTGTCTTGGGAAATGGCCGCAAAGGCGGTTTGGAAGCCTGTTTCAAAAGGAAGAATCATCAGTCCGCCAGATGCGGCCGGAAGTTTTATCAGTTGATAGATTGTAACAGCAAGCCCGGATACGATAATAATAAAAGAAAGAGGAACGAGGGCTGTTTTGGCAGTGATGTTTTTCAGGTTTCTGACGATTTTTATGGCGGGATTTGCGATAACAGGCAGAACAAGACCGAGATAGAGAGCCTGATCCATAAGCGTTCCGAAAGGAGAAAAAGATTGACTTTTGGTGAAATCAAAAAGATAGGGGAATAAGTATAATTTGAAATACGACAGTATGGCTATAATAGCCGTCAGCGATGCTCCCAGGACCAAACTTGAAAGCAGAAAGATCACAGAAGATGATATTTTGGCTAAATTTACCACCAGAAAATAGGCAAAAATGGCAAAAAGAAGAGGAACGTAGGCAATCAGCGCGTCGGTTCGGTTGAGGGAAAAAACGGCGGAGAGTAAAAGAGATACAGCAAAAAAAAGAATTGGCAGATCGAAAGGGGTGCGGCGGATTTTTACCTTCCCATCAGCAATCATTTTTGCTCCAAAAAGAATAAAGGCGATTAATACTATTACTGCCAGAAGGGCTTGTTTGGGCAGGGCGAATTTATCGGTGGTCATCGGGGCGAAAACCACCGGATACGCCAGATACAGGATGCCCAATATCAGAAGGGAGATATTCTCAAGGTATGATCCTACCTCATTTTTCTTTTGCATATTTAATTACAGTAATAGTACTGGTATCAAAGTATAATGTCAAGGATAATTTTTTCTTTTTTTCTTTAACCTTTCCCGAAAGAGTTTCTCCCGAAATCCGCCTTCTCTGACAAACTTTTCTTTTAAGGCATCAATTTGGCGTTTGAGCAGAAAAGTTTCCATTTGACAAAAAGTTAACAGCATGTTGGCGGCTTCTTGGGGATCGTTGGGGAGGTTGGGAGTGTTGGGGCGGTTAGGGCTAACCCAAACAGCCCTAAAATCCCTAAAAACCCTAACTTGAAGGTGGTCTTTGGGCCAGATAACAAAACCTCTTTGTCTTAAGAAGTCCTCATAGTCTGCGGCGAGTTCTTTGATAGAGCCTTCGGCAACACCGCAAAGCTTAATATAGCTTTCCAGACTCTGTACAGTATAACCTTCTGCTATATTTTGCTTACCGGAGCGGGCGGCCTGCTCCATTTGATCTTTGGTGCGGGATTTTAGGTTAATCCAGCGTTTCACAAACTCCACAGTGAGATCATGGATCACTGTCGCCAGCATATAACTGTTAAGATATTTGAATCCTTCCATATTTTTAATTTCCCCAATCGCTCTAATTCACTATCAAGAAATTAAACAGTAAGTTTTGAATGACAGGGTTTTGTGTTCCAACTGTAAATGATTCACCGGGAAGTTGACGGAGCAGGAAAATTGGCTGCGGTTTTTCTCCCGACTGGGCGCTGTCGGCGGCAACCGGCGTCAGATAAATCAGAGATTGGTCGGTTACCAAAGTATTATTTATAGTCAATTCGCTGGTCCCTGATTTAATACTGGCCTGTCCGGCGGATCCGGTGGCCACCACCTCGGTATTAGATAAAGCCAGCGCAGGAGAAGAGAATAGGTTGAGTTTGGCAAAAGTTCCCGAGCCTGAAGCTGTTAGGTCTCCCTGTTGATTAATTTTGAGAACAGCCGAGCCGCTGGAATTATTAACAATAAGTGATGAAGGATGAATTAAACCATCACCCAGTTTGATTATTAAATCTTGGTTGGGAATGGGACTCACGATGTTTGCATAAAGCGTCTTCTGTGAAAATATATTTCCCTCCTCATCAATTCGAACCAGACCCGACATAAAAGATACTCCTCCCTGACGAAGCGGCTGGATCTGCAGATCAACGCCCAAAACATTGATACTGCCCTCAGCCAGAATCAAGTTTCCCCCAATAGACAGTTGCCCGGCGGCGGAAATGTCGGCGAAACTGGCCGGGCCAAAAGCCATTAGGCCTGCGCGGAAAGTGGCGAAGTTGGCAGAGAACTGGGAAATATCAATTAGGGAAGTATCACGGGTGGCAAAAGTATCACGTGTATCACGCGGAGACTCACCCGTGGTACTCGTGGTACCCGTATCACTTGTGGTACTTGAACTAGTTGCTTCATAAACATTGGTTACGTTAGTAATATAGTTGGCGCTGACTGTTGAAAGTCTTGCTTCAAGCCCTTCTATATTATTGGCAATAATTTTATCTGCTCTCAATGTTCCGGAAATACTGGCATCATTATTAACCTCTAAGCTCTGAGCTCTAAGCTCTCCGCTAAAACTGGCGTTGCCGCTATCATCAATTGTTGCCACCGCCGACCCGGAGGCGTTTTGAATCTCAAGCCTCGGAGCTCCCGTAGCCTCCAGGGTCTCACCTTGCGAGGCTAATCTGATGGTTAGAGTGTTGGAGCCAAGCGGGGATATCAAATTAGTTCTGACTATATCAATCTCGGCGATGGGGCTTATTACTTTATCAGCAGTCAGTTGTTGGATGTTAGCGGTTAGAGCGGTAAGCGTGTTAGTAGTTAGTTGTTGCGCTTGGATAGCGCCCGCTCGCAATGTGGCGATGACTCCATTCAATATGGAATTAACCCGGTTATTCAGCTCATTTACTCCTGCAATAAGCGGAGAAACGAGAGCGGCGTAGTCCACAGTGTAGTAGGTTCCCATCTGCCCCATGAACTTGGTTTCGCCGGTTTTGACAATCTGGGGGAACGCCTGCATGACATCCTGGGCGATGATTCCCACTTGCTGTTCCTGCGGCCGCGACGGATCGGCCCAGTTGAAGGTGACGCCATTGATAAGCGAGAGTTTGGCAAGGGCGTCCGCGCCTGAAATTGCTTCGATGTTGGTCTTGAGCCGTTCATCAGAGGTGCAGTTGGTCGCTCCCGTGCCGGAGCCAATGGTACAAGTGGTGCCGGAGCCATAAACCACAAGATTGTTAGCAGAGGTCCTGCCAATGTTGACAGTTGCCTGTCCATTTCCGATGTCAAGGGCGCCGTCGGTCGCATAACGGCTGATTATGTGGCCAAAGGTACCAACCTTTATTGCGCTGGTGCCGCCGTCATCACCGAGTTGTATATTCTTTGGTACATCCACCGTGCCGTCATCCTTGATGGTTAATAGAGTAGTCGCTGTATTGTTTGATCTAAAAATGTAATTTTGAGTTCCTGCTACTGCTGCGCCTCTTTCTATATCAAAGTACATGTCGTTTTTCGAGGCGAGAGTTAAGGCATCAGTAGTAGTACCAGATCCCGAAAAAGCAATTCCGGTTCTGTCTTCGTTGTTAAAGTCAAGGGCAAAGAAATCGAAAGCACCGCTTGACTCAATAAAATCAATTCCTGCCTCGCCGCCTATAGCTAACTTGTTTGTGGGGCTCGTCGTCCCGATGCCCACGTTGCCATCAAAACGAGCATTTCCCGCATCTACCCACAGGGCATAGGGGTTGGTGATGGTCATGTTGGTTCCGGCAGTGGGAGCGTTGGCAATATATAAAGTGGCGGCATTAGTGGTGGTAACAGAGGTGTTAGAGGCGGCCAAAGTAGGAGCGGCAATGGAATTAAAGACCATGTTAGTGGCAGTGCCGGAGGCAGCTGTTGACTGGTCGGTAAAAGTTGAGGCAGAAAGAGATAAGTAAGGCCCGGTTAGACCGGGTGCAGCAGCGGTTAGAGCTCTTGAAACATCCAACAGTCCTCCTGGAGCAGTATTACCAATCCCTACTTCTCCATTAACATCAATCATCATTCTTTCTGTGCCTGCTGTTAAGAAGGATAATCTTCGGAATGTTGAAGGGTTTGCAATTTGATAGGTATTTAAGGTTTCAAAAGCAGATCCAAAAGAGTTTGAACTGGGCATCCAACCGCCCAAAGAACCTCCTCCTGATAAAGCCGTGCCGGAGGAGGCAGAACATGAGACAGTGGCGCATTTTATCACTCTGGCATCTAAATTACCGGCGGTGAAATCATAAAAGGCAATAAATGGCAATCCGTCTGCCCCAATAACAGCAACGGTATATTGGCCCACGTCATTGGTAGTATCAATTGAGGTGATAGTGCTTGAAGAACACGAAAGATTGCTACACTTAGCTACTCTTAAATCATTATTGGTATCATCAAAATAACTGATAAATGGCAATCCGTCTGCCCCAATGGCGACAGAAGCAAAAGCTCCAACCACATTGGTAGACTCTATGGTGACTTGAAGATTGCCCGAAGAACAAGCTGTATTGCCGCATTTAACAAACTCTAAATCTCCGTTAGTTGAATCCTGATAAGCCACCACTGCCAATCCGTCTGCCCCAATGGCAATTGAGCCGGCAGTATCATTGGTATTGCCATTAGAATCAATGGTGGTAGTGGTGTTTCCGGAAGAGCAGGAGGCATTTCCGCAATGGGTAACGCGTAAAAGGGCAGAGTTTCCGTCTTTAAAGCTAAATATGGGGAACCCGTCAGTCCCTATAGCAAGACTGTAGGCATTTCTGGCAGTAGTATCAGCTGTGACATTGGTGGCTTCGCTACTTGAAGAACAAGAAGCATTACTGCATTTAATAAAATCATCTTGGTTTGTTCCTACATCCCTATAAATAATTACAGGAAAGCCATCAGTACCAATGGCCATGGCAAAGGTATAAGCGGATGATCCGGCAAAGACTCTGGTATTAGTATTGCCGGATGAGCAAGTAAGGTTGCCGCATTTAAGCACATAGATGCCATCATTGCCATCAACCATATAAATTAGTACTGGCAGTCCATCAGCTCCAAGGGCTATATTATTGCCATAGTTTCCATAGACATTACCGGTTACCGCAGAAGTGGTGGTATTCCCGGAAGAACAGGCTGCGTTACCACACTTAGTTATTCTAATAGCTGATCCACCTTTAGTATTGTAAACAATGGGGAAGCCGTCTGGGCCAATTACCGCCCCGTTGAAAGTTCCCACAGTGCCGGTGGTATCAATAGAGGTGGCGGTTTGGGAAGTGGCGGCAATGGTGGGTCCGGCATTGGGGCCGATGTTGCCTGCAACCTGCAATTTAAAACCGGGCGCTGCGGTGCCAATACCTACGTTACCCGTGCTGACTGTTGTTCCGGTTCCATCCACACCGGTGGCAAAAATGAGGTTGCCAATGGTCATTTGATTGCTGGCGGTGGCAGAGGGAGCGTCTACATCATAACCAATAACTATATTATTGGCGCCTGTGGTAATGGCGTCTCCTGCGGCATAACCAATAAGGATATTGTTACTTCCCGTGGTATTGGCGTTACCAGCAAGGCTTCCCAAAAAAGTATTATTTATGCCGGTGCTGGTATTCTGGCCGGCAGTATATCCGATGAAAGTATTATCGGCCCCTGTACTATAATAACCGGCAGCATACCCTACAATCGTTCTATTGCTGGCGGTAGTGGCGGTTCTCCCCACACCACCAGCTCCCAAGTAGGTATTATAGTTTCCGGTAGATAGCAGGGAAGCGGCAGTTTGACCTACTGCGGTATTATCTGTTCCGGTTATGGTGCCACTGGCAGCAACACCACTTCCTAAAAAAGTATTCCGTGATCCGGTAGTGTTACTTTGGCCAGCACTATCGCCAAAGAAAGCATTATTGCCTCCCTCGGTAAGATTTATACCGCTATTATATCCGAAAAGATTATTACCGCCGCCGGTGGTAATGGCAGCGCCGGCATAACGTCCTATCAGAGTATTGGTACTTCCAGAAGTAATGGCATTACCGGCATTATTTCCTACGGCGGTATTGAAAGTGCCAGTTAAGGTGGTATTACCGGCCGTGACTCCGGCAAAGAAATTACTGGTCCCCCCCGTGTTGTGAATGTAGGTACTTGTTCCCTGATAAATAGTTGTTCCATCAAACCTAACATTCCCAGCATCTACCCACAGGGCATAGGGGTTGGTGATGGTTTGGTTGGTTCCCGCAGTAGGAGCATTGGCAATATAAAAAGTTGCTGCATTTGTGGTGGTAACAGAAGTGTTGGCAGCGGCCAGTGTTGGTTGGGCCAAAGAAGTAAATACTGCATTGGTGGCAGTGCCGGAGCCGGCAGTTGAGGTATCGGTGTAAGTGGCCGCATCTCCCCTGAACTGAATTCCAGAAAGTCCCCAGGCAGAGGCAGAGGTATTGCCGGCAATGTTCAGTCTTCCTCCCGGACTCGAAGCCCCGATGCCGACCAGGCCGGAGAAGACGGCGTTGCCCGGGCCGGCCGGGGCGTTATAGGTTCCCACCGACAAAGAAGCGGAAGCGGTGGCATACCCGCCGATGCTAGCGCCTCCGGCGATGTTCAGAGAAGTGGCGGTGGCGGCCGGATCGAGGAAGTAAGTAGAATTATCATAATCATAAAAGGCGCTGGCGGCCAGCGAGCCGTTGACGGCCAAAGAATAGGATGAGGAAGGGGTGGAGGTGCCGATGCCCATGTTGCCGTTGGCAATAATCAGGGCATAATTGTTGGTGGCTCCGGTGGCGGAAAGATAGGCGGCCACGTTGGTGCTGGTATCGCCGGTATTGGTGACTGAGGAGTAAAGTCCATAAGCGGTGTGACTGGCGCTGGCATTTGCGCCACTGCGAGATAGATTGAGCAGTTTTGATGTACCGCTGGCTCCACCGGCGGTGGAGGTGGAAGAGATGTCAAGTGCTGTGCCGGTGGTGAGGGCATTTGCTGTTTCACTAATACCGGTGCCGGTGGTGAGAGAGCCAAGGGTGGCGCTGATGCCCGTGCCGGTGGTGGTGGCAAAGGTCCAGGTACCGGCAGTGCCGGTTAGATCATTGGCGTTCCAGGCTAAATTACCCATATTATCAATCCTGAAAACCTGGCTTTCAATTCTTTCGCTGGAGCGAATGCCTGAGGTGGAATTGGCCGCCTGCCAGTAGGTGCCAACCGAGAAAGCAGAAGCCACATTTAAGTTATTCTGACTAAGGGTTTCTCCAAAAGGATTGTAGTTGTTTTTCATAAAATCCTGCAGAGAAACATCAAGAGACTGCATATAAAGTTCGTTAGTATTAGCCATAGCAATTGTTCCGCCCAGTTTAATTCCCGGTCTTTGCGCATCGGGGCGGATATTGCCTGTCACAGAAACGGTAATCCAATCATCATCAGTAAAGACACTATTTGCGCTGTCGTCATTTTTGTTAGTAGTTGAATTATCATTGCTGTAAACCTGTTCTCTGGTGTCCGAATTTAAGCCGATGACTGATACACCGCCGGAATCGGAGCCGTCATTGGCGGCCACATAAAGATAAGAGTTGCCGGGGTCGACAGTAACGGCCCGAACAGTATTGGTGGTGCCGTAAAGCTGTTGAATAGTGTCGCTGTCTGTTGATCCGTCCCCGTCCGTATCAACGCCTTCGTGGTTTTTCAAAGCATGCAGTCCGTTTAAAGCAAGCCGCTGTATTTGGGAAGGTGATAAGGCGGTGGCGGTAATCATAATCTCGTCCAGCTGGCCGTCATACCATTGAGAGGCGCCGTTTTGTTTGGCGCCGATGACCAAATTGGAGCCGGCGGCCGTGGCGGGATTGGTGTGAGTGCCGGCCGAAACGGTATCATCATTGCCATTAATATAAATCCGCACAGAGGTGCCGCTTCTAACTACGGCAATATGATACCATTCAAGACTGTTTATATTTTGATAATAAGCGCTGCGGATGTTGCTGGCGGTCGCAGTAGTGGATTGAGAAGCCGGTCCTGCCTGATAAGTTTTGAAAGTGACCGTGGCAGTGCCATCGGCAGTTCTGGTTAACTCCAAGTCATAGCCGGTGGTGGAGTTGTCGCCATAAGTCAAGAGCGTTCTGGAATTGGTGGTAAAAGTATCGGGATTAACCCACATGGAAATGGTAAAATCTTCAGTGGTAAAGTTAAAGTCATTGTCTGTGCGGTAAAGGAAATTAGTCGAGCCGTCTAAATTATAACCCTTGCCTCGTACACCGGTAGCGGTAACAGTAGTAGTATTGGCAGTGGTGGAGGGAGTGCCGTCGGAATCGGCATATAAAGTTAAATCATTGCCTTTTAAGGTAGCATCATCAACAGTAGAGGAGGCGGCATTGTCGGTCAAATGCCACATCCCTCTGATATCTCCCACCATCTCCTCCGAAATCCAGTCTTTGGTATAATATTTAACCGAACCTAACGCTTCATTGGCGCGGTTGGTGTTAACTACAGTTACTCCCTGATCCGTGCCTACATAAACAGTCTGGGATTTGCCGTCCACGGTCGAGGTACCATCTGTGACAAAAAGATCCTGCGGAGAAGCGGCCTGAATGGTGGGAGCGGTGTTGGTTAAAGCCGGAGTGGTGGTCTCGTCCCAAGTTTTATCGGGAGTGCCGGCGCACTCGCTTGATGAGTCGCTGGTGACTTTTTTCCACAGTTCCAAAGTAGCGGTAGTTTCATTTAAAGCCCACAAATTGCCTTCTTTATCCAGCCAAGCGCTATTATAGTCATCACTGGCATTATCACAGTAAAGCCGGGCCACCTGATCTGTTTCATTGACCAGTAAAACTTCGCTATCGGTAGCAGTGGCAAAATAAGTTTTGCCGTTGACTATTTGAGCCTGAATTGAATTGCGGGTAGCGGTGGAATTAGCTAAATTAGTGACAGTGTTTACCACTGGCGGAGCTTCACCCCCATTCGATGATATAAATCCAATACCGCCTGATGGCGACCACTCACATATGTTTCCAGTAGAACAACCACTTCCGGTTTGTCCCCATTGAAATGATTTGTCCCTGATAAAATCATGTATGGTTACCCCGTAACTTCCTCCCATCGCACCGGTCATATAAATTTTCCCGTTGTAGGCGTAGACGCTGTTTATTGTTGACGCTGTCGGACTAAAATTACTTAAAGTTTTCCATAATGACATATCTTTGGCATCATAAATATATGTAGCATTGCTAATCAGCGCCACAACGGCTACTTTGGGGAAGCCGTGCGGATATGGAGTATTGCCTATGTCATTGTACCAACTGGTGCTTTTGGCCCGGTCATCATCGGTCCATTTGCCTCCGTCTGGGTCTTTGCTGGTATCATAGACAAAAACTTGTTTTATGCTGGTATTGGCTGCCCGTCTGGCTCTTCCACCCAAAGTCAAATCGCGGTCGCTTAAGGCCAAAAGAGTTCTGTTGCCTTGGATAACATCGATGGCGTTGGAAGCGGTGGAAGCAAGATTAGGAGAATAAGAGGATTGAGATACTTCGTTGTTATCATTTCCCAAACCAGGGTTCATGTTGGGATTGAGTCTGATGACGGTTCCCAGAGCGGGTGATTGATTGTTAAGCGCCAAATTGGAAGCGCTCTTAGCCTCAAAAACTCCGCTGACTGTCAAATTGGTTTGGGTTAAGTTTTCCCCAAATGGATTGTAGGAGTTGGCAATAAAGTCCTGAAAGGAAGTATCTTTGCTCTCCGCCCAGAAATCTCCGTCAGTGCCGATAAGCAGGTTGCCGCCTAGCTGTCTGCTGTTGCAGTTTGAAGTTGTACAAGTGCTATCGGGGCTAATATTGCCGGTTAAGGAAAGAGACATAATATCGTCATTGGCAAAAGTGGTTCCGTCATCATCGGCTTGAGCTCCGTTGATGGAGTAAGTTTTGGCGCGGGAGTCGGAATGAACTCCTATTACCGATACTCCACCGTCGTTGGCTCCATCTGATGATTCTCTTGTCCCCAGATAAATATAGGAGCGGCCCTGATCGACTGCCACAGAGGAAACATTATTGGTCGCGCCAAAAATATTTTGCAGGGTATCGGCGTCGGAACTGGTGCCGTCATCATCATGATCATCGCTGGTATTGTGATTTTGTAGAGCAGACAGGCCGACAGAGTACATTTGTCTGATTTGACCGGCAGTTAAAGCTTCGCCGGTAATCATCAGCTCATCCACAGAGCCGGCCCAGACAGTGCCGGCGGCAGGTGTGGAGTCTGCTCCCACATTTAAGGCTCCGCCATTGGCTAAGGTGCCGGTGGCGGCAATGGCAGTGTCCGATGCTACCAAAACGCCATCAACATATAGTTTTATGGCGGTAGTATTTTCTTTAACAGCTACCACATAATGCCAGTTGTTATCATCATAATCAATCGCCGAGGTGCAGGCTTGATCATCAGGAGTCCAGGTGGCGTCGTCATCTACTCCAAAACACATATCGCCTGAATTATCCATCCATAATTTATAGCCTTGCACAGTACCGTCGCCTTTAGTCACCAGATAATCTTCGTTGGTGGAAATGGTGTTGTGCTTAAACCAGATGCCGATGGAGAAGTTATCTGTGGCGGCAAAGTCAAAATCGGCATTGTCATCGCAAGTGGTATCGTCATTGGTATCGGCGCAGAGGTAATCGTCTGTGCCATCAAGAGTCAATCCTGTACCCCGCACCCCGGAAACAGAGGTGATGCTATTAGTAGTAATGGCATTGGTCATCAGTCTATTGGCCTGATAAGAGCGGTCGTTAATGTCAGTGCCGCTGGTTGTTAAAGAAGCAGTTTCAATCATGGGAGTCATGGTGCGAATATCTCCCACTTGTTCTTCGGTGATATAGGTATTGGTATAGTATTTGACAGAGCTATTGGTTTGATCATGTTCGTTGGTATTAATGACTGTCAAGCCGCCGCTGTGGGCGATGTAAACAGTGGGGCTCTCGCCGTTGTCAACAGTGGAGGTGCCATCGGTCACCCACATACTATCGGGAGAATTGTTAAAAGTTACAGTGGAAGGCCAAATGACAGGATTACTAGTCCATTGAGTGGCTGTTTTCCAGCTGGTCCCGTAATAGAAACTCTTATTGGCCGTATCCTGCTGAATTGTTTTGGCTGTGTATAATCTTTGTTGAGTGTTATCCAGCACCCATAGTGTGCCTTTTTTATCTATCCAAACCGCTTTGTGAGCAACATCATGAGAGTATTTTATAACCCTATTATCATTTTCCTGTATGACAGATGTGGCGCCATCTGTGGATACAGCCGTATAGGTTTTGCCGTTGAGGTAAGCGGAGTGAATATCATGAATAATTGTGTTGAATAAAGGAGCTGATGGTCCGGGATTCCAGGTAATGGTGGAGTTGCGGTTCACAATAGGCAGGTTACCTACATAATCATTGGTGGCGTTGAATTTTTGGGCAGAGTCGTTTTTGAAATCAATAATATATAAGCCTCCCACAGAGCTATCATTTCCATAATAAATTTTGCCGTTTAGGGCAAAGACTACCGAGCCGGTGGAGTTGCTGGTGGGGCCGATCATCTGTTCGGTGGTGGTGGCGCCTTTTCTAAAATCCATCCACAAAGTGTTATCCTTTGCATCATAAATATATAGTTTGGTAGTAGTAGCTATTAGCAGGGCTTTTTTGGGAAAAGCTCTTTGGCCGCAGCGGTCATCGGTATCCAAAACACAGGCGGGCGCTGTATTGTCAATAGTCTCGTTATACCAGCTGGAACCCCGGGATTTTCCGTCATCGGTCCAGACCCCGCCATCATTATCTTTACCGGTATCATAGACAAAAGTGTCGGTAATGTTAGTTTGAGTGGTTAAGTCGGTATGTCCGCCCACTGTTAAATCTCGGTCAGTCAAAGCGAGCATGTCTCGGTTGTCCTGCTCAAAAGCAAAAGCCTGTCCGGTGGTTATTCCATCCACATTGATCTGCAGAGCCGTGCCGGTGGTGAGGGAGTTAGCGGTTAAATTAACAACTCCTGTGCCTGTATAAACTCCGGTATTGGTGATAGCTAAATCCGCGCCGGTGGTGGTGGTATTGGCTATTGACACCAGATCATTGGCAGTGGCAGGGGAAAGAGTTGTGCCGGAGCGCGACCAGAAACCGGCAGTGCCTGAGCTGCTGCCGGTAATGTTTCCCGAACAGGTTAAATTGCCGGTGGAGCCGCTGAGAGTACAGCCGGTATCTCCCGAACCTCCGGACATGACTAGAGAGGAGGCGCCCGAACCAGTTGGGCCAATGTTTAAGGTGGTGGCGGCCCCGCCGATGGAAAGGGTAGTAGCCGTGGCATTAAATAATGTGGCGGTGGTAGCGGTGGTGGTAATATCTCCGCCCTGCACATCCAAATCTCCATCAAACCTCACATTCCCCGCATCTACCCACAGGGCATAGGGGTTGGTTAATGTTACTGATGCTCCGGCAGTGGGAGCATTGGCAATGTAGAGGGAAGCGGCATTATCAACTGTGACTGCTCCACCTGATTGGGCAACCGTAATCTGACCAATGCTAACTCCTGCGGCAAAAGGAGAGGAAGTAATCTGGGTAGTAGAGCTGGTAGTAACTGTGTGGGCGGGAACAAGTATAGAAGCATATGTGCTGCCTGCCACTCCCGCCGTTGTGAAACTCGACCCAACCGCTAAAGGATAAACATTGGTAAGTTGAGCATTTGAGCCGGTAGTGGGAGAATCAATGAACATACTATACGCATTTGTTATTATGCGTGTGCCAGTATCTCCTGTATAAGTGGGTTGTGCAACATAAATCTGTCTTTGGTTGGTATAATTTCCGCCTATTGTTACGCCTGCTGTGCCGGGCAATCCTGCCACTTTCAAAGAAATCATCTCTGCCGTATTGTTATTGTATGCGCCCACATTGTATGCGTGGGGAGCTACGAGGAATAGCGGAGATGTGAAGGTGTTGCTGGATGATGATACACGAACACCGTAAGCGCTACCATTATCCAGAAAATCTATCAGGTTGTGTACGCTCGGTGAACTTATATATCCAACATTATTGCTTATGGTTCCTTGCATCCTAATTCCGTAATAAGGAGCGATATGGTTTGTTTGGAGGCTCAAAACTCTTGTTCCGCCTCCTGTGAAGTCAAGTGTATCTCCTCCAGAGCTATACATTCCCGTATTGGTATCACCAGTAAAAGTATATGAGGGAGCGGAAACAGAACCTAAAGGAGCCAGAAATACTCCGGCGGCGGTGACGTTGCCGTCGTTGCCAACGGTGAATTTGGCAGTGCCGCTGCTGGATGCGCTAATCAGCGGCCCTGTTGAAGTTTGATTGATGGTAAAGGCTGATTGGCCGCTGCTGGTGGCCAGAATTGCTACCAAATCGTCAATCTCCACCGCCCCCACAGCCGTTGCTATATTGTTATTGTTTGTACTATTTTGTATGGGTTTTTGCAGATCAATTACTCCCAAACCGTCAGGAGCAATCTGAACGTTGGTGGCAGTGCCGGAGGCGGTAGTCAAAGCCACGGTTTTGCCGGTGATGGTAATTTGGCCGCCGGTTGATATGAAAGTGGTGGCGGCAGTGCCGGCAATCGACACTTGGCCGCTGGAATTGAGAGCCAACACGGCATTGGTGTTGCCGGTGACGCCGGAATCGGTGATGGGCGGAAGCCCCTGCAAAACTTCGGCGTTGGTGGCGTAAGCCACAGTGGCCAGCTGTTGGCGGGGAGTAAGTTCGGGGTCGGTGTTGACGGTTACTCCTAGATAGAGAGAGGCATTGTTGGCAAACACCGATTGGGCAATTGCTGTATTGTTGCCCAGAATGACTGAGAAAATGCCATCGCTGTCCGGGCTGACCGAGACAATTTCCTGCCAGAGAAGGGCGGCGCCTGAGGCTGTCAGATCATTATATATGGCGAGGCGCAAATTGGTATTGGCAGTAGTGATGGGGTTGTCTGAAGCGTCGGTTAGCCTTCCCTGAAAGGATAAAATTCGAGGGGGAGCGACAGGGGCCGCCAAAGCCGGGTTTTGAGTTTGAGGTCCTCGAAAAAGCGCGTTGTACATGCCAAATCCCACCGCCGACATAAAAATTATCAGAATTGCCAAATGGAAGTAGTGGGTCACAGGATAAGAATGATATTTTCTGTACCAGTTTGGTCTGTTATGACGTAGATGGTGCCAGATCTTTTGGCGCAGGGGAAGAAAGCGAGTGGAAATGTTCAGAGGAGAGTAGAATTCCTTCTTAATATTCGGGGTATTTGGTATTTTTTCGCCCTTACTAGATACTAAATACTTGATACTAGATACTTTATGGAAGATGGGTTTGCCCCGCAGTTTCCATGTCGTGTAAGACGCGGCTTTGATAGTTTCGGCAATCGGGGAGATAGCTAACTCATCAAACAAAAAGTTGATACCGTGTGTTACCTTTTGAACCAGACGAAGAGGGGGAAATACCGAGTATTTGGTATTTGGTATTTGGTATTTGGTATCCTGACGATGCGTTTCAACCTGAGAGAATATGGCTTCTGTGGATTCTTTTCTCGGCATACTAGATACTTCATACGAAATACTAGATAATAATCCTTCGGACTTGGCCCAGTCAAGGTATTTTCGGATTGAAGAAAGTTTTCGATTGATGGAAGTGGGAAGCAGGCCTCCCTCAAGCAGACGGTTTTTATACTCTTCGATTACCAGCCCGTCAATTTTGGTAAAAATATTTTTTTCCTTGATATCCCAGGCATTTTTGATGCCCGTTACTTCTTCTGCCCAGCCAAGAAATTGTTTGATGTCGATGAGATAGTTTTTTATAGTAAGACTGCTTGAGTTATAGATATAGAGATAATTTTTGAAATCTTTTAGATGCCAGGGGTCCGGTTTAGGTTGGAGGTTAGAGGCGGTAGGTTGGAGAGGATTGGAAGGAATGGCGCCGTTTATTTTTAGGAAGTGGAAGAATTTACGAAGCGAAGATAAATGCCGTTGCGATGAGCTGGGAGAAAGAGATTTTAATTTTGAAGTTTCATAAAGTTGGACAATTTGCGCTGTGACGGCTTGGGGCTGGAAAGAATTTTTGAAGTATTCTTCAAACCAAGTGATGAACTGACTAATGTCGGCGGCGTAGTTTTTAACAGTCGCCTTGGACGGTCGGTTTTCTTGCGTTAATAAATATTGCTTAAATTGTTGTAATAAATCCATGGGCAGATGGTCAAAATTAATTCACGATTCTTCTTTTGTGAAAATTATCGTTTAGCTTCGAGATTATACGGATTATACCGATTATCTCCTTTATTAAAAACATACCTTATTTAGAATAGAGTAGTATACAATATGTTGTCAAGGACCTAGAGTAGTTAATTATGTTTAATTTAATGTCTTATGATATAGTTTATAAATAATTATGATTAATGTGAAAAAAACAGGGGAGTATTTGTCGAGAGTAAATTTTCACGACGGATTTTCGATAAAAGTTCAACCAGAAATTAAAGTTTTTATATCAATATATATCAATAGATATTAAGAAGCCTATAGCAGGAGATGATATAGTTAAGTCGGTAAAATTGTATCTTCTAATTTTATTCGATTTTTGTTTGACTTTTTTACGATAAGAGGAAGATTTTTGATCGAGTTAATTTTTATCGGTTTAGTTAATCAAGTGCTAAGCAAGGTGGCTATTTAGTTTAGGTTGTTCTGATAGGCTAAACGCTCCATCTTATAATGCCATCTTGCGTTCTTGTAGCTTAGTCGCTAAAATTATAACATGAAGAGGATCCTGCCCATCTTACTTTCAATAATAATAGTTTATTATTTTTATAACGATTATAATAATTATAATACTACTGCCCAAGCTCAGTTTCAAAACCCCATAGGCAGTCAGCAAACACAGGTTTCTGCAACTGTGGGAGAACTGGCGCTTAGCGTTTCCGGTTTTATCTCTCCTTACGCTTCGATAGTGATGACGTCGGGCGATGGTGTTTTTCTGCGGGCGGCAGTGGCCGATGAAAAAGGTAATTTTTCTATTTCTCAAATGTTAATCAAGAAAGGATTTTCTAAATTTTGTCTGAACGCGGTTGATTTTAAGCGGATAGGGGAGTCAACCACTTGTTTTTCCTTCCCGCCGGCGAAGCAAAGTATTACCATGAACAATTTATTCCTGCCGCCCACCCTTGGCCTTTCCAAAACAGAGGTGGCGGAGGGGTCAACGGTTTTGGCCTTTGGTTACACCATGCCGGGCGCCACTGTCGTTTTGCATTTAAGCAATGGAAAAACCATCACCGCCACCGCCGATGCCACAGGCTACTATTCTTATAATCTTAAGGACTTGAAGGCGGGGAGCTATGATCTTTTTACCAAGGCGTATTACAAAGAGAAAGAGTCGCTTGCCCCCACCAAAAACCTTAAGCTTAAATCGCTGTCTTTTTGGGAACAAATCGTGGCTTTTTTGCGAGATCTGTGGAAAAAGTTTTTGTCGCTGATTACCGCTATCGCTTTAGGTCCGCTTTGGCTTGCCATTCCAATCCTTATCCTAATTATTATACTGCTTCGAAAACTCTATCCAAGTCAAACTTGGCTTTGGCCACGTCAAACGTGGCTGCGGCCTAATCTGCTTAAGAAGAAGAAACTTCACCACGCGTGGTTTATCGGGTATTAGTATTTAGTATTTAGTATATGGCTGAGAACATTAAAATAAAAAGTTTTACTGATCTTTATACTTGGAAACAGGCGCATGGTTTAGTTATTAGTATTTACACGATTACCAAAACGTTTCCAAAAGAAGAGAGATATTCTCTTGTAGACCAAATGAGGAGATGTGCTGTTTCTATAAGTTCTAATATTGCCGAGGGTTTTTCGCGGCGGGGCAAAAAAGAGAAACTACAGTTTTACTATATGGCAAAAGGCTCATTAACAGAGTTACAGAACCAGCTTTTAGTTGCAAAAGATATTGGTTATTTAGAAACAGAGAGGTTTAAACATATAGCAGCACAATCAGTTGACACACATAAGATGATAAACGGTCTTATAAGATCCCTAAATACAAAATACTAGATGCGAAATACCAGATACTGGATACTTTAGTTTGATGGTGTTGTTTTTCTCTTCTTCCAATACTTCCATCCCAGCACTAACGCGACGATTATCAGTATTAATATCAAGGCTATTTTCCATGGGAACACCCAGAAGTAAACAGTGGCTACCAGAGGAAGATTGTTTTGTCTGCCGTATCCTGCCAAAAGGGTTGCCTTAAATCTGCCAATCATAATTTTCGCTCCCACGGTATTTTTATAGTCTCGGGACGCTTGTGGAAAGATATTGACCGGGGAAAGTGATTGACTGTCAATTTTGCGTCCCAGCAAATCGTAAATGACAATAGCGCCGGTTGGGCGAATGTGCAGGTCGGACAAGTTTTTTATGTTGGTTGAGATATCAATCGGACCGTATTCCGCAAAAGGCAAGGCGGAAAACTTACCGACTATTGCCTGTTCATTGATTGGTCCGTTGACAGCGATATAAAACAGAGTGCCCAATTTGGCTTCCACCGCCGCCCCGCTTCCTTTAACCGCGTCAGACGCGGTAGTGGGAGAATAGACTACTGCCGCGTAGTGACCGCCCGGGCGGGCGTCAAGCGGCGCTTGAATAAAGTAATTAAGTTCCTGTTTTTGATGGGGTAGAACGGTGAAGGTGGCAGGCGTCACGCCAATCCAAGCTGCGGCGGAATATTTTTTGGACAGGGTGTTGGGGGGGAGAAGATTGGGCGTGCCTTGGGTATCACTGACGATAAAATCGGCAACGCTTGCCGAAAAGGTCAGAGGATTGCCGCTGTCGTTTATCACTTTCATTCTTCCTTCGCTTACTCCTCCCGCATCAAGCGTTAGCGAAACAGTGGGGGGGACGATGCTGACGGTACGAATGGTTTCCTGCGCGCCTACAGGCGCAGGAGTATGTAGTATGTAGTATGTAGTATGTAGTATGAAAAGAACCATACACCACAGGAGTAGTTTTTTATGCTTTATACTAAATACTAAATACTTCATACTTTTTTCAGAACGTCGCTGTCACCACATAGGTAATAACGCTTTGATACGAGCCGGCAGGCACAGAAACGCTAATGGTGGCGGCGTATTCCATGCTGACTAAACCATTGCCGGCGGTAATGCTGTTGGCGATTGGGCCTGTGGCGTCGCTGGCCAAACTGACAGATCCTGTTTGGGTGGGCCAGGCGTATTTGGCGTTGGCTCCACCACCTGTGGCGCCGGTTGCCCAGGTGGCCGATGTTACATCAAGACCGCAGGGATGGACGCCAAACCAGGTAGTTCCCGCCGTCATCACAGTGGGAGTGGTGGAGTCGGTAATCCAAAAGCCGGTGGCCGGATTGATCAAATGACCGCTTGAAGTGGCGGTTAAAGTATAGCCGTTTTGGGCATTGGTGGTAATGGTGAGAAGCTGGGCGGCGATGTTAATAGCGCCGGTGCCAAGGGTTCCCAGATCAACGGCGGTGGCGGTTGAGGCGTTGCCGGCGGATGTATTTTCCGTGTTAGTACAGCCGGTGGTATTGCCGGTGTTGATGGCGGTGGCATTGGCAATGCCGGCAATGGTGAAGGTGAGAGTGGGATCAACGTTGGCCGTGACTTCAACAGACTCGATGGTGCCGATTTTGGTTTTGGCGCTGTCTATATTAACGCTGTTGCTGTCTTGAGTCGTGATAGTTAATGTCCAGGAGTCGGCAGTGCCGGCGGCGGCGGTTTTGGTGGGATTAATCAGCCGCGGAGACTGGGTGGTACAGCTGGTTTCGTTGGTGGAGGCGTCGGCGCAGCCGATCAGAAAAGTGATGGTGGTGGCGGCGGCCACAGCGGCGCTGGTAGTACAGGTAATGGCGGGGGCGGACACGGCAAAAGTGCAGGTGGCCGACCCGTCAAGTTTATAGGAGATGTTAGCTGAGGCGTTGGCGGTGGTTAAGCCGTTAAATGAGAAAGTGGAAGCGCTTGGCGAAGCGGTGGTGAGGGCGCTTCCCGGGAAAGTAATGACGATTTTTCCGCTTGAGGGAATGGCGTTGGGAATGGTAAATTGGACGGTGTGCATGGCTGAAATAGCCGTGGTGATGGGATCGCCGGTATGGTGGGTATTGGCGGCGGTGGAGACAAAGTAGATAATTCTTTTATTAGAAGAAGGCGTATTGGCGGCGGACAGCGAAGCGACTGTGACGGTGTTAAGCGTCTCTCCGGTGTCATTCCACAAAGTGGCAGAGTCTGAAGCCAGAAAGATGGAGCCGTTATCGTCAATGGTTACCTGTGAGGCGCTGGCTGCCTGGTTGCCGTTTAAGGTGGAGGAGGCGGAAGGACGGGAAGTGCTGATGGTGTCCTTAACGCTTCCCAGTGTGGCAGCCAGTACGTGGCGGGGAGTTAAGAGAAGAAGTAAAAAGAAGGCAATTAGTGGCAAAAATAATGGTAATAATACTTTTTTCACAAAAACATTATCCAAAGCTTTGGATCCTCTCATAATCAAGTATTGCTTAATAAAAGATGGTTGTCAATACTTGTTTTTAACCACGTCAAACGTGGTTTTTAAGACGGTTTCTAATAATTAGAATGACTAGGATGGCCATGATGAGGCCGATGATGGCTTGAACGGGAAGAGCGAAGAAGCGAATGGAGCGGGTAAAAACAGGTCCTTCGTCAGATAGAGACAGTTTAAGGCTGGCAGTATATGGACCAAGCAGGAAGCTTTCATGCCAGAAAGTAGTCGGGTATTTGGTATTTAGTATTTGGCCCTTCGGTCCTGAGCTCAGGGTCGAAGGATATTTAGTATTTGCAGAGGGGGTTGAATCGGGGGACTCAAGAGAGTCGGGGATAGCCCGAATGGTGGAAGATAAGATGTTTACAGGCAGAAGATCTACTTTTCCCACTGTTTGTCCAAACATATTTTTAATAACAATGGAGCCTCGGGGAGCGATCACATGCCCGCCGCTATTTCTAACTCTCAGGGTAAATGGCACCGGCCCCTTTTCCAAAAAAAGCGGGGCGGAAAACTCTTCAATACTTCCTTTTGCCGCTCCCTTAGGGCCGATGGACAGCAAAACGTTGGTGGCGATTGCTCCGGCGGCTGTGGTGAGATTGGTTTGGTCCGGCTGATCGGGTAAATCCGAAGCCACGTTTGACGTGGCGAAAATAATGGAAAAATAATAGTCGGAGGCCGGCTCGTCTTGCGGTATACCGATATGCAAAGTCAGCTGTTTTTGCTGCTTGGGGGCTAGGGTTACTATTTTGACGCTTCGGTCGTTATCTAAAATTTGCATTCGCTGAAAGATCAAAGGATCGGGCCCGCTCAGGCCTTGACTTTCTTCCAAATATTTTACCTGTCCGTCCTCGGATGGCGCGGCAGTGAATGGCTTAAAAACAATAGACAGCCTCAAAGTGGCATCTCCCAAGTTTTCGATGGTAATCGGAGCTTTGATGCTGGCCGGAGGGGTAGCTTCTATTTGCAGGATGGGAGGATAAATGCCAATTGATAAAGCAGAAGCTTCTGCTTTATCAGTAACAAGTAACAAGTAACAAGTAACAAGTAACAAAAGTGTTATTTTTTTCATGTCAGAATGTGGGTGTTGCCACATAGGTAATTACGTTACCGTACAATCCCGCCGCTTGGGTGGAAGAGATATTAACTTTATAGGTGATAGTTACTTGTTTATTCTTGCCCACGTTGGTCCCGCTCATCACGGTTTGCGCCGAAGGAGAGGCGGCGAATTGCTTATAAAATGTGGAGGTGGTAAATCCGCTGGCGCAGTCGGTTCCCGACACGTTGTCGCAGCGATAGCCGAATCCATAGGTTAAAGTGCTGGTCCAGGCGGCGGAGGTGGTGGGCGAGCATGTGCCGTTGTCGCAGGTGGTGTCGGGAATCAAAGCTCCGGAGACAGGCACTTGAAGCTGGTGGTTTTCATTGGCGGTGACCGCGTAGCCGTGGGCTGAGCCGTTGGAAACGGTTAGGGTATTGACCCGGGTCACCGGAGTGGTGGCGGTTAGCGTGCCAAGATCTATAAAGCGGTTGTCAATGGAAAAAGCAAATTTGATGATAGAGTTGATGTATTGAAAGCCTGAGCGCACCTTGTAGTTTGTGCCGCTGTAGAGTCCCGGAGCCGTCTGTCCGACCGTCAAATTGACTTTATAGTTAGCACCGGTTGGTTTGCCGGCGGCGGTATTGAGATTTTCCATCTGTATGATGTAGTTGGCGCCGGTCATGTTGAGCGCGCTCGCCGGGACGGTATTAAGTAGTAAGTAGTAAGTATTAAGTAGTAAGAAAAGAACCATACGCAACAGAAGCAGTTTTTTATACTTGCCCTCGCCCTGAGCTCGGGCCGAAGGGATACTAAATACTATATACTTCATACTATT
Organism: uncultured Gammaproteobacteria bacterium; assembly: GCA_964635045.1. Lineage (GTDB taxonomy): Bacteria > Patescibacteriota > Microgenomatia > Levybacterales > UBA12049 > CAZWMJ01. Next base: position 23,966 of record CAZWMJ010000011.1, read on the forward strand.
CTTTTGTTTCTTCTCTCAGCGCTTCGGTTTCTTCCAAAATATCATTGAGTTTTTCCACGTCATCTTCTTTTAAGACGTTTTTTTCCTCGTCTAACACATCTTCAACGTCGTGGGCGATGGCGTCCGCCGCCTCTTTGGAGCTTTCAATCGTAGTTTCTACCCGCTCCTCTTGTTCTTGCGCTTTTTGATACTCCCGGCCGAAGAAAAAACCAAGAGGAGAAATGAGAACGATAGAGGCAATTTTTATCATGTTGGCCGCAGTATCGTCCTTAGAGATATCAGGTAAAAAGACGGCGATTGCCGCCAGCGCGAAAACAAAAACAGCGGCCGGTTCGAAAACCAAACCAATGCCAAAGGAGAGAAAATAGAGAAGGAAGAAAAACATGGAAGAAAGACCTCCGCTGGCGAAAATAATCAGCATAATGGCGCTTTGGAGGATGAAAACGCTCAGCCCGTCATTGGCAAAAGACAGCTTTTTCCCGCGCATGTAGATTACAAGATACAAAAAAATCAAAAATCCCAGCGTTTGGATAGTGTATTGGGAAAGATCGGTTTGCTGCCAGATAAAGACCAGTAGAAATGAGAAAATAAGAATAAGCGACTGCCAAATAAATCTCATATCTTTATGGTACTTCGTTATGTCAAAAAAGGCAAGTTATGATATACTTTAAATAACTCAAAAGTTAAAACTCAAAAGTCAAAACTGAATGAAAATTAAAAATTTAGAATCAAAAATTGATAAATATAATCCTTCGGAGATTGAACCTAAATGGCGGGAGGTTTGGGAGAAGTCAAAAATTTATTCTCCGGATTTGGATAAAGCCAAAAAACCCTTCTATAACCTAATGATGTTTCCTTATCCTTCGGCCGAGGGACTTCACGTTGGCAACATGTACGCTTTTACAGGGGCTGATATTTATGGCCGATTTAAGAGAATGAGTGGTTTTGATGTGTTTGAGCCGATTGGACTGGACGGTTTTGGTATTCACAGTGAAAATTACGCTTTGAAAGTGGGCCGCCATCCCAAAGAACAAGCCAGGGTGAGCGAGAAAAACTTTTACCGCCAGCTCAAAGCTACCGGCAATGCCTATGACTGGTCGCGCACCGTTGAGACCTACGACCCTGATTATTATAAGTGGACCCAGTGGATTTTTATCCAGCTGTTTAAGAAGGGTTTGGCTTATCGCAAAAAGTCGCCGGTTAATTTTTGCCCATCGTGTAAGACAGTATTGGCAGACGAACAAGTTATTGAAAGTAAGTGCGAACGTTGTTCATCAGTCGTTGAAAAAAGAGATTTGGAGCAGTGGTTTTTCAAGATTACGGATTACGCTGATAGGTTACTTAATGGTTTGACACAGATTGATTGGACAGAGAAGGTCAAAATCGCCCAGAGGCAGTGGATAGGGCGATCAGAGGGAGCTCTGATCGAGTTCAAAGTTCAAAATTCAAAGTTCAAAATTGATGTTTTTACCGTGTTTCCAGAAACGATTTATGGCGTGACCTATATGGTGTTGGCGCCAGAGCATCCGTTCGTTAAAGATATAACAAGTAGCCTTGCAAGGTCTCACCTTGCGAGGCTGAAAGACTATGTGGAGCGTTCGAAGAAAAAAAGTGAGCAGGAACGAATTGTAGAGGGGAAAGAAAAAAGCGGTGAATTTACAGGATTTTACTGTGTAAATCCGGTTAATAATCAAAAAGTGCCGATTTGGGTGGCCGATTACGTTATTGCTAGTTATGGAACCGGAGCGGTGATGGGTGTGCCGGGTTCTGACCACCGTGATTTTGCTTTTGCCAAAAAATACAGCTTGCCAATTATTCGTGTCATCGGTAAGATAAGGGATGACTTATCAGAAGTTGACTCGGAAGAAAAAGTGTTGGAGGAGGGAATATTGGTTAATTCGCAGCAATTTTCAGGTATGCCGACGCCAAATCCGGCCCGGGAAAAAATTAAGGATTTTTTGGAGGAAAAGGGTTTTGGAGAAAAAAAGAACCAATATCATCTTCGTGACTGGTTGATTAGCAGACAACGTTATTGGGGTGCGCCAATTCCAATGATTTATTGTGAGAAATGTGCCCATTCGACAAGCTCAGGGCAAGGCTGGCAGGCGGTGGCGGAAAAAGATTTGCCGGTTTTATTGCCAGATGTCAAAGACTGGCGGCCTAACACTTCGACTTCGCTCAGTGTAAAAGGGCCACTTGCCAACCACCCCGAATTTTATAACGTGGCTTGCCCTAACTGCGGCGGAGCGGCACGAAGGGAAACTGATGTCTCCGATACATTCCTTGATAGTTCGTGGTATTTCTTAAGGTATTTAGCCACAGACCGCGATGATATACCGTTTCCTATGGAAAAATCAAAAATAATTGGAAATTGGAAATTGCCCGCCCTGAGCGAGGCCGAAGGGGAAATTGGAAATTCCGCGCAACGCGCGGCTTGGCTTCCTGTTGACATGTACATTGGCGGAGCGGAACATTCGGTTTTGCATTTACTTTACGTGCGTTTTATCACGATGGTTCTCAAGGATTTAGGATTAATAGAGTTTGACGAGCCTTTTCCCAGATTTTATGCTCATGGGTTGATTATTTCGCAGGGAGCGAAGATGAGTAAATCTCGGGGCAATGTGATAATTCCTGATAGTTACATTAAAAAATATGGAGCTGATACGCTTAGGATGTATTTGATGTTTCTAGGACCATTTGATCAGGGCGGAGATTTTAGCGACAGCGGAATTGAGGGAATGAATAGGTTTTTGAAAAGAGTATGGAGATTAGTTGCTGAACATATGCAGAACAATACGCAGAAAGACGCAGACAGCGTAGTTCAGCGTCAGATTTCGGGTAGTTCCGCGCGTTTGACGCATAAGACTATCAAAAAAGTGACGGAAGATATGGAGAATTTGAGGTATAACACGGCCATAGCGCATATTATGGAGTATTATAACCAGTTGCATTCGTTCTATACTAAATACAAAATACTCGATACTGAATACTGCAAAACTTTAGTTTTGCTGTTGGCCCCTTTTGCCCCGCACATGACGGAAGAACTCTGGCAGATGATAAGGATAAAGGATAAAGGATTAAGGATAAATTCATCATTCATCATTCATCATTCATCATCAGAATCTATTCACTTCCAGCCTTGGCCAAAGTATGACCCCAAACTATTAGAAGAGGAGGAAGTGACGATTGTGGTACAGGTGAATGGGAAAATGAGAGACACAATCAAAACTCAAAACTCAAAACTCAAAAGTCAAAACTCCCCGGCCTCGCCAAGCGAAGCGGGGCGGGCAAAAATCAAAAATCAAAAAGATGTTGAGCAGATGGCGGAGGAGAGTGCTAATGTGAAAAAATATCTGGCTGGAAAAACTGTCAAAAAAATAATACATGTGGAAGGGAAATTGATAAATTTCGTCACGGAATAATTTTTAGTTGACAATTTCTATTTCATGGATGCAGAAGAACTTCTCAAGAGATATTCCCCGTTTGTGAAAAAACATTGGCTGCCAATCGGATTGGGGTTGGTTGGTTTGATATTCTTAGGTTATGGTCTGATAGGGTTATTTAGTTCCGGTGGTGGTTCAGATAATATCATTTTTGAGTCTTCGAACACAGCGTCGGATAGCGCAATGACTAATAAAACAGGCATTTTTGTTGATATTTCGGGAGCGGTCGTGAAACCCGGTGTTTATCAGTTAAAAGCTGATTCTCGTTTGCAAGACGGGTTGATTGCGGCAGGCGGATTGTCCGCCCAGGCGGATCGGGACTATATAGCTAAAAATTTAAATCTGGCCATTAAACTGAAAGACGGTACAAAAGTTTATATACCAGATAAAACTCAAAACTCAAAACTCAAAACTCAAAACTATTCTGGGGAAGGGAACGAAATTTCAGTCAGCGGGTTCATAAACATCAATACTGCAACTCTCTCAGAACTGGATAAATTGCCCGGGATTGGACCGGTGACGGCGCAGAAAATCGTCGATAACAGGCCATATGGAGATATTAACGAATTATTATCCAAGAAAATAGTTAGCAGTAAAGTATTTGAACAGATAAAAGAGAAAATAACTAGCTATTAGCTATTAGCAACTAGCAACTAGTATGAGATATGAAACGATTAATGCTTCTGGGGTTTGTTTTGTTAGCATTGCTTGGATTGCGTTTCCTATTTTTTTATAAAAACCAGCCGCGTTATCGGGACGGACAGGAGGTAAAACTGGCCGCAACTCTTTTATCTGAGCCGCAAGTCGCAGGTAACACTCAAAGATTTTACGTTAACGGTATATTGATTAATATTCCAAAATTTCCTCAGTATCATTATGGCGATATAATTAGCATTTTTGGCGCAATCAAAGCTAAAAACAGGCAGGGGATTAGCAGTAAGAATACTAAATTGCTAACAGACGATAAGGTTGTTTTAACAATGTATTTTCCTAAAATAGAAGCTGTCAAAAAAGATCATAATTCGCTATTAGCAGTTACATCTTTCATCCGCCAAAAAGTGATTTCACTGTTTGAAAAAACTCTGCCGCCGGCATCATCGAGTCTTTTTTTGGGTATAGTTTTTGGCATCAAGCAGAATTTGCCAAAAGCATTTGCGGAGGATCTTCGAACATCAGGTGTTTTGCACGTAGTTGCCGCCTCCGGCATGAATGTCGCTATGGCGGGCGGATTTTTAAGCGCGGTTTTTGCCTTAATCTTTAGACGTCAAATCGCTTTAGCCCTGAGCATATTGGGAATTTTGTTCTACGCTCTTTTGGCCGGGCTTGAACCGTCTATTATTCGCGCTTCAATTATGGGAATTTTGGTATTTTCCGCCCAGATTTTGGGAAGACAGACTCTGTCATTATACGGGTTATTTATGGCCGGGTTCCTCATGATTTTTATAAATCCCTCTCTTTTATCAGATGTGGGATTTCAGCTGTCGTTTATGGCAACGTTGGGACTTTTGTACATTAGGCCAATCTTACAAAATGGCGCATCTTTAATTGGCGAAGACTTGGCTACCACCACTGCCGCGCAAGCGGCCACATTACCCATTCTTCTTGCCAACTTTGGCTCTTATTCGCTTTGGTCTGTGGTTGTTAACGGTTTGGTGCTTTGGAGCGTGCCTGTTCTGATGGTGTTGGGCGCTCTGGCGGCAGTGACGGGGATAGTTTTTGAGCCGTTGGGTAAAATATTTTTATATTTGGGGTTTCCTTTTTTGCTTTATTTTCAGCAGATGGTGTCTTTATTTGCTAATTTTGGAGGATCGGTGAAGTTGGATTTTTTCCCCTGGCAGTTTGTTTTGGGATATTACTGTTTCTTGGCCGCAGCGATAATATTTTTTATCAGAAAAAGATGAAGCTGGCGATGACGAAATCGGCGATGGTGGTTTTTTTGGCGCTGATTTTTTTGGGAGGTATCTTCTTCAGAGAGCAAGCCCGTTTTAATGATGGAAAACTGCATGTTGTTTTCTGCGATGTGGGACAGGGAGACGCTATTTTTATCAGAACGCCCAAGGGAGCGGATTTACTTATTGACGCAGGGCCCAACCAACGGACGCTTGAATGTTTAAATCGCCATATGCCTTTTTGGGACAGGACTATTGAGTTTACGATATTGAGTCATCCGCACGCCGACCATTTTGACGGGTTTTTATCAATACTGCCAAGATATGCTGTTTTATCTTTTGCCACGGAAAATTTATCAAATAAAAGTCAGGGTTTTTCCCAATTGCGAAAGGAAATTGACAGTAAAAAGATAGCCTCCCGTTTTATTTATCAAGGTGACGTGGTAAAAACTAAGGATGGAGTGGAGTTGAGGATTTTGGCCCCCAGTCAATCTTTTATTCAAAGGACCAGTCCGGGAGGAGAAATTGGAGAAAGCGGCGAGTTTGCCTCGCTTATTACTTTGCTTCGTTTTGGAAACTTTACTTTACTTTTAACCGGCGACAGTCAGGCGCCGGAGTTAGCAGAGGCGGTTGGGGAAATTGGCCCCTCGACTTCGCTCGGGGTTGATGTATTGCAGGTGCCGCACCACGGCTCAAAGACCGGTTTGACAGGGGATATTTTGGATTTGCTTTTGCCCAAACTGGCCGTCATTTCGGTTGGCAAAAACAACCGCTACGGCCACCCCCGCCAAGAGATATTACAGATATTAAGAGATTATGATACCAAGATATTAAGGACGGATGAGGTGGGGGAGATAGAAATAGTAAGCGATGGGAAAAAGTGGTGGGTTAATTAACTAGCCTGGGCTGTTGGGGAAGGCCTGCCTGCAACGCTTGATGCGTAGCATCTGTGGGCAGGGAGAAGGTGATGGTGGTGCCCCGATCTAGTTCCGACTGGAGGTCAATTTTTCCTCCGTGGGCTTCAATAATTCCTTTGCTAATATACAAACCCAGTCCTGTCCCGGCGGCGGTTGGATGCTGAAAGGCAGAGGCAGAAGGGTGAGAAATTTGGGAAAATTTGGAAAAAAGCTGGTCTTGTTTTTCTTTCGGTATGCCCGCTCCGTTGTCGGAGACGCTGACTTTTATCCGGCCGCCGTCAAAGCTGGCGGTAATCGCTATCTTTCCTCCATTACTGGTAAATTTTATGGCGTTGGACAGCAGGTTATTTAGCACCTGATTTACTCTAACTTTATCAAAAGAGATTTCCGGCAGGAGCGGATCAATGTTTGCGGTCAAGGTGATATTTTTACTGATGGCCTGGGGTTTAAAAAATTCAAGACGCTCTTTAAGAACTTGCGTTAAATCTCCGGGCGCCGGATTGACACTGAGTCTGCCGGCTTCCAGTTTGGCCGAGTCCAAAAGCTCGGCCACTTCGTTTAAGAGATTTTCCGATGATTGATGGATCATAGCCAGAAATTTTTCTTTCTGCTCTTGTGTAAGACGGTCTTTGCTTTCCATTATCAGGCTGGCAGCCTGTTTGATAGTGGTCAGGGGAGAGCGCAGTTCATGAACCATCATGTTGGTAAAGTCTTCCTTCATCTGAGCCAGATTTTTATCAACCGTGATATCGTGCAGTAGTACGGCAGCGCCTATGGCCTGTCCTTTATTGTCAGCCACCGGAGTGATGAGGATTTTCAGCGTCACGTTACTGCCTGATATAGTTTGCAGGGTTAATTCATTGATGATGACTAATTTATTTAATTTTATGGCCTCTTCAATTTTGGTACGGATGTCCAGTTTGCCTGTTAGGCTGTTAATAATATCGAAAATAGTAGGCGGGGACTTGTTGATAGAAAGCATGGAAAGAGCTTTCGGATTGATAACAATCAGTCTGGTGTCCACATCCACCATAAAAACTCCATCGGCCAGCGAAGAAATCAGGGACATAAGTTTGCCTTTTTCGATTTCCAGAATTTCCTCCAGTTTGGAAACGGCCAGAGACGCTTGATTGGTGATGCGGTAAAGTATATTCATCTCTTCTTCTTTGTATAAGCCTGCAATTTGGGATGAAACATTGATCAGTCCGACAATCCTGTTATTTATGATCAGCGGAATATTAAAAAACGAGGAGAGAGGATTTTTATTGCTATCATCCGGCACCACTCCCGACAAACTTTCGTTTATTTTCTCGGGCAGGGATTTATTGTCTGAGAGAGCCGACAGAGATTCAAGCATGCGGGTTTTAACAATGTTTACAAACTCATGGGAAACATTTTCTTCCACATAGGTTTTAAAATTTAGTTCTTGCCCGGAAATTAACAGCGAGGAGGCCGTAGAATAGGGGAACAGATTACGCAGACTGCCTGTAATAATATCAACGATTTTGCCCACATCCAGAGAATAGCCTATTCTATCCTGAATTTCCTTGAGAATGGCTATTTCGTAGAGTCTGTGTTTATAAGCCTTATCCTGACTTTGCAGAAGTTTTCTGGTTTTTTCTTCCTTGGAGGAGAGAATGACTGCTATAAGGCCAAAAATAACAGTTACCGCGATTGAGGCTAAGATAGCGAGATTCATTTAGTCAGCGATTCCAATTTATCTCCGGTTTTTTTACTGCCTATCACAATTATATAGGTGCCGACCACAAAAAAGATTTCTTTGGCAATCAGTATGGCCGCCAGTGTAAAATTACTGGCTATTTGAATATAGGAGCCCACGGCGTCAATAATGATTCCCGCCGCGATAAAAAGTACTCCCGTGGAGATAGTCTTAAAACCGGAAGCCAGAATGCCGCTGCCGAATTTTTTGGTAACGGAGGACATGAGAATGCCGGCCGTAATTGCCGCAAAGGCGGCGATAAAACTTCCTCCCTGAACGATGATAGCTAAAAGTTTTTCCGTATCCATATAATTATGATTGAACCTCCGAATTCTGCCCGGATGGCTGACTTGTTGGGGGAGCGTTTGTTATAGCTCCAGCCACCAGCCCGGGAAAACTGGCCAGCAGCGGTTCCATGGTCTTTTTGACAATCAGTCCCGACAGCTCCATAAATTGATCAATCAGTTTTTGGGTTATGACTTGAGGATCGCCCTGTATGTCAAGCACCGTTCCGTCATCTGCCACGCTTAACCCAGCCACATTTCTGGCCTTGGCCAACGTTATATCCGGACCAAGTATGACAATTTGCTTTTTTATAACCTCGCTTAGTAATTGTTTGTGATCTCCGTCTGTTTTTGGCTGCATAAATTATTATTCCCTCGCCTGATTTTCTTTTAGCAGGCTTTGCACCTTGTTTATCAGGTCTTTTGGTTCAATTTGATACTTTAAGATATAGTCTAATGCTCCTCCTTTGATGGCATTTTCAATCAGCTCATTTTGGCCAAAGTTTGACAGCATGGCAACGGGAATAGATTTGGTGGTTTCTTCCTCTTTTAATTTTTTTAATAAATCGTTTCCCGAAATATCCGGCAAGACTTGATCCAGAAGAATAAAGGTCGGCTGTTCGCTTTTTGCCTTGTCAAAACCGCTTGCTCCATCAAAGGCGGTTGAAACGTCGAAACCGGCATTTATCAGAGTCGTTGAAAATATAGCGGAGAGAGATTCGTCGTCGTCAATTAAAAGAATTTTAGTCATAAGTTTTCTCCATTTCAACGCTAGCAGGTAAAAAGACTAATGTCAAGGGTTGACAAGAAGATGAGGCGGATGTATAAGAAGAAGGAGGAGGCAATATGGCAGCACCACCGCCTTTAGAGCGTGGGGGTCAGCTTGTAATCACCAGGAGGAGACTTCTTTGGCCAATTCTTCCAGCCGCAACGGCTGGCGTAGCGCTTGGTGGTGTCGTTTTGATTTCCGGCTGTGATAACAACTCGCCAACCCCGGCGGCAGCCCTTGATTCTCTGTCAGAGATTCTTGGCCAAGCCTTCGAATTACCACCGGCGCCACCAATAGAGAGAGGAATCATCATCAAGGAGACAATTCAAAAGCCGGCGGGGCATGTGGTGGGAGAGATTGTGCGTGCTGGTCGTGTTGGTGAATTTGGCGAGGATATAAAAATCGCCGTCTATCATGTTGATGGAGATGGACGAAAAAGACTTTTAAATAAAGATGCGGCAGATCCTACTGTTGACTGTTACGATTTTTCCCTCTCTCCCGACGGCCAAACTGTCGCTTTAGCTTCTATTCAAAAAGGAAAGGGTCCTTGGGTTTTTGGTGTAAAGATAGTGGACGTTGCCAGCGGACAAGAAAAAAGGGCGCTGGAAAAAAACAGTCCATCAATAAACGATTTGCCGGCGGCATTAGGAGCGAGTGGTCGGTCGGATGATTTTAGATGGTCGCCTGATTCACGATATTTATCATATGCGCCTTTTGCTACTATTTGGGATGCAGAAAGTGGTAGGATGGCTTATCAGACGCCAGGAACACATTTTCTTCCTCGCTACCTAGGTTATAATCAAAACTTATTTGTTTGGTCACCCACGGAAGACAGAGTTTTTATAACCCCAAACCGAACAGTGGAGATGGAGATTAATGAGCAATACCCACCTTCCCATATAGTAGATTTTACTACAGGCGAGGATAAAGTTTTAGCAAATTTTGGTGATAATTCCGCGGCGTGGTCTGAGAATGGAGAGATGATTGTTATTTCAACACCGGCTAAAAACGCTAAACAGGAAGTAATAGTTAGCCTTTTTGATAAAAGAGGAAAGTGGATTAAAGATCTTGACTTTAGCGGTTATGGTTTTGGACTTCCTCAAGCTTATATTGATAATCTGATATGGTCTCCTAACGGTCAGCATTTAGCTTTCTTTATTCATCAAACTAGTCCTTATGATCGTCCCTCTACACATGACCTTGCCATATTTGATGTTACCAGCGGAAAAAAGGTGATTATTCCTACAGAGGGAAAGCTGGTATTTATGGATAATAAGATTCTTTATATGCTTGCTCCATCAACTGACAGTCAAGCAACCCACATAGTGTCTTTTAGTCTTGCCGATAACAAATTAGTTGACAGTCAAGCAATAGAATTAGGTGTAGGTCGCGTTGGTTCTTTATCGCCTCAGCCAGATGGTAGCGTGGTTATTGGTATTGAACGTCCGAAAACACAAGGATCTTCAGGAGATCCCAATCCACAACTGTACAGGTTAGACATTGGTAGCAGAAAATTGACTCTTGTAGGTAGGGGGGTTAAGGCGATGATTGGTAGAACTGAAACTATTGAGCAAGAGGTGGGGGTGGCGCAGGAGGGGGATGTGGTGGAGACAGAAGGAAGGGCTTACAGACTAATGGGCGGTAATAAACATGAGATTCCAGGACCTTTCCTTCTTTGGAGACAGAGAAGCGGGCACACAGGTAAATATATTCAAGCGGGAGCAGGAGCTTTAAGAGATATTCCCGAAGGGAAAATTGCCGTAGGAAGGGATGGTCGGGTGGTTGATCCCTCGGGCCGAGTGACTAGATATACCGGTCAAGGCGCAGTCAAACCGGCCTTTTATGCAGGATTGCTAACCGGCGAAAAGCCGGGGGAGTTTTATGTTCCTCTGGAAGAGGAGGGAACATTCGCTGTCGTCAGATCACTATTGAGACAATTGGGATATACAGATGAGGATATTCTGCTTTTTTCTTACTCCCCAGATTGGCGGGGCAAGACCGGCTCTGAATACCCTTTTGCGGCTACCATGCAAGACCCCGCCATCACCATCAGGGTTGGTAATGAGCAGGCTACTGCCTGGGATCGGACTTATCCTTTGGAGAATAGAGTTATTATTTGTCACAGTCTGGGCGGCATAGCCGGTTTATTTGCGCTGGAAGGACATATGGCTACCACCAAAGCCATTATTTTTATTGACTGTCCTATTTTGGGCCTGCCTCAGATAACCGACCAAAAAATTCGGGAAAGTATTTTGGAACTTGAGGGAGAGAACGTTTATAGATTTCTGCTGCGGGCCGGCAGAAGCGAGGATTACATGAGACGGGTGGACAAGATTGTGAGAGGGGCGATGGATAGGGGAATAGGGGTATATACTCTTGCCAACAGGAGCGACCGGATTGTTCCTTGGCAATCGGCTTTTATTCCTTGGGCCAACGACACCGTTGACGGCCGGTTAATCGAACGCGCTTTTAACATGGGTGAATCAAATATGCTTGGCCATGGAGATCCGCTGGGGCATCCACAAGTCTTAGAGTATATTGGCAGAATTTTGGGCAGGAATCTGGCGGTTGGTTGACAAGAGGATGGTTTTATGATAAAGTGTTCTTTAACAAGTAAATAGTGCGTTGAGGAAGAAGAGTAAATGAGAAAGTAGGCGCAAAGCAAGCGATGACAGCTGAAAGCATCGACGCCCAAATTTCATTGAAGAGAGCTTCTGAGCAAGGTTTATAAATGAGGTCCGCCTACTCCCGATTAAATCGGGATTCGGCGAGACAAAGCAAGGTGGTACCGCCCAGAAATGAGCCCTTGTTAGATTATGAGTAATTCGTAATCTGGCAAGGGCTTTTTTAATGCTTGTCCGCCTCTGGCGGAGAAAGGAAGAAAAATGTTAGTTTCAAAAATGAGTGTTAAAAATTTTAATTTAATACATGACCTTTGGAAAGAGGTTGGACTAAAAGTATCTGAAATACAGGAAGAAAAAGAAGAAGCTAAATTGATTTTGAGATTAAACTCATCTTCAAGTTTTGAAGCGTATAGCAAAGGTAAGCTGGTAGGTACGATACTGGGTATTTTTAATGGCAGAAGGGGTTGGATCTACCATTTAGCCGTTCATCCGGATTTCCAAAAGAAGGGAATAGGATCTTTGCTATTACAAAAAACAGAGGCGGCTTTTAAAGAATTAGGAGCTAAGCGAATACTGCTTTGGGTTAAGAAAGACAATTTGGGAGTAACGAATTTTTATCAAAAACATGGTTATTCTAGCGTAGATGATGCTATAGTTATGGGAAAGAATCTTTTATGAAAAAACTTTGGGAGACTGGAAAATCAACATTAGATCCGATTATTGAAGCCTTTGAGACTAAGGACGATATTGTGATGGATCAAAAGCTGGTTAAAGTTGATGTTTTACAATCAATCGCTCACGCCAAAATGCTTTGCCAAATCGGCATTCTCTCCAAAAGCGAGCTTGCCAAACTAGAGAAGGGACTTTTGGAGATTCTTTCTCTTGATAAACAGGGCAAGTTTTTTCTAACCATGGGAGATGAGGACATTCATACTAAAATTGAGAATTATTTGACCGAAAAATACGGGGAAGTTGGCAAAAAAATTCACACCGCCCGAAGCAGAAACGATCAGATAATTACGGCAACCAGGCTTTTTACCAAAGAGGAGCTTTTGCTTATCTGGGGGGAGCTTCTTTCTGGCGCTGAAAGCCTGGTTGCCTTTGCTCAACAGCACGAGTTCGTACCGATGCCGGGATATACTCATATGCAAAAAGCCATGCCTTCATCTCTCGGCATGTGGGCCGGCAGTTTTGCCCAAAATCTGCTTGACGATTTGTCTTTATTAAAATCAGCGTTTGTTCTTAACAATCAATCGCCGCTTGGCAGCGCCGCCGGTTTTGGCGCGCCCCTTGCCATTGACAGGGAATATACGGCTAAACTTTTGGGTTTTGCCAAAGTGCAGGAAAATTCTCTAGCCGTACAAAACTCCCGGGGCAAAATTGAGGCCAATGTTGTATCTTGCCTTCTATCTATTTTGTTGACAATCAATAAGTTTGCCACCGACGTTTTGCTTTACACCACCTCGGAATTTAATTATTTTACTGTTTCCGAAACATTGTTGACAGGCAGTAGTATGCTGCCACAGAAGAAAAATGTGGATGTGGCGGAGCTTTTGCAAAGCAAGGTTCATGTGGTTTTGGGTTGCTACACCAGCCTTGTTTCTTTAACAAGCAATCTTTCTTCCGGCTACAACCGAGGTCTTCAGGACAGCAAAAAGCCGTTTTTTGAGAGTTTGGAAATCACCAAAGATAGTTTGAATGTTTTTGATATATTAATTAACAATTTGACAGTGAATGTGGATGTACTGAAAAAAGCCTGCACTCCGGAAATTTTTGCCACACATAAAGCCATGGAATTAGTTAAAAAAGGTATGCCGTTTC
>CAZWMJ010000012.1:0-33841 GCA_964635045.1 uncultured Gammaproteobacteria bacterium
AGTATGCCACCTTCCCAAGGTGGAGAAGCGAGTTCAATTCTCGTACCCCGCTCTTTGCGTTGAGTTGATTGGGTGGGGATTTAGGAACCAGCGGTTTTAGATTCATTCACAAGTTCTTTATACATTTCGATCGCAACGAATGCTAAGGCTACTATGACCGGTCCAAGCACTACGCCAATGAATCCAAATTGCTGCATACCGCCTACTACAGAAAACATAATAAGTAATTGATGCATTTTTGTTTGACTGCCAATAATTTTGGGAGAAATGAAATTATCCATTATAAAATTTGTCAAAACAAACCATGAAATAAACAATATGGTTATAAATATGCCTTGACTCATAAAAATAATAATTGCAACAGGGGCCCAAACCAACAGTACTCCTATGGCCGGCACTAACGACAGTAATCCATACAACAGTCCTAACAAAATAGGCGCTTGTATACCGAAGATTAAGAAACCCGTTGTTCCAATAATAATTTGCAGCGCGGCTATCAATAAATTTCCTCTGACAATTCCATTTACCAGCTCAACAATTCTTTTTTTAAGCTGGATAAAATAGTGCTCCGGTACTATCTTAACTTTCATGAAATAGGCGTTGATTCTGTTTTTTCGGATCAAAAAGAAAAAGGTAGTAATAAGAACAAAAAATATATTTAAAAAAACCGACCCGGCATAAAGCAAACTGCTTCCAATGTTTTTCATAAGCATTTTTAACAATTCGACTGCTTCATCTTGTAAATTGAATTGTGCAGTGTCAACAGAAAAACCGTAAGATTGCAATTGTTTCATGATTACATTTTGAATGTTATTTAAGAGGTTAGGGTTTTTCTGTAATATTTCCATCAAACTTCGTATTTCTTGTACTGTGTTTCCCAGAATAAATAAGACAGGTGAAAAGATAAAAAACAATAGTAAAAAAAGAGATAAACCAGCAGCTAAGGACTCTCTTTTTATGTGAACAAGAAGCCATTCATAGAGTGGGTTAAGAAAAATTGAAAAAATAGATGCAATTACTATAACAAAAAGAAACGGTTTCAGTACAAGATAGGATAGATAGAGAATCAGGAGAATAACAACGGTGGTTGTGACACCGGGTAAAAACTTGAAATAATGCATCTTGTTCATATTCTACCACAATATTATATAATAAAATCTATGGATGTTTTTTCAATTATCTTAATAGTTTTTGGATTAACATTTTTTGAAACAGTTTCATCTGTTGATAATGCGATTATAAATGCTCAGGTTCTTTCCTCCATGGGGCAAAAAGCCAAAAAGTGGTTTTTAACTTGGGGATTACTGCTTTCAGTATTTGTAATTAGGGGTGTATTACCTTGGTTGATTGTATGGGTAGTTTCTCCAGGCCTAGGCCCAATCGGTTCATTAACTGCTACCTTCAGCGGAGACCCGAAAATAAACGAGGCTATAGAATCTTCAGCTCCCATCCTATTGATTGCCGGTGGAGTATTTATGATCTTTTTATTTTTTTACTGGTTGTTTTTAGAACCTAAATACTATGGACTGCGGGGTGAAAGGTTTTTCCATTCCCAGGGAGCTTGGTTTTACGCAATAGTTTCTATACTCCTGTCCGTAATTGTCTGGTTTGCTCTAAAAATAAATCCTTTGATGGCTTTTGGAGCAGTGGTAGGATCAACCCTGTTTTTTCTCACCCATGGTTTTAAAGAAAATGCGGAAAAGGTGGAAAAGCAAATTGAAAAGAAAACAGGCAGTATTACGGATACCAGTAAGGTATTGTACCTAATGGTAATTGATTCCACATTTTCCATGGATGGAGTTTTAGGGGCTTTTGCCTTTACCTTGTCAGTTCCTTTGATTTTATTAGGTAATGGAATAGGGGCTATAGTTGTACGACAAATCACTGTCTCAAACATAGAAAGAATTAAGAAGTATATATTTTTAAAAAATGGGGCTATGTATTCTATTCTGGTTTTAGGAGTGATTATGCTTTTAGAAAGCTTCGGGTTTCATATCCCAAGTTGGATATCACCTGTTGCAACAGTCATAATTGTGGGTTACTTCTTCTTAAAATCCCGTTCAAAACTTGGTATAAAAAGGTGAATGTGGTATACTTATTTTTATGCATTTTGATTTGGCTTCTTTGATTCAAACAGTTGGGTATTTGGGAGTTTTTGCCATAGTTTTTTTAGAATCCGGTCTTTTGATCGGTTTCTTCTTTCCAGGGGATAGCCTTCTTTTTACAGCCGGATTCTTAGCTTCCCAAGGGTATTTTGATATTAAAGTATTAATTACCGGATGCTTTATTACCGCCGTTGCGGGTGATAGCATTGGTTATCTGATTGGAGCAAAACTGGGACCAAAGATTTTTAAAAAGGATAATTCAATTTTTTTTCATAAAAAACACCTCGATAGGGCACAAAAGTTTTATGACAAACATGGAGGAAAAACTATAGTTTTAGCAAGGTTTATCCCTGTTATTCGCGCTTTCGCCCCGGTTGTGGCAGGGGCCGGTAAAATGGACTACAAAAGGTTTGTTTTTTTTAATTTTTTTGGAGCTGTTCTTTGGGCAATTGGGGTAACCTTGGCAGGATATTACTTAGGAAACCTGATTCCGGATGTTGATAAATATCTCTTACCAATTATTGGGCTTATCATTATCGCTTCTGTATTACCGGCTCTTCATCATGTTTTAGTTGATGCGGAAATAAGAGCAAGTATTATTAAAAAATTAAAAAGAAAATAATAGTTGACGAGTTTTGTTTATTTTGGTAAAATAAATCGTGCCACTATTAAATAGTAAAAAAACAAAATATATTTTCGTTTCGGGAGGAGTTATATCGGGAATCGGTAAAGGTACCACGGCAGCTTCCATCGCTTTGCTTCTCAAATCAGCAGGATACAAAATAGCTCCAATAAAGTTTGAAAACTATCTCAATATCGATGCGGGCACAATAAATCCCATTGAACACGGCGATCCTTTTTTGTGTGAAGACGGTACAGAAGCGGATATGGATATCGGAACATACGAAAAGTTTCTAGACGAGGATATGGGCTGGGATAACTTTGTAACAATGGGGCAAATCTACAAGACGGTTATTGATAAAGAGCGCAGGTTTGAGTATCTAGGTGAGGATGTCGAAGCAATTCCACACATAACGGATGAGATAATAAAAAGAATAAAGGGAGTTGGTCAGAAGAAAAACGCCGATATTGTGATTGTGGAGCTGGGCGGCACGGCAGGGGAGTATCAAAACGTATTTTATTATGAGGCCTCTCGTATTATGACGCTTCAGGATCCGGGAAATGTAATACACATCCACGTCAGTTACGTACCGACGCCAAAGCATTTGGGAGAGCCAAAGACCAAACCAACACAACTATCGGTTCGAACTCTTAATTCTTTGGGGATCCAGCCGGATTTTCTTATCGCCCGATCAGAAAAATATCTTGATCAAAGAAGACGGGAAAGATTTGCCATTTTTTGCAACATGCGCTCTGAGGATATTATTTCAAACCCCGATCTTCCTTCTGTTTATGAAGTTCCTTTAATGCTTCACAAACAGGGGTTGGATAATAAGATTCTTAACAAACTTCATCTTAAGCCCTTGACTCCAAAATTGAAGGATTGGGAAAATTTTGTTGGGCGAATTAAAGTTAAAAAAGATAGGCAAGTTGAAATTGCTATCGTTGGCAAATATTTTGGAACGGGAGATTATCAATTGAAGGATTCTTATGCGGCGCTTTTTGATGCGATTGATCACGCATGTTGGAGTTTAGGCATTGATGTTAAAACGCGTTGGGTTGACGCCGAAAAGGTTAATGCCGGGAGTATTAAACAATTAATCGGCAAACCTGACGGTGTTATTGTTCCAATTGGTTGGGGAGAGCGGGGGGCAGAGGGAATGATTGAAGCGGCGGGTTATGCCAGAAGGAGTAAAATTCCTTATTTAGGGCTTTGTTATGGAATGCAGCTAGCGGCAGTTGCTTTCGCCCGGGAAGTTTTGGGATGGAAAAAGGCCAATACTACAGAAAACGATTCTAAAACTCCGTATCCGGTAATTCATCTTATGCCCAAGCAAAAAGAATTTATGGAGAAAAGGGCCTATGGGGGAACAATGCGGCTTGGCAGTTGGGATGCTATGGTTAAGAAAGGAACCCGCACTTTTGAGATTTACAAAAAAGAGGTCACTTCCGAGCGGCACAGACACAGATATGAGTTTAATAATGAATATATCAAGGATTTTGAAAACAAAGGTTTGGTGATTAGCGCCAGATCTGTTGAAGAAAATCTGGTGGAGATAATAGAATTACCGAAAGACGTTCACCCTTTTTATATGGGCACGCAGGGGCATCCGGAATATAAAAGCAGACCACTTAATCCTCACCCGATATTTCTGGCTTTTCTCACGGCTTGCGCCTCTTGAGAATTGGCGTTCTTTCGATTATAATAGCTTTATATGACTTACGAAATTAATTTTGCCGTCGGAGATACGGTTTCAGTTTATCAAAAGATTAGAGAAGGCAGTCAGAGCCGAACACAAATTTTCAAAGGGATAGTATTGAGTATTCGCGGACGGGAGGAAAATAAGAGTTTTATTGTCCGGAAGATTGTGGGAGATATAGCGGTTGAGAGAATTTGGCCATTAAGATCTCCCAATATCGAAAAAGTTGAGGTCATCGCAAAATCAAAAAAGAAAGTAAGACGCGCAAAGCTTTATAACCTGCGTCTTAAGATATGAAAATTGTCAACCCCGTTGCTCTTCAGGGAGAAGAATTAGCTACACAATTTTTGCAAAAAAAAGGCTACAAAATTATAGAACGAAATTTTCGGAAGAGATACGGAGAAATTGATATAATCGCATTAGATGGGTCCACAGGCACAGGTTTAGATCAAACACTTGTTTTTATAGAGGTAAAGACAAAAAATAATTCCAATTATGGTGAGCCTTTGGAATCAATTACTCCATGGAAACTTCACTCGGTGATAAAAACGGCCCATTTTTATAAAATGACCCATCCAAAATTGCCGGATCGAATGAGAATTGACGCAGTTTCGGTGAAACTATTTAGAAGAGGCAACTCTGATTTTATCGAGCACATCCAAAACATTAGCTAGTTTTAGTCAGCGTTGCAGTTGTTTTATCCGATCGCGAATAATTGCGGCAGTTTCAAAATCAAATTCTTGGGATGCTTGTTTCATTTCGCTTCGTAATTTTTTAATCAGCAGTTCCCTCTCATCCGGCAGAAGAATTTCTTTTCTGCCCATTTCCAATAGAAAATCAGCAGTGGTTTTTTCTACCTGTTTTTCAACCAGTTTTGCCCTGATAGCTTTTTTAATACTTTTTGGATATATATGATGTTTTTTGTTGTATGCAAGCTGTATTTTTCTTCGTCTTCTAACTTCGGCTATAGCCATATCCATCGATTTTGTGATAGTATCCGCATACAACAGGACTTTGGCATTTATATTTCTGGCGGCTCTTCCCATAGTTTGAATAAGAGAAGTTTTACTACGCAAAAATCCTTCTTTATCCGCGTCTAAAATGGCAACCAGAGATACTTCCGGCAGGTCGAGACCTTCTCGCAACAGATTGATTCCTATAATCACATCAACATCGCCAATGCGCAGATTATCAAGGACGTCTTGTCTTTTAAGAGTATCAATGTCGCTATGAAGATATGAGACTTTTAAGTCTCTTTCTTCAAGGTACGAGGATAAATCTTCCGCCATGCGTTTGGTAAGAGTAGTTACCAGCACGCGTTCGTGTTTTTTAACTCTTTTTTTAATTTCGGCTATAAGATTGTTAATTTGTCCTTTAGTCGGTTTGACTAAAATTTTCGGATCAACAAGACCTGTTGGTCTGATTAACTGTTCGGCTACTCCTGTTTTTTCCGCCAAAGAAAGCTCGAATTCATCCGGCGTGGCGCTGGTAAAAATTGTTTGATGGATTTTTCTTATGAATTCGTCAAACCGCAATGGTCTGTTATCAATTGCCGACGGAAGTCTAAATCCGTATTCGATAAGCGTTTCTTTCCTTGCCCTATCTCCATTGTACATGCCGCGAATCTGAGGAATTGTAATGTGCGATTCATCAATGATGCAAAGATAGGAAGGGTTTGCTTTTTCAAAATAGTCCAAAAGAGTATAGGGGGGCTGTCCGGGCAGGCGTCCGTCAAAATATGTGGAATAGTTTTCGATGCCATTGACGTAACCGACTTCTTGTATCATCCGCAGATCAAAATTAGTTCTTTGTATTAACCGGCTCGCCTCAACCAGCTTATTTAAGCTTTTAAGTTCTTTAACTCTTTTGTTTAAATCTTGGCGAATCCGTGCGAAAACCTGTCGGTAGGTATTTGAATCTGTCATATAATGTTTAGCCGGATATATAATTATTTCTTCCAGATTGATAGACGTTGCTGCGGTTAGCGGATCAAACTCAAAGAGAGATTTAATTTCACCATTTTGGATTTCTATGTGTATGCCATTCTTTGAATAAGAGGGGAGGATGTCAATTGACTCTCCCCTTGTTCGAAAAGTCCCTCTTTGAAAATCATAATCATTACGCGCGTATTGAAGATCGCTCAGACGCATAAGAATGCTTTTCTGATCTATTTTGGCGCCCACTTTTAACTCCAAAACAAATTTACCGTATTCAACAGGAGAGCCTAAATTATAAATACAGGAAACCGAGGCGACAACAATTGTGTCCGGTCTGGTTAGAAGATTGGCAGTGGTGGATAGTCTTAGTCTATCTATTTCTTCGTTTATCTCCGCCTCTTTTTCTATATAAGTGTCCGATTGAGGGATATAGGCTTCAGGTTGATAATAATCATAGTAGGAAACAAAGTAACATACTTTATTGTTAGGAAAAAAGTCTCGAAATTCCTGATAAAGCTGAGCAGCCAGCGTTTTGTTATGAGAGATGATAAGTGTTGGACGATTTAAATTTTTTATCACACTTGCCATAGTGAAAGTTTTTCCACTGCCGGTAACACCTAAGAGAACCTGGTATTTTTTGTTAGTATTTAAACCTTGAATTAATTTTTTTATTGCAATTGGCTGATCGCCGGCCGGTTTAAACTGCGACACAAGATCAAATTTCATATATAGTGATTTTATCATAATAATAAATTATTAAATTGACCTACTTTGTTCCTGTTTGTCATATTGCATAATGATAGAAATGTTCGTATAAAATAATAGAAGGAAAATAATCCTTAAAATAATAATATGCCGGGAGTAGTTTATAAAAAAGAAAGAGAAATATTGGAGTTTCTTGCTCAGTTTCAAGCGCAGTACGGTTATTCTCCTACCCTTAGAGAAATGGCCGACGCTACCGGGCATAAGGCTGTTTCTACCGTTCACTCGCTTCTTCGCGCGTTAGTAGACAAGGGCTACGTACAAAAAGTAGATGGAAATATACGGACATTGAAGATTGTTCAAGAACAGATGAATGCCGCGTTACTGGGGACGCAGCCGTCGTTGGATCTTCCTCTGATGGGATATATTGCGGCCGGAAAGCCGCTTGAACCCTACAGCGACCCAAACGCTACGCTTCAGGTTTCCGCATCCATGTTTTCCGGTAAACGGACAGCCTATGTTTTACAAGTCAAAGGTGAATCTCTGGTTGAGGACGGTATTTTGGATGGAGATTATGTTGTTATAGAAAAGGTACATGAGGTTATTAACGGAGATATTGTGGTGGCGATTGTTGATGATAATTTAGCTACTCTTAAAAAATATTACAAAGAAGGTGAGAAGGTGGTATTAAAGCCGGCGAATGCCGCAATGGAACCTATTTATCCAAATTCACTGACAATTCAGGGAAAGGTCGTGGGATTAGTAAGAAGATACTTTTCTAATGGTTTTTAGGCTACAGTATTTTACTACGTTATAACTTCAATAAGTTTGGGTTTAATGATAGAATAAGTATATGGGAACGTTGTTCGTCGTGTCAACACCTATTGGAAATTTAAAAGATATCACCCTTCGAGCAAAAGAGGTTCTTTCAAAGGTTGATTATATCTCCTGCGAAGATACAAGACACACGGGAAATTTGTTAAAAATACTACAAACCCCGCTAAGCGGGGCCAATACTACAAATACTACCAATAAAAAATTAATTTCTTATTATGAACAGAACGAACTGCAACGAATTCCTGAAATTATTACCCTGTTAAAAAATGATAACGATGTGGCTTTGGTATCTGACGCGGGAACGCCGACAATTTCAGATCCGGGTTTTAAGCTCGTTCGGGAATGTATCAGGGAGGGTATAAAGGTTGAATCAATTCCCGGACCATCCTCTGTTACTGCCGCGTTGGTTGTTAGCGGTCTGCCAACAGATAAATTTCTCTTTGTTGGATACCCGCCTAAAAAACAAGGCCACAGGGAAAAATTATTTACCAATATCACTCTAATGATACGTATCATTAGAGTGACTATAATAATGTTTGAGGCCCCGCATCGGCTGGTAAAAACACTGCAAGAAATGATTGATATTTTTGGAGATATTAATTTTGTTATTTGCCGTGAGCTGACCAAAATTCATGAAGAAGTGAGGCGAGAAAAGATCAGTCATTCCATCAGCCATTTCCAAAAAACAAATCCCAAAGGAGAATTTGTGATACTATTCAATTTAGACATGGAAAAAAATGAATAAAGAATTTTCAGAAATACTTTTAGGATTCAAAAGAGCCCTTCATTTGATGGGAAGAGAGGAAAAGTTCTCATTAGTGGTGGCTTCTTTTTTAATGCTTATCGCCGGTGTTTTAACTAACCTTCCTGCGCTTATTCTTGGAAAGTTGATTGATCAGGTTGTAGGGACAACAACTTTTCAATTTAATCTTGCTCTTCCGTTTATTAGTTTAATTGTTTTAATAATTCTCATCCGTGAGGTATTAACTGTTATAAGAAAATATCTTGTTGAAAATATTGCCACTCAAACCGAAAAGAAACAAACAGTCGAAGTTATAGACCATCTTCTTAGAACTGACATATCAGTTATCAACCAGCAGCAGATTGGTTCTTTACATGGGAGAATTTTTCGTTCAATTCAGGGCTTAGTGCGCATTATCAAATTAGGCTTTCTTGAATTTCTACCGACCATTTTTAGCGCAGGCGCAGCCCTTGCTATCGCTCTTTCTCAAAAACCGATATTAGCAACAGTAATGGCTTTAGTTGTACCAACAGGACTATTTATTATTGTCAAACAGGTATCTTCACAAAAAGGTATCCGTGTTGCTCTTTTAAGAGGAAAAGAAAAAATTGATGGTACAGTCGTTGAAATGTTGGGGGGCCTGGAGACGGTAAGAGTTCTTAACACTAGCCCGCAGGAAGTAGAGAAAGTTGAAACTGTTGCAGAGGAGCTAAGAAAAAGAGAAATAAAACATCATATTTTTATGGCTCTATTTGATTCTGGTAAATATCTAAATGAAGGGTTTTTCTACATTGTTGTAATTAGTTTATCAATTCTATTATCAGCCCAAGGAGTTATTTCAAGAGGAGATATTCTGGTTTACTCAATACTTTTCCTAAGCATTACTGGCCCTTTGCGAGAAATTCATCGGATATTAGATCAAGCACATGAGAGTTCTATATTAGTTAATGATTTATATGGTTTACTGAATGAATCGCTTGACAAGTCGTTTACACCAATAACAGAAGTCAAAGGAAAAGATTTCTCGCTTCACTTAAACACTGCAATTTTAGTTAAGAATCTTTCATTTTCATTCCCCAATAGGTCATTTACGCATTTGAATAACATAAGCCTTAAAATAAATTATGGTGAAAAAATTGGAATTGCTGGCGCTTCCGGTTGTGGTAAAACCACTTTTATAAGAATATTACTTAGGCTGCTTCATAATTATTCAGGAGAAATTTATCTTTTTGGCAGGGATCTAAAAAGTATTACTAGGGAAGAAATTGCAGAAAAGATTGCTTATGTTCCACAAATGACTTACATATTCTCTGGTACTATAAAAGATAATATTATGTATGGATGTGTGAGGAAAAATATTAAACAAAAAGCAATTATCGAAGCTGCCAAAAAGGCAAATATTTACGATGAGATTGTTAAGGATTTAGGCGGATTTGATGGGAGAGTGGGAGAAAATGGCAACAATTTAAGCGGTGGTCAGAAACAACGAATTGCGATAGCAAGGCTCATTCTGGCATCGCCCGAACTTTTTATCTTTGACGAAGCCACGTCAGCTTTGGATAACACAAATGAAACAATCATTCAGAGAAATATAGAGCGCTTATTTCAATCGAAAACAATGATTACTATTGCTCATAGATTAACTACGCTTAAAAACAGCGACAGAATTCTAGTGTTTGATAAGGGGAAAATTATTCAAGAGGGGACATTTGATGAACTTTCTCGCAAACAAGGTTTGTTTCAGGATTTTTTGATACAAAGAACTCATTTGTAATAGGGGACTCTTTCGATTACACCCTTGGGGTGTCTTACGATGACACCTGCGGTATTACTTAATATTCTTCGAGGGTTGAAGTGTCGCCGATGGGAAGGCCGAGCTCCTTTGCTTTTAGCACCCTTCTCATTATTTTACCGCTTCTGGTTTTGGGAAGTTTGTCGATAAATTCTATTTCTCTGGGATAGGCGTGGCCGGCCAGATGTTTTTTGACAAATTCGGAAAGTTCAACTTTGAGTTTTTCAGACTGTTTGACACTTTTTTTTAGAACAACAAAGGCCTTGATAATTTCGCCCCGCAACGGATCGGGTTTGCCGATTACACCGGCTTCAACAACGCTTGGGTGAGAAACAAGGGCAGACTCCACCTCAAATGGTCCTACCCTTTCACCGGAAGTTTTGATAACATCATCTGCCCGGCCGACAAACCAGAAATATCCATCCTTATCTTTATAGGCTCTGTCACCCGAGGTATACCAGCCGTTTTTAAAATACGATTTATATTTACTCGGTCGCCTCCAGATTTGTTTCATCAGGGAGGGGAAGTTTGGTTTGAGAGCAAGATTGCCTTCCATATTTGAAGATAACGGTTTACCATGATCATCTACAATTTCGGCGGTAACGCCCGGGATTGGTTTTCCCATCGAGCCCGGTTTAATATCCAGGCTTAGGAAGTTGGCGATACAAATTGCTCCAAGTTCTGTCTGCCACCAATTATCGTGAAAAGGTAATCCGTATGCCTTAAGTCCCCAGTAAATACCTTCCGGATTAAGCGGTTCTCCCACGCTGGCCAAGTGTCTTAATGAGGAAAGATTATATTTTTGGTATGTTTTATCAGCAGCCATCAGCATTCTAATCGCCGTTGGAGCAGTATACCAGACAGTAATTTTATATTGTTGAATAATTTTGTACCAACTATCGGGATCAAATCTTCCCTCAAAAACTACCGAGGAGGCGCCGTTGGCCCAAGAGCCTAAAATTTCATAGGCAATGCCGGTTACCCAGCCGGGATCGGCGGTACACCAGTAAACATCATCTTCTTTCAAATCCAATACCCACTTGGCTGTTAAATATTCTTGAACGATGGCAAGATGACGGTGAATGACTCCTTTTGGTTTACCGGTAGTGCCTGAAGTGTATAGCATAAAGGCCGGATCGTTTTTATTCATTAATCTGACGTTGAATTGACTGGAGACTTTTGATAACTCCTGAGCAAAATAAGAAATTTTTGCGTGTTTTGGAAGATCGGATGAGCCGCGTTCGACTACAATAATTCTTTTAAGATGGGGAAGGAGGTGCAATATTTTTTTTACCCGGGGGAAAAGGGCAGCGTTTGTGACAAGAATTGAAGCAGCGCTATTAGATAATCTGTCCAGCAGAGCTTGTTCCTGAAAAGCCGAAAAAAGAGTGCCGGCGATTGCTCCGATTTTCAAAACTCCCAAGAATGAAATATATAATTCCGGAATTCTTGGCAGAAAAATAAAAACTCGATCTCTCCTTTCGATACCATATTTTTTCAAGACATTGGCGAATTGATTTGACAGTGCGGACATTTGAGCGAAAGTGTACTGTTCGTGAGTTTCCTGTTCTCCTTCGTAGTACAGAGCGATTTTATTTTTTCTGTAAGTTTGCGTGTGTATGTCTATGGCTATATATGCGGCGTTTAGTTTTCTGCCGCAAAGTTTGGAAAGATCTTTTTCCGCCCGCGACCAGGAAAAATTGTTATAAACCCGTTCGTAACCGGCTAGATTTGCTTTTTCTTTTATGTTACTTGCCTTTTTTATTATTTGTTTATTGATAATCATAATCTTTATGTACTTATGCGCACAGATTTTGAAATAATTTTTGCGTTTTGATCGATATTATAGATGTAAATTTCACCGGTTCTCATTTCCACTTTTTTAATATCATTATCATTTATTTTTTCCAAATATTTAATAAGCGCCCGCAAGCTGTTTCCATGCGCGGCTATAAGCACATTTTTACCTAAGGCTATTTTGGGAAAAATTTCTCTTTTATAATAAGGAACAACACGTTGGTAAACGTCTTTTAATGTTTCGCCGTTAGCAATAGGATAATTCCAGCCTCGACGAATCTTTATAAATTTTTCTTCACCGAATTGCTTTTTTATTTCCCACTTATTTTTGCCTGTGAGATCGCCATAATCCCGTTCATCTAACGCTTTATTTTCAAATACAGGGGCATTTTTGTTTTTTAATACCTGTTTCATTTCATTCCAGGTTTCCTTTGCTCGAATAAGCTTAGAAGTATAAACAAAGTCGATTCGAATATCTGTCAAAAGTTTGGCTGCGCTTATTGACTGAAGGCGGCCTTTTTCCGAAAGAGAAATATCAGTTAATCCGGTCCATATTCCTTTGGCATTCCATAAAGATTCACCGTGTCTTACCAGTATAAGATAGGCCATAAACTTACAGCGCTTTTATTTGTTTTTCTATTTGCAGGAGTCGATTATATTTGGCCACTCTTTCTCCTCTTGCCGTGGCTCCAAATTTGACGTAGTCCGCCGATACCGCCACAGAAAAATCCGCGATAAAATCGTCGTTTGTTTCGCCGCTGCGGTGAGAGACAATGATTTTGAGTCCCGCCGCCCTTGCCACCTCAACAACTGCCAAACATTCAATCACGGTGCCGATTTGATTTAGTTTTATAATAACTCCGGTGATGGCTTTTTTATCAATTGCCATTTGTAATCTGTAGGGATTGGTCGCCACCAGATCGTCGCCAACGATGATTGTATCCTGCGACATTTTTGAAGATATTTTTGCCCAGCCCTCCCAGTCATCTTCAAAAAGAGGATCTTCCAGATACAAAATACGATATTGTTTATTCAGCTCCTGATAAAATGCTATTAGGTCATCAGTTGAGAAAGGCATTGAGCGGTCTTTCAGACGATACTGTTTGTCCTGATAAAAACTATTTGAGGCGGCATCCAGCCCAAAAAAGACATCAAAACCAAATCGAAGATTTGTTTTATCTATCGCCTGTTTAAGCAAAACAAAAGCGTCTTTATTGGTGGCCAGTTTTGGCGCGTACCCTCCTTCATCTCCTATTAATGTCGATAGACCGTTTTCTTTGAGGGTATTTCTTAAAACAGTATAAATATTCACGCCCATTTCCAGCGCTTCGTTGTACGGTTTTGAGGTGGCAGGGATGACGAAAAACTCCTGCAAGTCCAGATTATCGCCGGCGTGTTTGCCTCCGTTGATAAAATTAAATAAAGGAGTGGGAATTTTAAGAGCAGTATTTTCGGTTTTTATAAATTGCCGCAAGTAAAGAAAAAGCGGCAGCATTGAGTTTCTGGCGCCGGCTTTACAGACAGCCATTGATACGGAGAGGGTGGCATTTGCCCCAAGCTTTCCTTTATTTTGCGTGCCGTCCAAGTTTATGACGGTTTTGTCGATATCCTGCTGTTTTGAGGAATCCATTCCAACAAGAGCGGGCGCGATTATCGAATTAACGTTATTTACGGCTTTTAATACGCCCAATCCCGAAAAACGCTTGTCATCGTGGTCTCTTAATTCCCAAGCTTCGTAACTTCCAACCGAGGCACCGCTGGGACAAGAGGCTACTCCTACAGAGCCATCCTGCAAAACAACCGTGGTTTCAATTGTTGGGTTTCCCCGGCTGTCAAGAATTTCTTGAGCCTTAATCTCTTTTATTTTTGCCATAGCAGGCGATGTTATTTATTCAATAAATTTTTTTCGCAAAGAGAAATATTTTGTCGTACATTATCTACCGCGTCGGGAGAAACTGAAACACTGGTAATTCCCCAATTTACTAATTTTTCTACAAGTGACGGATAGAGAGATGGAGCCTGCCCGCAAATCGAGGAGGTGATTTTATATTTCTTGGCGGTTGTTATTACTCGTTCAAGCGCCCAAAGAACAGCCTCGTTCTGTTCGTTAAATTGGCTTGCCACTTCATTATTATCCCGATCGGTGCCTAAAAGCAGCATTGTCAGGTCGTTTGAACCGATAGAAACGCCGTCAAGCCCCGCTTCTATAAATTTTTCCAGAAGGATAACATTAGAAGGGATTTCCACCATCATCCAAAGTCTAAAACTTGAAGAGCGACTAAGTCCTGATGCCGAAATTATTTTTTTGACTTCGATGAGTTCTCTGACTGTGCGGACAAACGGTAACATCAGCCATAAATTTTTATAATCTTTTTTGTTCCGCAGTGTTTTTATGGCTTCGAGTTCGAGATTGAAAACTTCCGGGTCATGCATATACCTAAACGTGCCTCTGAACCCAAGCATTGGGTTTGGTTCATTTGGTTCATAATCTTTTCCGCCGACCAGATTTCTATACTCATTGGTTTTAAAGTCAGATGCCCTGTAAACGACCGGCCGGGGGTAAAATGCTTTACAGAAAATTTCCAACTGCTCGGAAAGCTTGTCAATAAAAACTTTTTTTTTGCCGTCTCTGATAAGTTTTTTAGGATGAGTGCCAATTCCCGCCATCATAAATTCAGCCCGCAAAAGTCCTACCCCGTCAACGTCAAGCTTTGCCACCCTTTGGGCAAATTCCGGCTCAGCCAAGTTGACATAGACATTTGTGGCTGTTTTGATATGCGTTTTTGCAATTATTTTTTGCGCTTCACCGTTAAAACCGGGTATTTGCGGGAAACCTCCTTTATATATTTCTCCTTTTGTTCCGTCAATGGTGACAACGAGACCGTCTTTTAGAACTTTGGTAGCATTTTTTGCTCCGACCACCGCCGGAATACCCATTTCTCTGGAGACAATTGCGGCATGCGAAGTTCTTCCTCCGCTATCGGTGATAATCCCAACCGCTTTTTTCATGGCAGGGACAAAGTCGGGAGTGGTTTGAGGAGCAACTAATACATCGCCCGATATAATTTTACCGATTTCTTTTGCGCTGCGAATTACTTTGATGGGACCCGAGGCAATGCCGGGGCTGGCCGGATCACCGGTAAGAATAACTTCTAACTTCTGACTACTAACTTCTAACTGTTTTTCACTTTTCACTTTTAACTTTGAACTTTGAATTGTAGTAACGGGCCTAGTTTGGACAATATAAATTTTGCCCTTTTCTATAGCCCACTCAATATCCTGCGGGAAGAAATAGTACTGTTCAATTTTTCTGCCTATTTTTGCCAGCGTAATTATTTCTTTATCCTTTATTTTTTGCCTACTGCCTTCTTTTTTACCGAGTTTAACTTCTTTATTTTTGGTATCAACCTTCTTAAGGAGGATATTTTGGCAAGATGGGTTTTTGTTTATTATGGAAAAGTCTTTTTTGAATACTTCATAGTGGTCGGGCGTTACCGTTCCCTGTACAATCAGTTCTCCCAAACCGTAAATAGCCTCGATAGTGATTTTTGTTTTGTCATTTGTCACCGGATCTATAGTAAACATCACACCGGATTTTTCGGACTGAACCATTTTTTGCACCGGCACGGCGATGCCGACTTGAAAATGATTAAAATGTTGCTCGTGGCGATAATAAATGGCTCTTGCCTCAAAAAGCGATGCCCAAGCCTGCTTTATTTTGAGAATAACGTTTGATTCTCCTTTAACATTTAGAAATGTTTCCTGTTGTCCGGCAAAAGAGGCGGTGGGTAAATCCTCTGCAGTGGCAGATGAGCGGACAGCTACTAAGGCATCTTTAAAGGTCCCACCCAAGGCGCGATAAAATCTGAAAATTTCTTTTGTTAACTCTTCAGCCATGGTACCGTTAATAATATATTTTTTGATATGTTTTGACACTTGCTGGATAGATTCCGGTTTGCTGTAATTTATGGTTGACAGAAGGTGATTTATTTTTGTCTTTAGATTGTTTTCTTTTATGAATTCGTAATAAGCAGCGGATGTAACAATGAAGCCGTTGGGGACGGGGAAGCCGGCTTTTGTCATTTCTCCCAAGTTTGCTCCTTTGCCGCCAACCAGCGGAATATCCTCCTTGTCAACGTCTTTAAACCAGACTGCCAGCTTATTGCTCACAAAGATTATTATGCAATAGTTTTATCAGTTTTACAAGAGGTTTCTAGCCTTTGCTCAATTTTTCCTTGAAGTAATCCACCCAGGGAATAAGACTGGGATCCTGTCCATAAAGAAGAGCCAGATAAAATGTGAGGTACCCGCCAAATGCCAGAACATACAGCATTTGTGAAATCTTATTTTCTCCCATTGCCTCTATTTCTAAAACCTTTATGTCGTTTTTCTCAACGACCTCCTTTGTTAAGGCAAAACGTTTGACAATAACAGGATTATATAGAGAGGAACGAAAGAGGAGAAAATACAAAATTCTTGTCTTTGGATAGCGAAGTCCCTCCATGAGATGATGATTAAGTTCGGGAATAAGCGAGTAAGCAGAAAAATTCTTTGCAGTTTCATTAAATTGATTTCGCATCACATGTGCATTACCGGAAAGATGCTCTGACGCGACAATTACAGGAATTTTATCAAGGCATTTTTTAACAAGTCCTTTTGCTAATGACTCGATATCATTATTTTTCTGATTAATGAAATTAATTGAATCCTTCACTCCCTGATCGGAAACAGTAAGTAGTCCAATTCTTGTTAATAATCCGATATGGCCAAAAATCATGTAGCCTTGTCCCAAACGAGGTTGATTAGCCGGATTATGTGTTGCTTCAAATATGTAACCAGGTAAATTATTTGTTTTAAGAAATTCTCCAAGAGCCAAACCATTGCAGACACCGGTAATTTTAGCATTTCGCAATAGGGCCTCCTTCCCACAATTTAATACTTCTTCTGTTGAGCCTGAGTAACTGGAAAGAAGAACTAAAGTTTTATTATTGACATAATTTGGTAAGCTATAACCATTTACAAGTTCAAATGGTACGGCCAAAGAGTCCGCGTATAAGGCTTTAATAATAAGGGCGGCATAAGCAGAACCTCCCATACCGCAAAGCACAATATTATTTATATCTTTATAGTCCTGAGGGAAAATTATTTTTTGCGTATCGTCCCAGGCTTGCTGACACTGTTTAACAAGATTTACAACAGATGAGTAAGCATTTGATTTATCAATGGCAACAATAGCGTTTTTGTTATTAAGATCAATCATATATTTATGATACCACTAACGACTGGTGGTCGTAAAGAGAATATTTTGCAATTCGTCAAGTCCGCTAACTTGTAAATCCGCCGCGCTTAAATCTTGTTTTATTCCCAGTTTCTCGTAATTATACTGATTGTGAACGCCTATACATAGCATCCCGGCTCTTTTTGCTGCTTCTATACCATTTTTAGCATCTTCTAAAACTAGACACTGTGAAGGTATAATAGCCAGTTTTTTCGCAGCCGTCAAAAAGATATCGGGCGCCGGTTTACCGTGTTTTATTTCGTCTTCTCCCGAAACAACCACCTCAAACAAATCATTTAAACCAAATTTATTAAGGACAATATCAATTTTTGCCCTTGTAGCAGAGGAAGCCAAAGCTAATCTATATCCACGCTTTTTACAGCTATCAACAAGATTTTGTAATCCTGGCATTGCTTGTATTTTTTTTCGGTATGTTGGTAAAAGCATGTGATTAAATTGTTCGTTTAGATCTTTGGCAGATACTTTATCCTTCAGCCCAAACTTTTTGTGAAAAAATCTAAAACCATCCAAGATGCTTAGCCCGAATAGCCCAAGTTCTTCTTCTCTTGTTAGTTCGGCAAAAGAATGATCATATTTTTTTAGAATTTTATCCATTACCACTTTATGTACAGGATGACTATCCACCATCAACTCATCCATGTCAAAAATAATCGCCTGTATGCCGTTTAATATTTCATTCACGCTTTGATTATTCATTGAGAATTCGGATTACTTCATCATGCAGTAGTCCGTTGGTGGCAACGGCGGTTGAGTCGGTTAATTGCCAATCTCCGCCTTCAAAATTTGTTACTTTTCCGCCAGCTTCTCCAATTATCACTTTGACCGGAGCGATATCCCAGGGGCCATTCTTGTTATCCATCATAATATCCGCTTTTCCTTGCGCCACCAGCCCATAGCCATAAAAATCACCATAGCCTCGTTCGCGAGAGACATTCTTTAGAAGTTTTAGAAACTGTGGGATTCTTCGTTCAAAGTAACTCACTGTTCCATGAACAAGAAATGCCTCGTTAAGTTTCGTAATTTTTGAAACGGATATCCGTTTGCCGTTAAAATAGGCGCCTTGCCCTTTCTCTGCATACAACAATTCGTCAAAACAGGGAGAATAAATAACGCCGAGTAGGATTTCACCATTTTTTATATAGGCTATTTCGACACCCCAGAAGGGAAGATTACGAATAAAGTTTTTTGTTCCGTCAATAGGGTCTATCACCCAAAAATCAGCGCCCAATGATGTTTTTACTGTTTCTTCGGCAAGAAAGGAAGAGGAAGGGTAAGAGCGGCTAATAACTTCTTTGATCGCTTTTTCCGCTTCTTTATCAGCCTGCGTAACTGGACTATTATTGGGTTTTATAACTATATCTAAGGTTTTATTAAAATAAGAGAGCGCCACTTTGGCCCCAATCTTGGCCGCTTCAATGGCAACTTTTAATTCGTCTGACATAGTTTAGTGGCCTGTGGTATCCCAGTCTTTGCTGACAACGCTAAATCGGTCAAGTTTTTGTTTAAACAGCGATTTTATTTTTTCCAAACCATCCTGCGTTTTTGCTTCAAAGCGAAGAACCAGCGTTGGGGTATTTGAGGACGCGCGAACCAATCCCCATCCTTCATCCATATAGACTCTCGCGCCGTTAATATCCACAACTTTATATCCCCCTTTTTTGAACTCCTCAGTTAATTGCTCCACCACTTTATATTTATCTTCATCTGTTGTTTTTACCTGAATTGTGGGGGTCGAAACATAATAAGGCGTGGCCGCAATGATTTGGGAAAGCGGTTTATTTTGGGTTGAAAGGTATTCGAGTAGTTTAAGCGCGGCAAATTCACCATCATCAAAGCCGTAATAGTCATCGACAAAAAAAATGTGCCCGCTCATTTCGCCTGCCATCGCCGCTTTTTCTTCCGCAAGTTTGGCCTTGATATAGGAATGCCCGGTTTTCCACATAATGGGAATACCGCCGTGGGCTTTGATATCTTCGGGGAGAGCTTCGGAAACCTTGACATCAAAAACTATTTTTGCTCCGGGATGTTTGGAAAGAATGAGACGGGACAGTAAAATAATGTAGCGGTCAGGCCAGATAATATTTCCTTTTTCATCAACTAAACCAAGTCTATCGCCATCGCCGTCAAAGGCCATCCCCAAGTCGCATTTATTTGCCACTGTTTGAATTCCCGTATCTTCCATCATGGCTGTTCCATCAGGATTAGGAGTGTAATTGGGATAAGTAGAGTCAATTTCTGTAAAACGTTCAATTACTTCGCACCCCGCGCGTTTAAGAAGCTCCGGGGCAATTATGCCTGCGGTGCCGTTGCCTGTGTTTACTAATACTTTAAATTTTTTTGTTATCTTTATCTTCGAAAGCAAATCTTGAATGTACGCTTCTTTAATATCTTGTTTTTTAACTGTTCCGCTGCCACTAACAAATTCTTCTTTTACGATAGTATCGTATACTTCCTGCAGTTCATCGGTAAGAAGCGTGTAGGAAAAACCGGAACCCAGTTTTACTCCGTTCCAACCGACAGGATTATGCGATGCGGTAACGGTGACAAGTCCTTTAATCTTAAGATAATACTGCGCCCAATAGCCCATGGGAGTTGTGATAGTGCCAATATCCACAACGTTGATGCCGCATTCTCTCAGTCCTTTTATCACATTGGCATGAAAACTTTCCGATGTTCCTCTGGCGTCATGTCCAACCACTGCCGTATCAATGTTTCGTTTTCTCAGAAATGTGCCAAATCCGCGGCCAATGTAATATATAGAGGTATCGTTTAATTCGTCTTCCGCTTCGCGACCCCTAAGATCGTATTCGCGGAACATCATTTTATTAAGGACAGGCATATAAGTATATTATAGAGAGAGTAAAAAAAAGTCAATCGCTTGTATTAAAGATAGGGGAGAGGAGCCGGTTTTTTGGGCAAGATCAATATCAAAAAGTTTTTTATAAATGCTAAGCAAAGCCTCGTTTGAAAAATATTTTAATTGTTTTTGCAGATTGTTTCTTTGCCAAGGCGCAAGTCGTTTGACCTCTTCAATCGCGTCGGAATTTGTATCGGAAAGCGCTATGAGAAGCCTAAATTGGCGAATCATCATAAAAAAAATAAGTTCTGCCTCTGTCTCTTTTAGAGCGCTGTGGAATAAAGAAAATAAGCGATGTTTGTTTTGCGGATATATGGCGTCGATGAACGCAAACAAATGTTTTGGCAGTTTAAAAAGTTTTACTTGCGCGTCCTTAAAAAGAGTAAGCATGCCGTGCGTTAGTTCTTTTGCTTCCCAAAGAAATATGTTGGCCAGTTTATTATTTTTTTGCAAATACGAAGCGATATTTTTAAGCTCATTGCTGTTGGCTTTTTTACCGGACAGAAATTTTTCAACGAATATATTTTTTCCCTTAGAAAACAATTGATTTCCTTCAATAATAGGCACCAAGTCGGACAGCGTCAGCCTTTCCCCTTCCAGCGCAATAGGGGAGTCTGCCGTCTTTTTTTCTTCTAAAAGATATTTTCGCGAAGATACAATATCGTCTCCGTGAATAATAGTAATCATGCTTAGGTATTTTTGTATAGTTCAAATAACTTATTCACCATTTTTCCCAAATGTCTTCCCCTGCTTCGGTGGGGTAAAAGCGCTCCTGAAAAATTTTGAGGAATGTGCAGAAGTTCGTGAATAAGTACTTTTTTCTTCTCACTATCATTAAGTTTATCGTAGTGTTTGGCAAGAACTTCTATAACGTAGGCGGGTTCTATTTTCAGGGCCCGCTGAAAAATTTTAGGCATTGACCAGATGCGGGCGTAGGAGCGGGATTTGGAGCCTTGAGTGCGGAAACAGAAAATCCGGGAAATATCTATGTTGAGCATTTTGAGCCTTAACGCAATGTCTTTAATATCCTTTTTAATATCTTTAGCTTCCTGCCATGTTAACTTTGAATTTCGCATTTTAAGTTTGACCAAGTCTGACTTGGTTTTGACTTTTGACTTTTGAGTTTTTTTAAGTGTGTCTGTCCGCCACGTAGGTTGCGCCGTACGCTTCCGGTTTGGTTTTAGCCACAAAGCCGTTTCCGGTGACCATGCCAACTACTTCTTTTATCATATCTCTGCTATCACCATGTTCACCGACATCAACATGAATTTCCAGATTGTAATTTGGACAATTGCCGTTTAGAGATTTTTTTATTAAAGGTATAAAGGTGGTGGCGAAGTTTAAGGAAGTGAGGGTTTCCGCGTATATTTTTTCCCTAAGCGTATGGATTTGTTGAGAGTCGATTCTTCTCCAAAAGTATTTACCGCCAAACCCAATTCTGAGAACTACAATGGCGGTAATAATATTTATCGTTTTTTTACCACTTCCTCCATCAGGTTTTTCCTGAGAATCTGTGCCTATCACCAGACTATACTTCGCAACCGGATCTTCTTCAAGGAAAGATTTTATGTGATCGATTACTTGAGTTAACTGCAGATCTCCGTGAGAGGCGCTGTGAAAGATGCCGTTTGTTTTCATGGATTTCCCTATTTTACCATAATTTGGTCAAATTTTCAGCAGCCACCGAACAAATGATTTTAAGTCGTGGGGAACGAGAATTTCATCTCTTATACCTATACTGGTTTTGGAAAAGTCTTTAATCGGCAGCGCATCGGGATTTTTTATGTTGGCGCTTAGCACCTGATTATTTTCATTATGTGTTGGTTGGCCTTGCTTTTTTGGCAGCTCTTGAATTGTTTTATACATAAGAGTCGGGGAATCATTATCATCTAAAAAAGAAAAGACCCGGAAAGGATCCGTCCCCGCCCTAAGCAAAAATGGCGTCACTGCCACAATAGACGGATCTTGCCAGACTGAGCTGAATGCTTGCTTATAATATATAGATTGTAAATTTTGGGAAACGCGATTTTTTGACCAGCCGGTTTCTGTGATAAAAACAGGCAGATTTTTTTCCGTTAATTTATTCAAAAAGTTTTTCTCGTGAATAAATGTTGATGTGCCGATTAAATTTATATTTGACGGCGGTTGAGAAAAACCGGGATTTGGGTAGGAATGGCTGGAAATTCCATCAATCTGGTCGTAAATTGCGGGCACCGCCAAATTCATCTGACTCATAAAATCATACTCATTAATTGAACTGCCGGGTAAGTTTGCCGCGGCGTTATCAAATCCGCCGGAAATTATGAAAAAATCTTCACTCTTTGATTTAAAGACAGTCGCGGCATAAACAAGAATATCCGCGTATTCGTTTGGGGCCGCCTTTCCTCCCCATTCATCGCTTCGGTTAGGTTCATTAAAAACTATAATATAACGATTTTTGACCGTCCAGCTTAGGGAATTGAGAAAATTGGCAAAGTCCAAAACATCCAAGGATGTGGGTTTTCTCCAAACCTTGGTATTAAAATAGTCGCCTTCGGTAGCCAGTCGGATAATTGGAATCACATGGCTTTGTCTTGCCTCATTCATGAATTTTTGCCATTTCGGTAAATCTTTATCTCCGGCTTGAATAGGAATTGTCACATAACCCCAATCTCCTCCATTTGAGTTGATGAGCGCTGCCGCTTCGGAAAGCTCCTCCGGGAAAAGAATATGAATACCAAAGTGATTATTTGGTCGTGTTGTTGGATCTTCTACGGCCAAAGCTGATCTTGAAACTTGAGCGATTGTAAAAATTATAATTATTATAACTAAGACAAACTTTTTCATGAGGTAATAATTATACTACTTTCAAATAATGAAGCCGAGAGCTTGTAAGATTGATTTAACAGACTGACGTTGTTCACCTATATAGTATAAGATTTTGGGAGTATTTATATCGTCGTCCATGACGCGATCAAAATATAAGTCAGCGCCTGACTGTTTGACTTTTTTAATTATTAAGCCGATGGTTTTTTCTGCTTTGTTTAGCTCATCGTAGTCGAATTCCCATGGATTTCGATAGTGGTGCGACAGGATTAAAAAGCGAATAGCGTTGGGGGAGTATTTTTTGAATAATTCCGAGACCATCACCAGATTACCCAAAGATTTTGACATTTTTTCGCCCCCATATCTAACCATGGCGGTATGCAGGAAAAATCTGGAAAAAGGTTTCTTGCCGGTATAAGCCTCTGACTGTCCAATTTCCGATTCATGGTGGGGAAAGATTAGATCGCCACCGCCCCCATGGATGTCTATTTGAGTTCCCAAGTATTGTTTTATCATTGCACTACATTCAATGTGCCAGCCAGGGCGGCCTTTGCTCCAAGGACTATTCCACCATGGTTCATCTTCTTTACTTTTTTGCCACAGAATAAAATCAAGCGGGTTTTTTTTGAGCGGATCTTTGGTATTGCCGCCCCGCTCATCCAAAATCGGCATCATCTGAATTTTCGTTAATCTTGACAATTTGCCAAAAGCCGGAAATTTGTCAACCTCAAAATAAACATTACCACTTTTTTCATAGGCAACCCCTCTCCCTAAAAGCACTCTAATGATACGTATCATTGTAGTGATGGAATCGGTGGCTTTGATAAAGTGAGTTGGGGGAAGGACATTTAAGGCTTTCATATCCGAAAGGTAGCGATTAGTCCAATTTTGACCAAAAGATTTCCAATCCTGTCCCGCCTTTTTGGACTCACGCAGAATATCATCATCAATATCGGTCACGTTTTGCACATAGTTGACCTTTAAATTTTTGTATCGTAAATATCGAACGAGAACATCAAAGAAAACGTAGGTAGCCGCATGCCCCAGATGGGTGGTGGCATAGGGTGTGATGCCGCAAACATAAAGACGCACAGTCCTTTCTTTGGAATGAGTAAATAGTTCAATTTTTTTACTTAGCGAATTATATATAGAGAGCATATGGTGATTATAACTGTTATAATCATTATACTATGAAAGCGCTATTTGTTTTTGCCCATCCTGACGATGAAAGTTTTTCAAGCGGCGGGACGATTGCCAAATTAACTAAAAAGGGCGTTATTGTTAAATTAATTACCGCCACTTACGGCGAGGCAGGCAGGACCGGCAATCCGCCGTTGACCACACAAGAAAAGCTTGGCAGTGTTCGGGAGCAGGAACTTAGAAGGGCGGGCAAAATTTTGGGTATCTCCCAAATTTTCTTTCTGGGACTTATCGATGGAACACTGCATAAAATTCCCGCAGTAAAGATTGCCGACAAAATTTTCTCCATCTTACATAAAGAGCAGCCGGATATAGTGGTCACTTTTAACAAAGAGGGAGGTTCCAAACACACGGACCATATCCAAGTTTCCAAAGCGGTCACACTGGCTTTTAAGCGATTTATGAAATTATCGGAAAAGCGTGTCCGTTTGTACTACGTAACTTTGCCGCGAAGCTTACTCAAAAAACTGGAAGAAGGAGAGCTTGGCTATAATGTTTATGGGAAAATCAAAGGCACTCCCGATCATCATATTACAACGGCCATTGATATTAAAGACAGCCTCCCTGTCAAAATTAAAGCCCTAAAGGCTCACCAAACTCAGCATCAGGATTGGAAAAAATATCTAAAAAGATTTAAGGCCTTTGATATCAGACATGAGTATTTTGAACTGATTCTCGAAACTTCGATGGTTTAAGTTCCCTCAGTCCAGGTGGAAAGATATTTTTTTTGTTCGTCAGTCAAATGATCAATGGTAATCCCCATGGCATCAAGTTTTAACACTGCCACCTCTTGATCTAATTGGCGCGGCAGAACATAAACTTTGTTTTTGAGTTTACCTTTGTTTTTTACAAAAAACTCGGCTGCCAACGCCTGATTGGCAAATGATAAATCCATCACTTCCCCCGGGTGGCCCTCCGCCGCAGCTAAGTTGACCAGCCGTCCCTCCCCCAGCACGTACAACTTTTTACCGTTTGTAAGTTGATACTCCTCTAGAGCCGGTCTTATTTTTCTCTTGCCCTTAGTCATTTTTTGCAAAGCCTGCATATCTATTTCCACGTCAAAATGTCCGGCGTTGGCAACAATTGCTCCGTCTTTTATGTCTGATATGACATCGGATGATATAACATGCTTATTGCCTGTGGCGGAAACAATAATTTCCGAAACTTTCGCCGCGTTTTTTAGGGGCATCACCGTAAATCCATCCATGGTTGCTTCCAAGGCCCGGACAGGATTTACTTCAGCCACAATAACATGAGCTCCCATGCCGGCAGCCCGCATGGCAATCCCCTTGCCGCACCAGCCGTAGCCTGCCACCGCAAATATCTTACCTGCGAGCAATGTATTGGTGGCCCGCAGTATTCCATCAATTGTTGATTGCCCCGTGCCGTAGCGGTTATCAAAAAAATGTTTGGTTTCGGAGTCGTTGACCGCGATGACCGGAACTTTTAATACGCCTTTTTTTTCCATAGCCCGAAGTCTGATAACTCCGGTGGTTGTTTCCTCAGAAGAACCGAGAATACTTTTAAGCAATGAAGATCTTTTGGTGTGTAGTAAATTGATTAAATCTCCGCCGTCATCCATGGTAATTTGCGGATCAAAGTCCAAAACGGTATTAAGATGAGCAAAATATTTTTTATTATCCTCTCCGTTTATGGCGAAAGTGGGAATCTCATAATCTTTAACCAATGAGGCCGCTACACTATCCTGCGTTGACAGCGGATTGGAAGCGCAGGCGACAATTTTCGCTCCGCCGGCTTTAAGGGTCAGCAATAAATTGGCGGTTTCACTGGTGATGTGAAGACAGCAGGCAAGAGTGAGATTAGCAAGCGGTTTTTCTTTTTCGAACCTGTCTTTTATTTGCTTCAACACCGGCATTTGAAGGTTAGCCCACTCAATTTTCAATTTTCCCTCAGCCGCCTTGGATAAATCTTTTACGTCAAATTTTTGTATGTGAGCCATATGTTTTTTGATATCTCTTGCTAAATTCCTCTTTGGTAAATGAATGTTCCTGAGCTCCATAACATTCTACCGCAAAAGATGCCAAGACACAACCCATTTGACAGGAAGTTTTTATATCAAGTCCCCTGTCAATCCCCGATAAAAATCCTGCTCTGAAGGCGTCTCCGGCGCCTGTTGGGTCGGTGATTTTTGCCGCTTGGGCGGCTTTAACGGTAAAAATTTTCCCTTTTTCCGAAACACTGCATCCTTCCTCGCCCAGCGTGGTAATGATTATTTTATCATTTGTGATTGTTTGATAATCTCCAAGCCTATTTTTTATCAGATTTATTTCATAGTCGTTGCCAATTAAGTATCTGGCGTTTTTCACCCCGAATTCCAGTTGTTGGTTGCTTACGTCGGTTAAAATAAATCCCGGATCAAACATGTATGAAATATTCATGTCAACGCATTGTTTTAAAAGCGACATTGAGCCGGCTTCTCCCGACGGGCCGATTAAAGCCAGATCGCCTTTTTTAGCCACTTCTTTAAGTTTTAGGTCCTTTATTTTTTGGGAGGCGCCGTAGAAATACCCCCAAATCTGGTTATCTTGCCTGTCAGTCATGGCAAAGCCGGTGGCGGTGTATTCATCATCCACTATTTTTACGTTGCCAACATCAGTGCCAAGTCTTTCTAATTTAGCTTTGTATTCGCCAAAATCCGATCCTGCGGTAGTGAATAAAATATGGTTGGTGTTAAGAAGAGACAAAGAATAAGAAACATTCCCGGCGGTGCCGCCTCGTCTTTTGGCGAATTTTTCGGTAATGAAGGATAGATTTATTTTATGAATTTGATTGGGGAGGATATGGTCGGAGAAAACTCCGTTAAAATCCATAATATAGTCATAGGCAATAGTGCCGGTTATTACTAACATATTAATTACGTGTTGCAACTATTCTATCAGATTTTGCCGGATTTGTAATTATTTAGGAAGGCTTGCTAAAGCGGCAAAACCGGGTTTTTTCCTTCCATCCGGATCCACCACTCCCCATGTGTAGCCTACAAAGTCGTTAAGAGTAAAATAAAGCCATCTGCCAACTTGCGGATCCCCAGTTAAAACATCATGGGTTACTGTTATATTACTGGCCTGTCTTTCTTCACCCACAATTTCCGATTGCCAGCCAATTTCGCTTACGGACAAAGAAGAATTAATATTAAACTCCCCTAAAACCCACTCGATCTCTTCTAAATTTTGGACAATACCGTTGGTCACTGTAGTTGAATCACTTGAGCCTTGCCTGACATAAATATGGTAGCCGATTTCATCAAAAGGTAAAGTATCATGAGTCCAGCCATGCGTGTTAAACCCCGCATAAAGTAAATCATAAAAATAACGCGCCGCGCTATCCTCCCATACGCTTTCGGAAAGATCGTGAGAAAAAAGCGGTCCTGAAACTAAACGTAGTTTTCTTTTTTGCCTTCGCGCGCTTGCCGCATCGCTCGCCTTAGTAAGAAAAAGAGCCATCGTTTCCGGAGTTACTTGATGAGTGTCTCCTCCCATGAAATCATTCGGCTCGTTAAAAATTTCCAACCCCTCTAATTTGCTCCCAAAAAAATGAACGATTTTACTTGTGGCGGCGGCAAGTTTATCCGCAAACGGCTCAGGGTTGGCAGGATCGTACCCGTCTTTAACTGATTGAGCGCCAACCAGACCCAAAACTTTTATGCCTTTTTGCGAGTAAGCTTTGATGATATCCCTGTATTTACGTATGACGCTAATTGGAGTTCTGAAATCGAAAGAGCCGATGAAGTTAAGTCTGACAACTTGCGAACCGGTTTCGACAACCGATTCGACTTTACCTGTATCAAATTGCTCTCCCGGATCGATACCCCGTTCTATCACGTTCATATTTTTCGAGGGGCAGTCTCAATATTTTACACAAACCTGTCCGGCAGAGTCAAATTATTGCTTTTGAATAAACCAACGTCAGAAATCGAAACACCTCTTTAGTGTTTTTCATATAATATTTAGCCTTTGACTGATATTTTTTTCCTACGGTGATAGTAATCTGATTTTTCAGTTGTTGAAAAGTTTTTTCATCCGTTATATCGTCTCCAATAACGATAGCAATGGAGCGTGCTTTTACCCTGTCGGTTATTTTTTTCATAATTAATGCCGCAAAATGTCCTTTGTTCCATTTAACATTAGGCGTAATATTAATTACTTTTTTCCCCGCAAAAATAGAAACTAATTCATCCGCAATATAAGGATTTAGTATCTGGTTAATCAGTAGTTTAATTTCCGGCACCTGTTGTTCTTCTGCCAATCGATAGTGGAAACTTAGTGTTAGACTTTTATCTTCAATAAAAATCCCTTTAAATTTATCTGTTATTTGATTAAGCTGTTCTTGAATTTTTCCTAAAGCCCGAAGCGTTTCGTTTGGGACAGGAAAAATATATTTTTCACCAAAAATTTCTCCTTCCAGCCCGTGATTGCCGCCGTAAATGATATTTGGCAGTCCAATCTTTTTTTTGATATCCTTAAGTTCTCTGCCGCTTAAAATTGCTAAATAAAACCCTTGCTTTTTACTAAGCTTGATTAATAAATTCCTCATTGATTTTGAAAGTTCTACTCTATTTGGAGTGTTAACAACCAGGGTTAAGGTGCCGTCAAAATCGAGGATTAAAACTTTTATGGGGTTTGTTTTAAAAAGGGTAATTATTCCGTCTAAATCTTTCCATACATTCATAATTATCCTAAATTAACCATAGTCTTTAGCAGTTCGGCCGACCAGCGGTAAACATTATAGTCTTTGATTGTTTCCCGCAGATCGCGCATTCTCTTTTTTTGCTCCGGCTCTTTCATTTCCAGGGCTTCTTTAATTGCTTCCGATGTTTGTTCTCCATTATAAGGATTTACAATTATGGCATCTTTAAGCTCTTTGGAAGCTCCGGTATATTGGCTTAAAATAAGCACGCCTTTTTCGTCTTCTCTGGCCGCAACATATTCTTTGGCTACTAAATTCATGCCGTCATGCAAAGATGTCACCAGACAAAAGTTGGCCAGCTTGTAAAACTTTTGGATTTCTTCATGGGTGTGGTATTTTTCCAGAAATACGATCGGTTTCCAGCCTTTCATTTTAAACAGTGCATTGATCCGTTCAACTTCTTTTTCCACCCCTTGGGCAAACTCCCGCATTTTTTTAATTTTGGTCCTGGTGGGAGGAGAAATTTGTATAAAGGTAAAATTCGTTTTGTATAACGGATATTTGGTAAGGAAAATCTCAATTGCTTTTAGCCGTTCTAAAATCCCTTTGGTGTAATCAAGCCTGTCTATGCCCAGCCCGATATACTTTGTTTTTATTCCCAGATTCTTTAATGCTTTTTCGCCCTCAAGTTTATAATTAATATTTTGACCCGGACCGTTGGGGAAGGCGATACTGATCGGAAACGGTTTGACAAAAGATACGTGGTTGTTTCTGGTCACCATAAATTGTTCAAGATCTATCAGCGCTTCCAGCTCCCTTCCGACTGTTTCGATAAAATTATTGCAGTGGAGTTGGGTATGAAAGCCAATTAAATCTGCCCCCAGCATTCCGTCTAAAACCTCTTTTTTCCAAGGGCAAATGCTGAAAGATTCCGGATTAGGCCAGGGGATATGCCAAAATAGCCCTACTGTTGCGCTGGGCTTTTGGGCCTTGATCATTCTCGGCACCAGGGCAAGCTGGTAATCCTGAATCAGGACAATTGGTCTTTCCAAATCCTTAATCTCCGCAAGGACGCTGTCTGCAAATTTTTGGTTGACCTTTTTGTATTGCTCCCAGTCTTCTTTTCGAAATGTTGGCCTTGTGTGGGCAATATGGCAAAGAGGCCACAATCCTTCATTGGAAAACCCGTAATAATAGCCATCCTCTTCTTCATTGGTAAGCCACACGCGCTTTAAGGTATATTTGGGTTCATCAGGCGGAACTTTTATTTTATTACTGCTGTCAACAACCAGCCTGTCGGCATCACCGCTTCCATGCGCAATCCACATTCCTCCGCAAGCTTGCATAACAGGTTCAATAGCTGTAACCGGACCGCTCGCAGGAACATAAGACTCAATTTTCCCTCCATTTTTGGTATGGATATAAGGCTCTCTATTGGAAACCATAAAAATAGAGCGGTTTTTTAAAGTATCTTTTGTAAACTCTTTTAATCTTTGCGCGGTCCAGGGAGAGTCTAACTTTTCAAGCCTCATTCTGGCCTCTTCGGAGGCTGTAGATCTGGCCTCTATTAAACTTCTTCTGATACTGCCAATTTCATTGACGAGGGGGCCAAAAAGAAAAGAATTCTTAAGTTTTTTTGAATCCTGTTTTAAATCTCCCGATCTGGCCGACCTCAATGTTTCCACCAAACTTTTAATAGGCGCATAGATAATCCAGCGAATTAAAAGAAGGACGGCAAGGGAAAGCAGTGAAGCCTGAACAAGAAGTCTGATGAGATTGCTTTTCCATATTTCCGTTAGTCTGTCGTCTATATAGCCGGCATTTTGAACTATCAACAAGGCTCCAACCACGCTTTTTTCATCACGTAAAGGTACTGCTAAAAGATACATTTTTTTATTGTTTAACTCTACAAAATCTCCATTTGCCGAATCCGCGTCCATAGCTTCTTCCACAATTTTTTGGATGCTTAATATGCTTGTAGTTAAACTCGAGGAGGTAGCAATGGTATTTCCTTTATTATCATAAATAGCCATACCTGCCAATCTTTCTTCATTCTCAAATTTATTAATTAAATTCTGCAGTTGCTGATCCGATTTGATAATAAAATTCGGCTGGACTGTTTCTTTTAGGCTATCTGCCAGCAATATGGATCTCTGCTTGATGGCATCCTTCAATCTTTGCTCCTCTTGCGCAACCTGGTTTAAAGTAAAGGCCACGACAATAAAGCTGATGATAATTATAATTACCAAGACCGCGGCGAAAATTTGCTTCACGAAGATTAATTATATCATTTTGGTTTATCCTGCGCCAGTTCTTGGGCGGCTCAAATGCGCAGCGGGATTATTGTTTGAGCCTGTT
Source organism: uncultured Gammaproteobacteria bacterium (assembly GCA_964635045.1). GTDB lineage: Bacteria > Patescibacteriota > Microgenomatia > Levybacterales > UBA12049 > CAZWMJ01. Next base: position 31,397 of record CAZWMJ010000012.1, read on the forward strand.
CAGGATTTCTCCCAACTTTTTTATTTCCTCTCCGTATTTTCCCCAGTCTCCTTCACGCTGAGCGTTGATGGCGGATTGATATGCTTGATTTGCCTCGCGAAGCAGGTCTTCGCCGGCTATATCAGCGGACTTTTCTGTTGTTTGGAAAGACGTTTCTGTGGAAGGTTTGGCTTGTCCCTCTGTCGTGCCGAAGATTTTAGCAAGTCCCGCCTCCAGTGTTTCTTCCATAGCAATTTTGTTTTCGTAAGCGACTATGACTCGTTTAAGTTCCGGGATTTTTCCTGCTTCTGCTTTAAGGTAGAGTGGCCGTATATAGACTAAAGACTCCTCAATTGGAATAACCAGAAGTGAGCCTTGAATTACTTGAGAGCCGCGTTGATCCCAAAGAGAGATTTGTCTGCTGACCTCAGCGTCCTGATTTATTCTACCGATAATCTGCTTGGGACCAAATATCAATTTATCTTTGGGGAAACGGTAAACGGCGAGCTTGCCGTATTCCTGTCCATCATTTCTGGCAACCATCCAGGCAGAGAGGTTGTCTTTGCCCCGGGGAGTGAATGGCAACATTAAAATAAACTCTTCTGTTTTTTCACCCGGGAGTTTCATAATCATATGTCGTGGATTCATTATTGGAATTCCACTTTCTGCTTGTGCCTCGCCTTCTTGAGCAATGGCGGGTATCTCCCACTGATCCTCTTTGTTGTAAAAAATTTGCGGGTTATCCATATGGTAAGTAATGTAGATTGCAGTTTGTAAAGTAAAGATGTCCTCTGGATAACGAAGGTGAGAAATCAAACCTTTGGGTATTTCCTCAAGTTTTTGAAAAGTTTTGGGGAATATCTTAGTATAAGTTTTGATGATCGGATCATCCAAATCGGCTTGATAAAATGTGATTGTCCCATTATAAGCGTCTACCGCTACTTTGACCGAATTTCTAATATAGTTGACCTTATCGCCATTTAGCGAAAGCGGTTGGGAGTAAGGATACCGATTAGTTGATGTATAGGCATCAAGTATCCAATACATTTTGCCCTCATTGACCACAAGATATGGATCGCGGTCAAAGGCGAGAAACGGAGTAATTTTACTAACTCTTTCTTTTATATTACGGTAATAAAGGATGCGGCTTTCTTTTGTAATATCACTGGATAAAAATAGTTTAAGTGACCTAAAACGGAGCGCATACATGAGACGCCGTATAGGAGAATTTATCTCGACGCCGCCTGTTCCTGCATAGGCAGTATAAACATTTTCCTCTCCTTTGGGATAATCAAATTCTTTTGATTTGGTTTTAACTACGACATACTCATTGGGAATTTCCCCGTAGTAAACTTCAGGTCTATTAATTTCAAGTTCTTTAACTTCTGATTTTGGTGGTAAGTCTTTAATAAATAGCACCGGTAATCCTTCCGGAGTAACCTGATTAACGGGTCCCGCGGAAACTCCATAGCCATGGGTGAAAGTTAACCTCTCGTTAATCCAGGATTTATTCGGTAAACTGTCAGAAGCTAATTCTCTAGCAGAAAGCATGATCTGGCGAAGTTCATTATTTATTGTATAGCGGTCGTTATCAACAGAAAAAAACTCGTAGTAAGTTCTGATTTCCTGAATTTGAGAAAAAGTAGAAAGCAACGGTTCCCTTTCCCAAAGCCTCACATTTTTAACTGTGAGACTATTGGTAACAATGTCCGCGGCCGTTATCGGTTTGTCCGCGGCTATTTCCCGTTCTTCCACCTTATCCAAACCGTAAGCTTTATTAGTGGCCTCAATATTGTATTTAATAAAAGGTGTTTCTTTAACTAACTCATTTGGCGCAACCACAAGTTTATGAAAGACTGAAGGAGCAATCAAAGAAACAAATCCAACTAACACCGTCAAGGAAATTGTCCCTAAAAGCGGAGCTATCTTTCCGCTAATCCCATAGAATAGTGCCAAAACTGCAGCCAAGCCGTAAACAAAAACGGATATGCGAAGAATGGGCGCCATGATATTAGTATCGGTGAAAGTTGCGCCAAACACCAGACCACTTTGACCGATAAGCAATTCGTAGAGGGAGAGATGGGTGTCGACGGCAATTGCGGTAAAAAAGAGAAATAATAGAATGCCCATGTGGAGTCTGGCTTTTTTGTGAGCCTGTCCTGAGCTTGTCGAATGGGAACCTTGATCTTTTTTACCCAAGATGTTTGACAAATTGAGGCTACTTCGCAGAACATAGATGAGCCCGCAACCGATAAGCGATATCAGAATAACGGTTTTTATAAGACCAAGCCCCAAAGAAAAAACAGGCAGAGAAAACACGTAAAAAGATATGTCTTGACCAAATAGCGGGTCAACTTGACCAAACGACGCGCCTGAGATGAACTTTAAAACATCATGCCAACTACTTGAACTGACTAAGCCGATAAAAAAGGCGATAAGAAAGGTTAAGATAATTCCGAGTTTCCC
>CAZWMJ010000013.1:0-26503 GCA_964635045.1 uncultured Gammaproteobacteria bacterium
TCAGGCAAAATCTGGGAATAGAACTTGCCAAAGAAAATAAAATCAAAGCCGATGTAGTAATTCCTGTACCGGATTCAGCCATTCCCGCCGCCATTGGTTTTTCTAGGGCAGCGCATATTCCTTTTGAGATGGGACTTATTAAAAACCGCTATATTCATAGAACTTTTATTTCGCCGGAGGAACACACCAGAGGGAAAATTGTCCAGCTTAAGCTTAACCCCATGCCGCATATTATCAAAGACAAAAGAGTGATTGTGATTGACGACTCAATTGTCAGAGGCACTACTTCGGGGAAAATTATTAAAATGATTAGAGATGCCGGAGCCAAAGAAGTACATCTTCTGATAAGTTCACCACCGGTCAGGTTTCCCGATTTCTATGGAATTAATACACCCACTCAAAAAGAACTGGTTGCGTCATATAAAAACTTAAAAGAAATTGAGCAAGAAATAGGCGTTGACTCTCTGCGTTATTTGTCCTACCAGGGCTTGATTAAAGCCGTGGGAGTAGACGCAGGCCAACTTTGCACGGCCTGTTTTACCGGTGAGTATCCAATAGATATTGGGGAGCGAAAAAAAGAGATAAATTATCATCCTGCCTATGCCAAAATATGAAAAGAATTGCGGTTTTAATTTCCAATGCGGGAACCGGCACCAATCTTCAAGCAATTATTGACGGGGTGCAGTCAAGTAAAATCAAGGCAAAAATTGTGGCTGTGATATCCGATAACTCCGATGCGCTTGGTTTAAAAAGAGCCAAAAAACACAATTTACCAATCAAAATCTGCCCAAAGAAAGATAAATTACTTAAGTTACTTAAGAAACTGGAGCCCGACTATATTTGTCTGGCCGGCTGGAAACAGATTATTTTGGATGAAGTAATTGATAGTTTTCCCAACAGAATTTTAAACACTCACCCCGGACTTATCCCCGACACCATGGATGGAATAGTTAAAAATCCTGATGGTACAAATGCAATTTGGAATAAAGGAAAAATGACAGATCGTGCCATGCAAAATTTTCTGGACAGCGATGCAACTTATGCCGGCTGCACCAATCACTTTTTATCTCATGAGTTTGACTTTGGTCCGGTGCAGGGTCGGTGTTTTGAGAAAATAAAAAAAGGAGACAGCGTTGAGTCGCTTTATACCAGATTAAAGAAAAAAGAAAATAAATTATATATTGATGTGTTGGAAAAGTTATGTAAGCCACAAATTAAAATATGAAAATTCGTTTTGCGAAACCAAAAGACAAAGAAAGCATTCTTGCCCTTCTTGATGAATTAATCCTTGAGGCGAATAAAAAAACAGGGTCTTCAAAACACCATGAAGGCAATGAAAAACGATATACGCTTTATGAAAATGCGTTAAAAAGAGACGATATAAAAATTTTTGTTGCGGAGGACAATAGTAAATTAGTAGGAGTAGCCGAACTTTTCATTGTCCCAATTTTGCGAAGAGGATATCATCAGGTGGTTGTTGAAAGTTTTGTTATAACAGAGAAATTACGGGGAAAAGGTATTGGTTCTGCGCTTTTTAAAAAAATAAAAGAATTTTGCCAACAGAATAATATAAAAATAATCAAATTAACAAGTTCTCTTGAACTTACCGAAGCTCATAAATTTTACGAGAAACATGGAGGTAAATTTACAGAGAAAATGTTTAGATTTGAAATAAAGTTACTATGAATGTTTTAATCATTGGTTCAAATGGCAGGGAACATGCGCTGGCTGTGTCCTATGCCAAAAGTAAAAGAGTAAAAAAAGTGGTGATGACGCCGGGGAACGGACTGACGGACTTTAACCCTTCGACAAGCTCAGGGCAAGCTAAAATTAAAAATTATCCGGAGGTTTCCATGATGGATTTTGAGGGAATTGTCAAAGTTTGTAAAAAAGAAAAAATAGATTTGGTTGATGTGGCCCAGGATGATATTATTGCCGCAGGATACGCTGATAAGTTTAACAAACTGGGAATAACTGCATTTGGCCCAACGCAAAAAGCGGCGCAAATTGAGTGGGACAAGCAGTGGGCAAGAAATTTCATGGTGAAATACCAGCTGCCGGTTCCCCAATTTAGGACTTTTAATGATAAAAAAGAAGCCACAAAATATGTCGAATCTCTCTCCCCGCAAGTGCTGTATATTAAGGCAGCAGGTCTGGCGGCAGGAAAAGGGGCGATCCGGGCGGAAAATAAAAAACAGGCGATAGAAGCAATCAAATCAATGTCGCAATTTGGGAAATCAGGAAAAACTTTTTTGATAGAAGAAGCAATGATAGGTGAAGAATTTTCCCTTTTTGCCATCTGCGACGGGGAAAATTATAAAATTGTCAGTTGGGCGCAGGATCACAAAACTGTTTATGACGGCGACCGGGGGCCAAATACAGGAGGCATGGGATGTGTTGCTCCGGCAAGTGTGGTTAATAAAAAGGTTCTCAAGGAATCGGCAGAAAAAATTATTAAGCCATTTGTGGCGGGAATGGTTAGAGAAGGAAGATCGTATCAGGGCATCATTTATCTTGGCGGCATGTTAACTAAGCAAGGGGTAAAGATTATTGAATTTAATGCCAGATGGGGGGATCCGGAGGCGGAAGTTATTTTGCCGGGAATAAAAACAGACTTCCTTGATATTGTAGAAGCAGTGCTATCTGGAAAATTGAAAAAACTTAAAGTTGAGTTGGATAAAAAGATTAGGATAAGCGTGGCCGGATGTTCCAGAGGATATCCCGATGATTACTCAAAAGTTAAAGGAAAAGAAATTTTTGGGTTAACCGAGGCCATGAAATTGACGGGCATTACCATTTTTGGCGCCGGGATTAAAAGAAAAAATAATAAATTTTTTGTAAGCGGCGGACGGATTTTTCATCTGGTGGCAGAAGGAAAAGATATTTTGGAGGCCAGAAAAAAAGCATATTCAGCCATGAAATTTATTAATATTGAAGGAGATAATTTACATTATAGAAAAGACATTGGCTGGAGGGATGTTGAGCGTAAGCGAAATCCTGAGCGGAGTCGAAGGATGGAAAGGTTACAAAGATGATACAAGTTGTCAGAGTAAAAAATAATAATGATTCCCAAATGGCCAGAGTGTATCGGCTGGAAGGAATTAGCGAAAAACAGGCCAAAATTTTAGCGGAAAAATTGCTTTGTGAAAAAATTAATCAAAGTTATACTATTAATAAACCGATATTAACCAATGCTATTGAAATTGCCTACAAACCCGGGGTGATGAATCCGGAAGTGGCCTCGATTATCAAAGCGGCCTCTGATTTGGGAATTAAACTTTTGGCCTGTGACTGCTCAAAAGAATATTTAAATAAAGCGCCAGTTTTTAATCCTTTAATAGAACATATTGTCAAAGAAGAACCAAAAACTTTACTTATCAAAGGGATTGCCGGCAAGACTAAAATTATCCCCCTCCGCCAGTTGACTAATAACGAATTGATGGCGCTTTCCCAGGATAAACTTTTCTTAAGCCTTGAGGAAATGCAAGCCATTCAAAAATACTTTCAAAAAATTAAAAAAGACCCAACCGATTGCGAACTGGAAACTCTGGCCCAAACCTGGAGTGAGCACTCCGGTCATAAGACTTTTAAATCGGAAATTATGGTTGATGGAATTAAGAAAAAACCTTTGATTGAAAGAATTAAAAATGAGGCCTTGAAACACAAGAAAAATATTGTCTCGGCCTTTGTGGATAATTCCGGAGTGATGGATTTTTATGATGATTTTGCTATTTGCGGTAAAGGGGAAACCCATAACGCTCCATCCGCCATTGAACCATACGGTGGAGCCATGACCGGCTCGGGCGGGGTGTTTCGCGATATTGCCGCAACCGGTAAAGGAGCAAAAAATGTTATTTCACAGGACGTATTTTGTTTTGCTCCGCCCGATTACGCAAAAGAAAAATTACCACCCGGGACACTTCCTCCAAAATATCTTTTGGAAAGGGTGGTGGCCGGAGTTCGCGATTATGGCAACAGAATGGGTATTCCCACCAATAATGGCTCAATCCATTTTCATAATGATTTTAGAGCCCGTCCGACTGTTTTTGTTGGTGCTTATGGAATAATGCCAAAAATATATGCTAAAAAAGGAGTGCCAAAATCAGGAGATTTAATTGTAGTGGTGGGTGGTAGAACCGGCAGAGATGGCATTCATGGGGCCACTTTTTCTTCGGGCGAGATGACAGAGAGAACAAAAGAAATTAATGCAACTGCCGTGCAAATCGGCAACCCAATAGAAGAAAAACGGATGTTTGATGCTCTGCTTGAGTCAAGAGATGAGAATTTAATCAGGGTGGTGCAGGATGTGGGTGGGGGAGGTTTTTCCTCGGCCATTGGGGAAATTGGGGAAGATTTGGGAGTTTCGGTGGATATGAAAAAAGCGCCCTTAAAATATCAGGGGCTTTCTCCTTGGGAAATTTGGATGTCGGAGTCACAAGAAAGAATGATTGTGGTTTTACAAAAGAAAAACTTAAAAAAGTTTGTTAAGATCTGCCAAAAATATAATACGGAATCTTCGGTTTTGGGAAAATTTGACGGAAGCAGAAAACTGAATGTGACTTTTGGGCAAGAAGTCATCTGCAATCTAGACATGCAATTTCTACACCATGGGTTACCAAAAAAATTGTTAAAAATAACAAAACCCAAAAGTCATCCTGAGCGAGCGAAGCGAGTCGAAGGATCTATTTTATCGCAAAAAGAATGGATTAGGGCTATTGAAAAAGTTCTTGAGAGTGGGGATGTTTGTTCCAAAGAACCGATTGTCAGGATGTATGATCATACGGTTCAGGGGACTTCTGTTCTGCCGCCTTTTACCGGAGTCAAAATGGACGGGCCAAATGATGCAGTTGTTATCCGTCCGTTTTTGGATAAACCCTACGGCATGATTGTGGCTCATGGATTAAATCCGGCCTTAAATAATATAGATCCATACTGGGGCAGCATTTGGGCAGCCACCGAGGCCATATCAAATTATGCGGCTGTGGGAGGAGATTATAAAAACGCCTCGTTAATTAACAATTACATCTGGCCGTTTCCGGATGAGGAAAGTTTATGGTCGCTGGACCAATCAGTTACGGCAGTGGTTGATTTTATGAAAACCCTAAAAATTCCGGTTATTTCCGGCAAAGACAGTTTATCAAGTACTTATAGGGGAGCTGACGGGAAAGTCATTAAAATTCCACCGGTTTTAATTATGTCGGTTTTTGGCAAAATTCCCGATGTTAAAAAAACCGTTTCTTCGGATTTTAAAAAAATCGGGTCAACCATTGTTTTTGTTGGCAAGCAGGATTTAAAGATTTTACCTAAAGTCCTTGACACTATTTATCGAGCTATTCAAACCGGTCAGGTTTTATCATGTCATGATATTTCCGAAGGGGGCTTGATAACAGCTCTTTTTGAAATGTGTCTGGGGGGAGCAATGGGAGCAGCGATAAAACAAGCATCTCTATTTGACGAAACAGCGGGGACATTTCTTGTCGAGGTAGAAAATGAGACAGTAGCCAAAAAGTTATTTGCCGGCGTTCCTTATGCAATTCTTGGAAAAACACAAAAAGAAAATAATATTAAAGTAGAAAAACTTTTTGAAGTTTCAGTCGGCCAACTTGCCAAAGCCTGGAAAAAACCAATGAGAGAGATTTTTTCATGATGTTTCCGTCTTTTTTTCAAACAACCCAATATGGTAAATTTACAAAAGAAATTTTGGATTTCTTTGTTCCACTTGCTTTAAAACTCCCTCAACTAAGAGGGGATCCAAACCTGATGGCAGTAACAGTAAAGGCAGTAGGAATTTCCGGAATTCAAGATGTAGCAACAGAAGCGGATAAATATATGCAGCAGAGATTAAAAGAAAAAGTAGCAAAACTTCATTCGGACTGGCAATTTTGGGGCGAAGAAGGAGAAAATAATATTTCTGCGTTTGACAGCTCCAAATCATTTCTTTTTATTACAGATCCTATTGAGGGGACTAATAATTTCAGGGCAAGGAAAGATAATGATTGGGGTTCTGTTGTTGCTCTGGTTGATATTAAAAAAGGAGACCCGATAATAGGAATTGTTGCGCATCCCGCGACTAAAACATTTTATGTGGGGGTAAAAGATCAAGGAGCATATTTGCTTCAGTATAACGGAGAAAATCAAATTTTTTCTGTTAATCCAATGTCTGATAAACCGGAAGATGAAAGGTTTACTTATAACAATAGCCCGCATTTTAGTCCGGAACTTTCGGCAATTGCAGAAAGGTTTTTATCATTAGGAAAAGAGCAACCGATTTCAGATGATGCCAGTGATCTTGAGAAATCCCGGAAAACAGTGAGTATAGATAGTAATACATTTATTGATCCAGAATCCGGAGCGTTAGAAGTTGTCAGGAATCGGGGAACAATTTATTTTAAAACCAGCAATGAAATGGCAGCCGCATTTGTTATTTTAAAAGAACTGGGTGGTGTTATAACCGATGCGGATGGGAAGCCATGGCACTTGGGAATTAATAGTCTAATTTCTGCAAGAAACAAAGAAGATTATGAGTACTTAAAAAGTTTATCAGATAAAGCAAGAGGAGTTACAAAATGAAAACCCTTCGACTTCGCTCAGGGCGATCGCCAAAAGTTTGTATTTTGAGAGTGGATGGGACGAATTGTGATGTGGAGCTATTTTATGCTTTTAAAAAAGCAGGGGGAGACCCGGAATATGTTAATGTTAATCAGTTAAGAGACAAAAGCAAAAGCATGCAGGATTATCAAATTTTGGCTTTGCCCGGAGGCTTTGCTTATGGAGATGACATTGCCTCCGGCAAAATTTGGGCGGTGGAACTGGTCAGTTTTTTCAAAGAAGAGCTGCTGAAGTTTCACAAAAAGGGAGGATTAATTATTGGGATTTGCAATGGCTTTCAAGTACTAATAAGAACAGGGCTTCTTCCCTTTGGTAATATTGGTAAAATGGATGCCACTTTAGCCCCTAATGACAGCGGTCATTTTGAGTGCAGATGGGTTAGGGTGAGAAATGAAAAAAGCAAGCAAATTTTTTGGATGTCCGTTAATCACGGAGAAGGCAAATTTTTTGCAGACGCAAAAACACTAAAAAAAATAGAGACACAAAAATTAGTAATTTTTAGATATGTTGATAATCCCAATGGATCTCTTAATGATATTGCCGGAGTTACAGACCCCACCGGTCGAATCATTGGTCTAATGCCCCATCCGGAAAAATTTGTTGATGAAACACAGTTTGTAAATTGGAGACGTAATAAAATTAAAAATCCTCACGGTTCTTTTATTTTTAAAGAGATGATAAAGTATGTAAAAAAATGAAAAATGATTAAAGCCGTAATTTTTGATATGGATGGAGTAATCGTCGATAGCGAACCGTTGGAATCGCAAACTCTTGAGAAGCTATTAAAAAAGTATGGAAAAACACCAATACGCAATAGAAGTGGGTTAATACATATAGCGGGCACAGCTGGCGATGAATATTGGAAACCGATCATGAAAAAATATAAACTCAGTGAAAAGATAGAAATCCTGCGAAGTAAGAGACTAGAAATTTTTGTAGATATTGTAAAAAAGGGAATGGTTCCTATACCCAGTGTTTTAACACTCATAAAAAAACTCAAAAAAGCAAATATAAAGCTGGCGCTTGCTTCTAATAGATTTCTTGACCAAGTTTTTCTTATTATAGGAATGCTTAAGATGAAAGATTATTTTGATGTAATTGTAGGTGCTACTAAAATGATGAGACGCAAGCCCTTCCCTGATATTTATTTAAAGTCTGCAAGGGTATTGCGAATATCTCCTGTTTTTTGTGTAGCATTGGAGGATTCAGAGACTGGAGTTCTTTCAGCCAAAGCAGCCGGCATGAAAGTTATTGCCATCCCTAATAAATATACCAAGCATCACGATTTCTCAAAAGCTGATAAAATAGTAAGCAGACTATCGGAAATAACAATACCGATGCTTAAAAATTTATGAAAAAACAACCGCCAATTACTTATTCTCAAGTCGGCGATAATTACGATACCAAAGATCCCATTAAAAAAATTGCTCTAAAGGCGGCCGCGCAAACAAAACAAAATCTTGAAAAAAGAGGATATGTAGAAATTTCTGATACTCGCGGTGAATCAGCTTTTGCAATTCAGATATCTGGAAACAACCAGTTTATTGCCACTATTATTGAAGGTCTGGGAACAAAAAATCTGATTGCCGATGATATGCGTAAGATAACCGGAAAAACCTACTACGATGTTGTTGGTCATGATACGGTTGCAACAATAATTAACGACCTTATCACTATTGGCGCAAAACCACTTACTGTCCACGCATATTGGGCTGTTGAAGATAATTCGTGGTTGCAAGATGAACAACGTATGACAGATTTAATCGCTGGCTGGAAAAACGCATGCAATCTGGCTGGCGCCGCGTGGGGCGGAGGAGAAACTGCAACAATGAAACAAATTATCGTACCAAACACTGCAGAATTCGCCGGCTCTGCTGTTGGAATCATTGATTCAGGCAAAAATCCTCTTAATGATAAAAATTTACAATCGGGAGATAGAATATTATTTCTTAAAAGTAACGGTGTAAATGCCAATGGCATATCGCTTGCAAGAGCAATTGTACAAAGATTACCAGAGGGATATGCAACAAAATTATCTAACAAAACAATGTATGGAGAAGCTCTTCTAACCAAAACCAATATTTACGCAAAGCTGGTAGAGAATTTGTTAAATGGCGGCGTGGACATCCATTACATCAGCAATATCACCGGCCATGGCCTGCGCAAAATTATGCGGGCCAAGGGAGAGTTTACATACGTCGTTGAAAAACTTTTCAATCCCCAGGATGTCTTTCTTTTTATCCAAAAAGAAGCCGGCCTTTCCGATTACGAGATGTACCAGACTTTTAACATGGGACAGGACTATTGCCTTTTTTTGCCAAAAGCTGACGTTAAAAAGGCCCAACAAATTATTTCCCGAAATGGTTTTGAAAGTTTAGATGGCGGCTACCTAGAAAAAGGCGAGCGAAAAGTGATTATTAAATCCAAAAATCTAATTTTTAAAGGCGAAACCCTTGATTTAAGATAAACCTATTCCCACTCCATGGTGGCCGGGGGTTTGGTGGTGATGTCGTAGACTACCCGGGAAACTCCGGGCACTTCATTAACAATGCGGGAGGAGATTTTCTGCATTAAATCATAGGACAGTCTTGACCAAACAGTTGTCATGACATCTTTTGATTCAACCACTCTAACTGCCACCACTTCCAGATGGGCCCTTTCATCTCCTTTAACTGCCGTAGACTTAGTATTTGTTAACACGGCAAAGCTCATATAAACTTTATAGTACAAGCGGGCGATTTTGATTTCTTCAACCACTATCGCATCTGCCTTTTGCTGTCTTTCCAGCCGCTCTTTAGTTACTTCTCTAATAATTCTGATTGCTTGTCCCGGACCGGGAAAAACCTGTTTATGCACAACTTCTTTGGGCAAACCAAGTCTTTCGCCAATTAATCTAACCTCATCTTTATAAAATTCTCTAAGCGGCTCGAGAAGTTGCAAATTCATCTCATCAGGCAACCCGCCCACATTATGATGAGATTTAATCTTATCTGCTTTTTGAGTTCCTTTACTTTCAATCACATCGGAATAAATCGTTCCCTGCGCCAGAAATTTCACTCCCTTAATTTTGCGAGCCTCTCTTTCAAATAATTTAATGTAAAGATGTCCGATGGCTTTTCTTTTTTCTTCCGGATCGGTTAAACCTTTCAGTGTTGACAAAAATTCTTTTTGAGCCTCTACAATAATCGGCTTAATGTCAAGATGTTTTTGAAAAATCTGCAAAACTTCTTCTTTAGTCCCCAGTCTCATCAGCCCGCTTTCGATGTAAATCGGATAAAGATTTTTGCCAATGGCGCGGCCAATAAGTGTGGCCGCCACTGTGGAATCAACTCCGCCTGAAACCGCGCAAATTACCTTACTCTTCCCCGCTTTCTGTTTGATATCATTGATAATTTTATCTATATCAATTGTTTTTTGGGAAATTTTAAGTCCGCAAATAATAGTGGCAAAATTTTTAAAAATCTCTTTGCCGAATACCGTATGATCCACTTCCGGATGAAACTGAACGCCAAAAATCTTTCGTTTTAAATCCCCCGCCGCTGCCGCCCTGACACTTTCGGTTTGCCCAAGGTAGGTAAATCCTGGGGGAATATCTACCACGGTATCTCCATGGCTGACCCACACCACCGAATTGTTCTCCACCCCGGTTAGTATAATTCCCTCATTTATAATTGACAGGTTGGCCGGACCATATTCTTTGTGACCACCAACCACCTTTCCTCCCAAAAGTTGAGCAGTCAGCTGCCAGCCATAACAAATCCCCAAGATGGGAATATTTAAGTCAAAAATTTGCTTATCAATGATGGGAGCGGATTTCTCGTAAACAGAACTGGGTCCTCCGGATAAAATAATTCCTTGTGGTTTTAACTTTTTAATTTGAGAAAGAGCCTGTTCCGGTTGACTAATGAGGATAGAAATACCATGATCACGAAGTCTTCTGCCAATCAGATGCGCCGTTTGAGAACCAAAATCAACAACAACTATCAAATTTTTCTCTGGCTCCATGCTTTACTATATAATTTATCCTGTCTTTTGTCAAGCCTAAAATGCTATGATACTAATGTATGCTGGCTAAAGTAAATTCTTCTGCGGTAGTTGGTCTTGATGCGGTGGCGGTGGAAGTGGAGGTTGATATCGCAACACAAGGTCTCCCCTCTTTCACCATTGTCGGGCTTCCCGACAAAGCGGTGGAAGAAGCCAAAGAAAGAGTTCGATCGGCTATCAAAAACAGCGGCGCGGATTTTCCGGCCAAACGAATAACAGTTAATCTCGCTCCCGCAGATTTGCCAAAAGAAGGTCCCAGCTATGATCTGCCCATTGCCTTGGGCATACTTATTGCTTCCGAGCAACTCACGGCCGATATAACCGACTCTCAATTTAGCGGAGAACTGTCTCTGGACGGCAGATTGAGACACACCAACGGCATTTTACCGCAAACGCTTATGGCAAAAGACAAAAAGCGAAAAAGAATTTTCGTTCCCAGTATTAATGCCAGAGAGGCGGCCATTATCAAAACCATGCAGGTTTTTCCGGTTGATTCGCTTCTGTCTCTTTTTAAGCACTTAACAGACTCTTTGCCGATAAAACCCCAAAAACATACCAATTTAGACGCTTATCTTGATGAAGAGATATTTGATTTTGACATGCAAGACATCAATGGACAAGAACAAGCCAAAAGAGCAATGGAAATTGCCGCGGCGGGAGGACATAACGTTTTGCTCAAAGGGCCCCCGGGCGCCGGAAAAACGCTGCTGGCCAGAACATTGCCTTCCATACTTCCCAGACTGACATTTGACGAAGCTATTGAAATAACAAAAATCTACAGTATTTCGGGACTGCTGGGAAAAGATCCCCTTGTTACCAAACGTCCCTTTAGAAATCCCCACCATACCACTTCTCATATTGGACTGATTGGGGGAAGCGCCAGCCCAAAACCCGGAGAGATTTCTCTGGCTCACCGGGGAGTTTTATTTTTGGACGAGTTTCCCGAATTCCCGCGTCATGTTTTAGAGGCGCTTAGACAGCCAATGGAAGATGGCCACGTTACCATCTCACGCGCTCACGGAAGAATCACGTTCCCTGCCAAATTTATGCTGGCCGCCGCCCAAAACCCCTGTCCTTGCGGTTTTTTTGGAGATCCCAAGCATTCATGTCACTGCAGTTCCTCTCAAATCCTTCGCTATCAAAAAAGAGTTTCCGGACCAATGCTTGATCGAATTGATATCCACTTGGAAGTTCCGGCAGTCAGGGTGGAAAAACTTACAACCGATAAAAATAATAAAATTGAAAATTCAAAACAGGTGAGACGCCGGGTGCAAAAAGCCAGAGATCAGCAAACAAAACGGTTTAAGAACGCTGTGAAGCGAAGTAAAATCAGTTCAAATTCGGAAATGACCAATAAAGACACTAAACAATTTTGCCCCCTGTCAAAGGAATGCATCTCGCTTCTTAATCTGGCTGTGTCAAAGATGAATTTATCGGCCCGTTCATACTATAGAACAATAAAACTGGCCCGAACCATCGCCGATTTGGAACTGTCGGAAAATATAGAACCAAACCATATCGCCGAGGCTCTCCAATACAGACCCAAGATTGAAATACTATAATATAAACTATGGAAAAAGGATTATCGTCAAAAGAGGCCAAAGAAAAACTGCAAACCTTCGGCAGAAATGAGATTGTCACCAAAGAAAAAATCTCTATTCTTTCTTCTTTTTTATCTCAATTCCCCACTTTTATTAACGGCATATTAGCCATTGCCGCAATTTTTGCTCTTATCATAACCGACGTTCTTGACGGAATATTTATCTTCGCTATTCTCATTCTTAATGCTCTTTTTGGTTTTTTCCAAGAATATCGCGCGGAAAAGGCACTTCAAAAGTTAAAAAGTTTTATTAGTCCTCTTTCTCGTGTTATCCGAGACGGAAAAGAAGCGCAAATTCCTACCTCTGAAATTGTGCCTGGAGATTTAGTTATTGTATTTGAAGGGGATCGCATACCGGCTGACGGCTATATTTTAAGCGCCCATCATATAGAAATTGATGAGTCCCTGCTTACCGGCGAATCGCTGCCGGTGATAAAAAAACAAAAAGATGCTGTTCTGCTGGGAACTCTCACCATCAAAGGCAAGGGACAAATTTTTGTTGAAAAGACCGGCATGAATACGCGTTTTGGGCAGATTGCCCAAACTTTGTCAAAGATAGAAACCGATAAAGCCCCGCTTCAGCAAAAACTTGATTTTTTAGGGAAAATGCTGTCTGTTTTGGCTATTACTATTTCTCTTTTGCTTATCCCGATAGGTCTTTGGCAAAATAAACCTCTTTTTCCTCTGATACTTCTGGCGATTAGCATTGGCATTGCCGCCATACCGGAGGGACTGCCCGCTATCATTACCATTTCTTTGGCAATTGGCGTCAATCGCATGGCAAAAAATAAAGCGATTGTTCGAAAAATGGCGGCTGTGGAAACGCTTGGCTCAGTGCAGATAATTCTTAGCGATAAGACCGGAACGCTGACGCAAAACACCATGAGAGTGAAAAAATGCTTTGCGGTAGATGACAAATTTCTTCCGTCAATCTTACAGGCAAGTGTTTTGGGCAACACCGCATCGCTTATTCAGAAAGAGGATGGGGATTCCACTTGGGATGTTATCGGCGATAAAACCGACGGAGCGCTTCTTCTTTGGGCGCAGAGTCTTACTAAAGATATGTCTTTGATTAAAAAAACAGGCAAAATTATTGACGAATACGTCTTTGACCCGCAAACAAAAACGGTCACAACTGTTTGGACAGATGGAAGAAAAAGATATGTGTTCGTTCGGGGGGCGCCGGAAATACTGCTGGAAAAAAGCGCATTGACCAAAAAAGATAAAGACAAGTTCAAACTTAATTTTGAACAATACGCCAAAGAAGGACTCCGTGTTATTGCTTTTGCCAAAAAAGCCGAAGCGCATATGGATTCACCAAGAGAGCATCTTGAAAGCAATCTGGAATTTTTGGGATTTGTCGGTATTTACGATCCTCCGCGAATTGAAGCAAAACTTGCTTTAGAACAAGCCAAAAAAGCCGGTATCAGAACAGTCATGGTGACCGGAGATAACACACTTACCGCTCTGGCCATTGCCAGAGAGCTTAATTTAATCGAAAAAGATGAAGATGTTATAACTTCAGATGAGCTGAGAGAGCTTTCCGATGAACAGCTAAAAAAAATACTGCCAAGGATTCGTATTTTTGCCCGGGCAAAACCGGAGGACAAACTTCGTCTGGTGGCGCTTTATAAAAAACTCGGTTTTGTGGTTGGAGTGACCGGAGACGGAGTCAATGACGCTCTGGCTCTTAAACGAGCCGATGTCGGCATTGCCATGGGAGAATCGGGCACCGATGTGGCGAAGGAGGCAAGCGATATTGTTTTGGCTGACGATAACTTTTCTACTCTGATTAAAGCGGTGGAAGAAGGAAGAAAAATATATGATAATATCTTAAAATCTATTACCTATCTGTTGTCGGGAAATCTGGCAGAGCTGTCTTTGGTATTTTTCGCCACCATATTAGGTATGCCTTCCCCTCTTCTTCCCACTCAAATTCTGTGGATAAATTTAGTGACGGACGGTTTGCCGGCGCTGGCTCTTGCTTCCGATACGAAAGACTCCGATCTGCTCGAAAGAGACCCTCGCAATCCTCAAAATCCCATTATGACCCGTAACCGCTGGTTATTTATAGCCTGTATCGGTTTTAGCCTGTCAATTTTACTGATATTTATTTTTAAGTATCTTTTGACAATATCTTCGGAAACGTTTGCCAGAACCGTTACCTTTAATTTACTAGTCTTGCTTCATATTTCTATCGCTTTTGTTGTGCGGAAAAATGGTATTTTTCGCGTCAATAAATTCCTTATCCTATCAATAATATTTACCATCATTATCCAAATTATTATAACAACCGTCCCCTTCTTCCAAACCATCTTTCATCTTGGTCTTCGCTAAAACAATCTCTTTTGCATTTTAGAATCACCATGAGGATAGAAAGTACTGATGTAGTCAGTCAGAATACCTACTTGACAAAATTAAAATGTTATGATATATTAAAAATATTATATACATTTTTAATTTATGGAAAGCAGAAACGAAAGGTTTAAAAGAATAGCCACTAGGCGTACAAATAACATTCTTAATCAGATAAGATTATTAGGAAATTTATCTAACAAATCTACTTACGAATATTCTGAAGAGGAGGTAAATAAAATCTTCTCCGCAATAGAATCCCTATTAAAAATATCCAAAGTCAAATTCCATGGCCACAAGAAAAAAGAGTTTAAGCTTTAATATGAATAATCTTTTGGAAGAGATTCCAATAAATATTAGAAATCAATATCAACTTCTAAACTTACTTGCGGAAGGTTACAGATCCCTAAGTAAGGCTCTTATGGAATATATTGATAATTCATTTGATAGTGCAGACGATTTCTTTGAAGAAAATGGTAGATACAAAAGGGATGTTAAAATCAAAATTATCATAGATCGTAACAGAAACAGAATTCTCATACGAGACAATTGTTCTGGAATGAATTTAGAAACAATTAGAGGATTAGCTAATAGCATTAATGAGTCAGTAAAAAAAAGGAAGGAACAAAAAAGAGCTTGGGTTAACGGACAGTTTGGGTTAGGAGCACATGCATATAGATTTTTTGCTCAAGTATTAATTGTTGCTTCAAAAGAGATAGATGGATCACAACTAGCTATTTCCATAGATAGAGATAGCCCAAACGCAAGCTTGATGCGATTAAGAGATTTTAATCTACAACCCAGTGGAACATTAGTCGAGCTTCATGATATTGACGCTAATCAGATGAAGAGCTTGAATCCAAAAGAACTCAAGAAAGAGGTCGAAAGATATTTTGAGCTTCTTCTTACTAGAAATGTAGAGATTAAAATAGTAGATGGAAATGAGGAATATATTTGTCAGCCATTTGATTATGATATTGTAGAGGGAATCTCTATCAAAAAAATAATTAATTCATGGGAAAGAGGACAGTCTACAATAACTGTGCTTACAGAGAAAGGAATAGCTGTTAATCTGAAAGTATGTTCTCAGAAAATTGATCGTCCCCCATTCTTTTCTCGTAAGGGAAGAAAAATAAACAATATAGCAAACATGAATTCGTTTATCAGTAAGACCGCGCATAGAAAAAAAGTGTGGGAAAACTATTATTTAACAGGATACATAGAAGTGGGAGAAAATTTAGAGCCAGTTTTAACGAGAGACGACTTTCTTGGCGGAAGGGGCAGAATGCAGGAAAGAACAGCAATATACAATGAGATCATAAAACTTGAGGATGAAATATATAAAGCAATTGAAACAATAAATAAAAACAGAAGCGATGAAAGTTTCAAGCATCTAGCATCTACACTAACTGATCTATTGTCGGAATTGGCTAAAGAAGAAGAATTAAGGTTAAGATATCAAGATGAAGGAAGTAAGACAAAGAAAGAACCATCCCGAAATGTGATTGAAGATCCAGCAAGTCTTGAGCAATATGAAGTATTTATTCATGGAGGAAATGGGGATGGTGGAGAAAAAGGACGAGTCAAGATTATTAATGCTATTTCAAATGATGACGGAGACCTAAAGGGCAGAAAAATATCTCCAGAAAAAGAAGGGATAAGAATTGAATTCAGCACCTTACCATCTGAACAAAGATCTCATTATGGGGATGGCATTATCACGATATTTACATATCATGAAGATTTTAAAGATAGAAAAGGAAAGGAAGAACTAGAGCAAATGATTATTACAGCAAGATTGGCAAGTTATCTTTCTGCTGTAATATCAAGCGAGTATAAAGAAGTATTTTACCAACAAAAAAAATTAGAACCCAATAGGAAAACTGTGCTTGACGAGCAAATTGATTTTATATTTAGATTTGAACAGCGAATGAAAGACCTTATAAATCATCCTTTAGACTCAATAGGAACATTCAAGAAATAAATGATTAATAAAAACTCTACTAATAATAACAAGCATCTGGTTGAGCTAATAGATCAATTAGCGCCCTTGAATAACAGATTTCGCATTGAAAAAGATCCAATATCTAAAATTGAATTAATGTGGGAATTTGGAGAAATTATAAATAATTATTTAAGTAATTATGGTATCAGATTACACGCCCTACTTTATAAAATTTATGATCCACATAGTAATGTTAAAATGAGTTATATCACAAGAGATTTGGGAAGTTACTGCTATAGAATTAACAGATTTTTTAAAAATAAGAAAGACATAAGACAAAAGCTCTACAACCTTAAAAATTATACGGTTTTTAGAGAGTCTGTTCCTCTTTTATTCAATCCAAAATATAACTCTCAGATTAATGCAGATGTTGTTTTGAGTTTAATAAATTCCAATAGAGATCCGAAACTGATTACTAAAGATGCGAAACAGTTAAAACAGAAGATTAGACCAATTAAAAATCCAAGAAATCAAAAATCTAATCTATACTCAAACGAGAAAATATTTATTCAGCATGTATACAATGACCTTAATGAATTTTACTTAGAATATGATCATTTGCCCGATGAGGCCATAGTAATTTCAACATTTGGAAATGAAAAATATAGAACTTCGTTCATGAACATATTAATGTCTTTAGCTAGTGACTCTTTTATTGCTAAGGCAAATGGTATTAAAAACACTAACTTAAATGAGGATGTTCTTTCTATATTAGCCATCTCAAAAAGCACTACTGATAATAGGGCTAGGTTCAGAAAATGGGTAATGTCTTCTACAAACCTATTAT
Organism: uncultured Gammaproteobacteria bacterium; assembly: GCA_964635045.1. Classification (GTDB taxonomy): domain Bacteria; phylum Patescibacteriota; class Microgenomatia; order Levybacterales; family UBA12049; genus CAZWMJ01. Next base: position 17,401 of record CAZWMJ010000013.1, read on the forward strand.
TAATTGCCGAAGGGATTTACGCTCTTAACGATGAGGATAATTATCAATTTTTTAGAAGTAAATTTATTAAGAAAAATAAACTTCCCCGCAGCAAGCCGACGGGGTATTAATACTTATCTTTCCTTAAGAATTAAGAGATTTAAAATTAAGCCAGGAATTAAAAAGTAGTAATCCTTGAGGAACTCCATAGTCTATCTTTCCGATTCCCAACCACTACTTAACGGTATTGTAATAGCCTCAATCGATGCCTGAATTTGCAATGACAGCGGTGCATTTTGAGGAATTGTCGGTCTAGTAATTCTGAATCTAGAAACAAACTTATCTTTTTTCATTTCGCTTTCAATGCAAGCCCCAGTAACTTCAACCGAATCTAAGGTATCCCGACCCGAGCTATTTAACATCTCTTTAGGATTAAAAGAATCCTTCATTTGAAGCTCTCTCTCATACATAAGGTAAAGATTCCACATCAAGTTCTCTACCTCTTGCGACGGGTTTTCGATCTTTAATTTCAAGTCTGCGGCTTCTTTCCTATTTATTGGATGGCCATGAAAAAATAATTTTGAAGTTAAAGTCTCTGTAACCTCATCAATTATATATTCCTCTTTCGGATCTGTCATATGAAGCTTTAGTAGTTTTCTTGCCATCATTCTTGATTGGGAATAAAATCTATGTACGTTTCCAAGCGCTAAAGGATGAATATTATTAGTCAAAGCGTTTAGAGACTGTATGAGCTCATCTTCATGAGTTATACCAACATAATCTTTTACAAAAGCAATATAAGAAACCAGATCTTCAACATTAATCCCTATTTGTTGTCCTTGAGGCGTAATTGGATTAAATTCATTCGCTACTTGAGGATCGATTGGGCCCAACTCTCCCATCAAATGCATAATTATTTTATTGGCTCCTAACGCAATAAGTGTTGCCGCACTATATGCTTTATATGGCACGAGTACTTCAAAGTTGTCTGTAAATTCTCTAATTAAATTAACCAGCTTCCATGGAACAACTCCAACTCCACCAAAACTATGTAAAAATAAATCTATCTTTTCGCCTTTTTTAATTTTAAGACTAACTAAATGATCGTAGATAACTCTTACAGCGTCGTCTGCTATCTGAAAACTTACGCCTTGCCTAGTGCTAACTATATAAGCAATTAACCTAGAGCTCCTCTCTGATTGAATCTGTTTTATAATTTCCGTAGTATTTATTTGTTGATTGGCGTTTTGCTCAACTTCAATTCTTTGTGGATAATTTGCTAACTGTTTATCCCTAGAAGAATTTCTGCCTCTATTCTTTCTTCTTTTTTTCTTCATTAAACTGTTGCTCCATTCTTTTAATATTCTCTTGGGGTAAATTAAAAATTGAGGTAGCACTATTAACGTCTGTATTGTCTCCTTGTAATCGTGAGAATGATACCCTCTTTATTGTGCTTCTTTCATCTCTTTGGTTATGAGTTGGAAAAAATGTTGAATCCATATAAATATTATTCATAGCAAGCGTATTATACTATGATTCAAAAAATTATAGCAACTTTTGCTGTTTTTTATCTTCTCCGTCAAACTTTTCCTAAAATGTTCGTAGGCGGATTTTGTAGCTACTTTTCTCCTATTGTTCCAATATCTTCTGAAACGTTTACAGCTTAAATATTTTCATCTAAAGATGATATCAACGAAGACAGGCTTTTTCTTTTTATATCAAAATAAAACCCGTTCATTCCCAAACTCTTGGCATTTTCAATATTTTTGAGAGTATTGTCAACAAAAAGAATTTGACTTGGTAATACCCTAGCTCTTTTGATTGCCTCTTGGTAAATCCTTAAATCCTTTTCTTTCTTACTCATCCCCACCTCGGCGGAAATCAAAATCAGCGACTCAGAAAATAACCTCAGAATATATTTATATTTTTTTCTGATATAGTGGGCAATGCCGGTATGCTGATCTGAAAGAATACCAAAATCAATATCCGGCCTAGTCTTTTTAAGCTGTCGCACAAAAAAAATTGTTTCTTTAATTGGTTTAAAACCTTTATAATATGCCTCAATACATGCGGAAATTTTGTTTTCAGGCAATCCTAACTCATCTAGAAACCGCTGACAGCGCTCTTCTTCGCTAATCCTGCCCAGCGCAAACCCACCAGAATCGGTTTTCATCCAAGCAGCGTCAATAATTTCTTTTGGTAAATCAAACACTTTTTCAAACTCTTTTATTCCGCCAGAGGGGAAATCATAAAGCAAAACTCCACCCAGATCAAAAAATATTGTGGAAATCATAAATACTAAACATCACCATGCGGATAAGAAATACCTATATGCTGATAAGCTATTTTGGTAGCTACTCTTCCCCTATTTGTTCTTCTCAGAAATCCGATTTGTAAAAGATATGGTTCTATCACTTCCTCTATTGTGCCAATATCTTCGGAGATGGTGGAGGCAATTGTTTCTATGCCCACCGGCCCTCCGCTATGTTTTTGGATGATGGCCAAAAGAAGCCGTCTATCGCCGCTGTCCAGTCCCAGAGGATCAACTTCCAACAAGGTCAGCGCCTCTTGCACCAATTCCTTTGTCAATTTCCCCTCTCCTTTCACCTGAGCAAAATCCCGTCCCCTTTTTAACAATTTCAAACCAATGCGGGGAGTTCCTCTGGCTCTAACCGCCAGTTCTTTGATACTTTCTTTATCAATAATCAGACGCAATTTGTCTGCCGCCTTCGCTATTATTGTTTCCAATTCTTTGGGGCTGTAAAAAGTCAATCTATGCACTACACCGAAACGATCGCGAAGCGGCGCCGATAAAAGTCCCACCCTGGTCGTTGCTCCAATAATGGTGAAGCGGGGCAGATCCAAACGAAGCGTTCGGGCAGACGGACCTTTCCCCAGCACAATGTCCAAACAATACTCCTCCATGGCCGGATAAAGCGTTTCTTCAACGACCTTATTAAGTCTGTGAATTTCATCAATAAACAGGATGTCTTTATTTTCCAGATTGGTCAGTATTGACGCCAAATCCCCGGCCCTCTCAATGGCCGGTCCCGAAGTCACCCGAATATTGCTGCCCATTTGTTTTGCCACCAAATGAGCTAAGGTAGTTTTTCCTAAACCGGGGGGACCATAGAAAAGAACATGCTCCAGCGCCTCTTTTCTTTTTTTGGCCGCGGTGATGGCAATATGCAACGAATCCTTTACCGCCTTTTGCCCGCAAAAGTCCTCCCATGTTTGGGCGCGGAGAGAAGTAAACATCGTTTCTTCTTCAATGCTGTCTTCTTCTTTTTTTATTTTATTTTTATCTGAAACGCTCATCATCATTTCCCCAGATATTTTAATGCCAAACGGACTTTATCTTCCGTTGTTTTTCCTTGTCCTTTTATCTGCCTTACCGCCTCATTGGCTTCTTTGCTGCTAAACCCAAAGGCCTTAAGAGCGGAAACAACCTCCGAATATTCCTGCGTGGCAGACTCCGATAGGTCTAAATCGTTTATTGATCCAAGTTTACTTTTTAGCTCTATAATGATTTTTTGAGCGTTTTTCTTCCCCAATCGCGGCACCGAGGTGAAAAAAGAAATATCTCCGGTTACAACTGCTTTTTTGATATCCGAAGTTTCACCAAGAGCGAAAATACCAATGGCGGTTTTGGGTCCAACTCCCGAAACACCAATTAACAGCTCAAACATTTTAAGGTCTTCCAACGCTCCAAATCCGTACAATTCTAAAACGTCTTCCCGAACATGGGTATGAGTAAAAAGTTTAATCCGATCCCCTGTTAAGGCTCCGTTGGATAAAACCGTATAGGAAGTAAGTACTTTATAGCCCACTCCATTAACGTTAATGAGCAAATATGGATCAAGTCTTTCTTCAATTACTCCCTTGAGGAATCCAATCATAACAAGTTACCCCGATTATAACATATGCCTTCTTCTAATTTCCCCGATTTTACTGGACAAAGCGTGAGTAATGGCAACAGCCAAAGCGTCCGCCGTATCATCAGGCTGGGGAATATCTTTCAGTTTAAGCAAAACTTTAACCATCCATCCCACCTGTTTTTTTTCCGCTCTGCCATATCCGGTAACTGCCGTTTTTACCTGTAAAGGAGTGTAAGCGAAAATCGGAACGTGTTTTATCGCTCCCGCTAAAAGCACCACCCCTCTTGCCTGTCCGACAATGAAAGCGGTTTTGGCATTGGTGTTAAAAAATAACTCCTCAACAGCCAAAGCGTCGGGTTGATGTTTCTCTATCAAGTCTGAAATAAAATTATAGATTAAAAGCAAACGCTTAGGGCTCCCCTCTTTTGCAGAAGTTTCAAAACAACCATAACTTTGAGCTTTAAGCGCTTGTCTTTGAGCTTCTATAATTCCCCAGCCGGTTCTGGCGATGCCCGGATCAATCCCCAAAATTCGCATAATATTCAAGCACCATTATAACACTAAATTAAATAGCACTTGTAAAAAAGAGTAAACTTCGCTACAATACCTACTATTGTGGCAAAAAAAGTAAAACTGACTGTTGATAAAAGAAACGTTTTGGGGAAAAAGGTAAAAAAACTTCGCCGCGATGGAATTTTGCCGGCCAATATTTACGGCAAGGACATTAAATCAATTGCGGTTCAGGTGAAGGAAAAAGAATTTGAGACGGTTTTTAAGGAGGCCGGAGAAACCGGCCTTATTGAATTAGAATTAGACAAAAAGATTCATCCTGTTCTTATTCATAATGTGCAGCTTGATCATCTTTCTCAAAAACCTCTGCACGCTGATTTTTATCAGGTAAATTTGGCAGAAAAAGTAAAAACAATGGTGCCGGTTATCTCCGTAGGTATTCCTAAAGCGGTCGCTGAAAAAGTGGGCTTACTTCTCCAACCGCTTTCTGAAATAGAAATAGAGGCGCTGCCCCAAGATCTGCCGGAACGTATTGAAATAAATGTTGAGGGTTTGGATTCAGTTGACGAGCAGATAACGGTGGGAGAGCTAAAAATACCAAGCGGGGTGACTGTTTTAACCGATGCGGGGCAAGTGGCGGTAAAAATTACCGAGCTGGTTAGCAAAGAAGCGCAAGAGCAGGCGGCGGCAGAGGCGGCGGCAGCTGAAACAGCCAAGGCCGAGTCTGAAGGGGCCAAAGCCGAGTCTGACTCGGCCAAAGCCGAAGAAGCGCCGACTGAAGAAGCTACTGCCGGAGGGGCAAAAGGCGAAACAAAACCCTCGGCCGAAACTAAACCGGAAGCAGAACCAAAACCGTCAACTCCCCTAGAAACCAAATCCTCTTAAAGTCTGGTGAATAGGTATGCTTGTCAAAGAGACTGATTTGTGATATATATTAACCCATAATATGACAAATGAAGTGCTCGGCTATGACTCTAGCGATCTAAACGGAAAAGCTTGTAAAGAAATAGAAAATGTTCTTGCGGGAACAGGAACAGTAGAGGGTGACAGATTATTCCCATCCCCCGCCTCGCCCGACAATCCCTCAATTTCATCAGAAATGAAACTTGCGCAACGACTTTATAATCGACTTACTACGGCGCTTGAGGCAGCGGGAATTACCGAGCGGCGTCTTGCAGAGATACCCAACCCGGGTCCATTTAGCTTTGTTTATCCGGAAGGAGAGTTTGATATAAACATAACCGTAGATACTCTTAGAATGGCAAGAACTGTTTCTCAACGGACTGGCGGCTTTTATATTGAAAACTTTGAAATTGCTGCCGATGGAAGCGCTTCATATAAGAGAACTAACTTTTCCAACACCGGACAACAACAAGATAAAACTGTGAATGCTCATATTTCGCAAGATAATCAGGAAGAACCGCAAATAGTCATCGAGAATCTAGGAGGTTTAACAAATTTAATAGAAGAATGCACGGATAACCCTGAATATTCATCTCCAAGAATAAAACAACATCTTGCTGCTTTTTATGATAATCTTGTTGACCATCTATCTTCAGTAGGAATTACCAGAGAACAAGCACCAGTAAAATCGAATAATAGACAAATTTATATACCGGGATTAGGCATTGTAGTCCCAAGTTTTGTTGAAAAAGGTGATACACCAGGAATTTTATTAAAACAATTTCGCGAAGGGATTCCAGTCAAACAGTGGTACCTATGGGAAGGAGGTAATGCAAGCGTGATCTCCCAAAGAAGAACCGCAGAGGGCGACCAAGTATTGCGGCAGGGACGAATTCAAATAAACGAAGAGGGCGATTTCAGTTTTAATCATTATCTGGTTTATATTGAGCTTCATCAAGTAATGACCACAAGAATACGATCTCATGCGTCCTAATATTTTTTATCCATATTTTCGACCTCTTGACAAAAAATAATCTCCTTATATAATTGCAAGCATTATGGCAGCACTGCACGAAATAACACGTAATCTTTGGATCACAGCGGCAAATAGACTTCCCCCTGATGCGATTTTGGGTGTTGAAGATCGATTCGGAAGAGATCCACGGTCTGGAAAAAAGAACTTTGGTATTGGTTACATGATGGAAGAAGGAAAAATTTTTGTCCCCCCAACTATCACTGCTGCAAGAGCAATCGTACACCAACATCCCCGCCGCACCGAACCGCAATACTTAAGCCCCGCTGGTGTTCGAGAATGGCCGGGAGATCCAACGTTTTTGGAAGCATCGGCCCGACTCGTACTACGAGATTATACGAATGGTTTATTGGAAAATGATAGCCTAGCAGCAGCAGGAACGGCAGGTGGCACTGGCGCTATTCATACGTGGGCGCTGGCCCAAAGAATGGCGGCAGAAAATACCATGGAATCAACTGCGCCCCCAACGGTTTTGGTAAGTAAACCAACCTGGGCAAATCATCATGGGATCTTAAAAGCAATCGGGCTACCTCTTGTTGAATACGAACATATAGATCAAGATGGCAGATTCAATATGGAAGGGTTTCTTGACGCAATTGCCAATCCCAATATCGATCACATGGCTGTCATTTTGCACACCGGCCCCACCCATAACCCAACAGGTATAAATCCGCAAACAAAGGACGAATGGCGGACAATTGCACAAGCATTGCAAAAACACGGCAGAGTTGCCCTCTTGGATACCGCCTATGCCGGATTTGCAGATGGAATTGAGCCAGATACGCTACCAATTAGAATATTTTATGAGGAAGGTGTTTCGTATGCGGTTGCTTTATCCTATTCAAAAATCGGCGGCTCGTATGGCAGTCGGGTTGGCGCACTGCTTGTCCCTGCGGACTCACATGAAGAACAACTCACCTATCAGCGCTTTATCAATGCCGCAACACGAGCGGCAATATCTTCTCCCTCTGCAGAAGGAGAAGACGTGATTACTACTGTTTTAACTCATCCTCAGTTGCTAATCCGATGGACCCAGGAAGACCTGCCCCGTGCCGCTGCGCTTCTTCGAACAAGAAGGCAACTCTTGGCAGAAGCTATACCTCAGTTTAAGCAAGTGGCCGATGGCGCAGGCATGTTTACCATGCTTCCTTTAACTAATCAACAAGTCAGAGCGCTCGAAGAGCAATGGGCGATATACATGGTAGGTAACCGTGTCAATGTTGGCGGGATACAACCAGATGATATACCTGATTTTGCCGAAGCAGTAACCGAGGTACTCAAAACTTCGTAGCGACGTTTACTTTGCAATTGCGTAGGTAACAAATGTAACGCTCTTAAAGGGAGAGAAATCTGCGTAATCTTCTTCCCTCTTCAAAATTGGGATCAAGCGCTAAGGCCTTTTCCAAATAAAACTTTGCTTTGTCGAAATCTTTTAGACGATATTCCAAAACTGCCAGTTGATAATAGGCATCTCTATAACCTTTATATTTTGAGGCAATCCCCTGCCAAAAGTTAATTTCCGAAATTATCTCCTGTCTCTCCTTGTCAATTTTTTGTTTGGCCTCTAAATTTTTATATAAATCCAAACCGGAAATGATGATAGCCACAGCAAGGATAAATAAAACAAGAACAACAATCTTAGAAGAATTTAGTCTTTCGGTAATAGTTCGGTAAATCTTCGGGAATTCCCGTTTTTTGCTCATTGCGGCCACCTTTCTATCATGATTGATTTTTCCGATCCGAGCCGTTTGTGTATTTCTTCCGTCACAAACGGCATAAAAGGATGAAGCAGCTTGAGAAGAATTAAGAATAAGGAATTAAGAATTAAGAATGAATTTTTATCGATTCTGTTTTTGACATCCTCGATATGTTTGTCGGCAAAGGTGTGCCAAATAAAGTCGTAAAGAGTTTCCGCCGCGCGATTAAAGTTATAAGTTTCCAAATCTTTAGTTATTGTTTTAATCAATAATTGCGTTTTCTTAATCATTTCTTTGTCATTTTCGTGTTTGGCGGTTTTTGATAATTCATCCAATGAGTTTTGAGTTTTGAGTTTTGAGTTTTGAGTTCGATTTATATCAATAAATCGGGCTATATTCCACAGTTTATTGGTAAATTTTCTGGCCGCATCAAGCTTTCCGTAAGAAAGCGCCTGATCGTTACCCGTGGCGTTTCCGTAAATTAGGGCAAAGCGCACAGCATCAGCGCCATATTGATCAATTAATTCTAATGGATTAACTACGTTTCCTTTGCTTTTACTCATTTTTTTGCCATAGGGGTCATTAACAATCCCATGAAATAAAACGTTTTTGAAAGGGATTTTGCCTGTTGTGTATAAACCAAGCATGACCATTCGAGTCACCCATGCTTTCAAAATATCGTAGGCCGTTTCCATCACGTCCGTGGGATAAAACCTTTCAAAGTCTCTCTTATATGGGCTTGCCCTGAGCGTAGCGAAGGGCCATTGTCCGGAAGAAAACCAGGTATCAAAAGTGTCTGTATCCTGCTGCCACTCGTTTCCTTCCGGCGCCTCGCCCGCAGTTACCAGCCACTGACCGGATTTGCTGTTTTTCCAGGCGGGAATTCTGATTCCCCAGACAATTTGGCGGGAAATATTCCAGTCCCGCAGATTATCCAGCCAATGAAGATACTGCGCCTCAAAATTCTTGGGGAAGATGTTAATTTCTCCTTTTTTAACCGCGTTTGACGCGGCTTTGGCCAGAGACGCCACTTTAACAAACCATTGTTCAAGAGGCAAAGGTTCAAGCGTCATGCCGCATTTGTAGCACTTTGAAACTGTGTG
>CAZWMJ010000014.1:0-21878 GCA_964635045.1 uncultured Gammaproteobacteria bacterium
GACTGGATTATATCTAAATTAGTCTTAATACTCAAATTAGAAATGATTTTGGTACTTTTGGAGGAGGGGTTGGGGAGGTAAAAAAATTGTATGGTATACCACTCCGCCCCGCTCAGCGGGGCTTCGTTAGGTATTATACCGTTGCATTTTGAAAGCAGAGGGGTATACAATCATCATATGATTTTGATTATTCGGGAAAAAGCAAGTGTTGAAGAGATACAAAAGATGGCGGAAGATATTGGCGGATATTATATAAAGTTGGTGGTTGATATAGAGAGAGAAATCTTGACCGGGGGAGGCGAGCGGCATTTTGACGGAGAACAAACATTGCTGCAGGACGGATCAAAACAGGAAGATTTGTGGGGCGGGGGAATTGATGTTAAAACCGGCGAGATTGATTATAACTCCATGATTAATTTGCGGCCAAGACAAGATAATCATAGCCGTGATATACTTTCGGCGGAGATTCGTAAAAGTTTTGATAAAATAGTTAAAGAACTTCTTCTATGAAAAAAGTATCAGTTAGGGACAGGATATTGGATATATCGGTTAATCTAGCGAGAATTGGAAATTGGAGCGCCGATTCTTATCAGCAAAAAGAGAAGCTGATAAAGTATTTTCTTGATCAGACAGGAGTTTATATTAATGAGGTTAAACAGGCGCAATTATCATCGGATGTGAAGCCTGTTTTTAATCATTTTATAATAGAATTCCAAAAATTAAAGCAAGAGAAAATTAGCAAAAAAAACAAAGATTGGTGGGCGGAAAGGGCGCTGACTTGGGCAAATATTCTTCAGCACCGGGCGCAGCTTGCCTGATTTGACTACTAACTTCTAACTTATATAGATTTTTGGGACCGATTTTAAGAATATCCGCGGAGCTTGCTGTTCCTATATTTTCCAACGTACCAAAAAGTAAGCAGTGACTTGATAAATTAATCTTATAATGTTATATTATTTCCATGACTGGAGAAAGAGCTTCTGCTTCACCATCAGAAATAACAAGGCTACCACTCCCCTTTATAGAAAAGCCTTTAAGAGGTGATGAGCCGGCGCGCTGTGTTGATGGAAGAGCATCTTTAGAAAGTCCACAAGGACCACAAATGCTTGGCGGATCGCTTCTTCCTGTTCTTATTGAAGCCATCGCCACCAATACTAAACTTGATGAAAAAAAGATTCAAGGTGGATTTGCAACATTGCAGAGTCGTGGTTTTACAACAGGAGTTCATAGAGGGGGACATGCTCATGATGATATTAGCGATTGCGGCTTTGCCGATAAAATGCTAGTTATATTGGGAACTGCTGTTGATAATCAAGCCGAGATAAGGCGTCGTTTAACAGACGCCGTAGACAATCACAGTCTTGATGAAGCCTATCTTCGTCTTGATAATTATAGTGAAAAAAATATAAAAATTACTGGAGAAGCGCTTATACAAAGTGCCCAACAGGCCGGCGCTGCTGTAGAAACTGTTCAAGGAGATCATAGTGAAGAAGTAGCATTTGTTAATCTTAAACCAAGAGTAACATTTAATACACAAGCAGCCAATCAGCAAGGACAACAAGGATTTAATCTGGATCTGTTAGAGGCTGTTAATCAGGCGGAAGCGCTGGGAATTGATAGAGATCTTGCAAAAGCGCTTTCTTTAATTCTTTATCAAGCAACAGAAATGGTATTGGTTGAACAAAAAGGTAATCCACCGCTTCCTGTTATAATCCACCGGTAAAACTACCAACATAGAAGAGTTTTGTTTTAGGTGTTTTGGAAGCCTATCCAATCTATCTATCGTTTTTTAAGAATGACATAAGAACTTCCTTTATCAATATCCACATTGAAAATGCCAAATCGAAGATGAACAGTCGGTTTATCTGCTTTAGGAGGAATAATTCTTGTCGTTGTATCATAATCCCGTACAAAATGGTTATAATCTTCTATTGTCACAGGTTTAAAAACTAACTGACGATGACTCATTACGTCCCATGTACTTTCTACAAAAGGGCGGCAAACAATAATGTCAAATTGATTCTGGGCAGCAACCCGATTTAAATAATCAAAATCTGGTCTATAAATTGGTCCCATATGTACTGCAATTCTTGACATTCTTAATAGTTGCCTAAAAATCTTCTGTCTGTCATTATCTGGTATCTGAAATGTGGAAGCAAGAGCAAAAGCAAAATCTACGGAATTAGGCTGAAATCTACTTTGGAGATAACGACCATCCATTGTTATTGCATCTGGATTTTTTTCTCTGACTTTAGGATTAATATCAACCATATGTATCTCCGTTGGATGAATTCCAGCTCTTGCTAACCCTTGCTTCAAATTTGTTGTGCCACATCCAAAATCTAATGCGCTTTTTCCCTCAAGTAGTCTTCGGTTAAACCGCAGCAATATTTCATATTGTTCTAATCCGCGAGGAAAAGTAGGCAGTTGTGGTTCCTGCCAGCGAGAATCATAAGGTTGATTCGACCAAAAGATGTCTTTGAATCCGAGGCGAGGCGGCTGTCTATCTTTCATGAAGAAAAACTATAACATATTACTCCCAGAAAATCAACTATAGGATATATGTGGCTAAAATAATCTACGCACGCAAGGTGAGACCTTGTGAGGCTAAAGTTCGGAGAGGATTTGTTTGACGAAGGGATGATCGGAAGTTAACGTTCCTTCGCGGCTTACCCATACCCCGATTTTGCGGCGGAAGGAAAAAGGGAATTTTTGCACAAACAGTTTTCTGTTGGCAATTTCCCGCTTGACAAAGTTTTTTGGCAGAAGTGTGACGCCTGCTCCTCCCATCGCCAGCTCTTTCATAAAAGCCGGATCGGTTGACTCCGCAAAAACTGTCGGTTTTAATCCATGTTTTTGGAAAACAGCATCAATGGTATGGCGCGTTTCAGAGCCCCGGTTATAAAGAATAAAGGGAATGTCAGTTATTTTTCCCCGCCATATTTTGGAGGAAACAGCAAAAAGCGTCTCGGAAAAAGTTTTTATCAGAGTTATCTTGGCATGAGTTTGTTCATCATGAGGCAAAACGGCCACCGCCAGATCAAAAATCCCGTTTTGAAGACCGGAAAGGAGTATTTGTGATTTGTCAATGGTTATTTCCAGATGAAAGCGATTTTCGGCGATAGTTTTTTTGAGCATTGGCGAAAGTCTTAGAGCGGCATTGTCAAAAAGACCGATGGCGAAGGCGGCGAGTTGCTCGCCTTCTTTGGCATTTTGCCAAAGTTTGACAATTTTTAGGGCGGTTTGATAAAAATTTTGTCCTTTTTGGGTGAGAGTCAGGCGCTTACCGGCTCTTTGGAAAAGCTTTTTGTGGAGGGCTTTTTCGAGACGCGAGAGCGATAGTGATAGAGCCGGCTGGGAGATTTTGAGCTTTCTGGCGGCCCGGGTAACCAAACCCTGTTCAACTACCATGATAAATCGTTCTAGCTCCTTAACCATATATAATTATTATTAATATATTATAACATTTATAAATTTTACTTCTATACTTTTCTTTGCTATTGTATCCAAATATATGGCAAAAGGCAAGATAAAAATCGCCATTGTGGGATTGGGCAACTGCGCCTCATCTCTTGTTCAAGGCTTAACATATTACAAAAACGTTAGCGACAGGCAAAGGGTGGTCGGGCTGATGCACACAGTTTTAGGTGGATATAAAATTGCAGATATCGAAGTAGCGGCGGCTTTTGACGTTAACCAAACCAAAGTGGGTAAAGACGTGGCGGCGGCGATATTGGCCGCGCCTAACAATACGGTGGTTTTTGCCAAAGTGGCTAAAACGGGGGTTATCGTTAACAATGCCAAAGTGCTGGACGGCATCGGTCATTATCTCAAAGACGTTATCGCGCCAAGCCGGGCGGCAATTCCCGACCCGGTTTCGGTTTTGAAAAAGTCGCAAGCCCAGATTTTGATAACCTACTTACCGGTGGGCAGTCAGAAAGCCGTTGAATACTGGGCGAATGTTTGTTTGAAAGCCAATGTGGCCATGATTAATTGTTTGCCGGTTTTTATCGCCTCCGACCAAGTTTGGGCGGATAAATTCAAAAAAGCCAAAGTTCCCATTATCGGCGATGATATCAAATCGCAGGTGGGAGCCACCATTCTTCATCGCACGCTGGTTAATTTATTTTTAGACCGGGGCATGCCGGTTGATAGAACTTATCAACTCAATGTGGGCGGCAACACTGACTTCTTAAACATGCTGGAGCGAACCCGCCTTACCTCCAAAAAACTGTCCAAAACCCGCTCCGTTACTTCCCAGCTTAAACTTAGAAATTTAGATATTGCTTCTGACGATGTGCATATCGGGCCCTCCGATTTTGTGCCTTTTATGCGCGATAATAAAGTGGCTTTTATCCGTATTGAAAGCAGGCATTTTGGCGATGTGTCGATGAATGTCGAGGTGCGGCTGTCGGTGGAGGACTCGCCCAACTCGGCCGGTATTGTGATTGACGCCATTCGCTGCGCCCGTTTGGCGCTTGACCGCGGCATAGGCGGCCCCCTTATTGAACCGTCGTCCTACTTTATGAAATCGCCGCCTGTTCAATTTACCGATACCGAAGCTCGCCAAAAGTTGGAAGAGTTTATTGCGTCCTAACTTCCTTTGATTTTGATTTTAGCCTATCCTTATGCTACAATTCTACTATGCCGCCACGAATTGAGAGAGTAGTTGATTTATTCCGCAGAAACCCAAGGTGCAGAAGGGAAATATTTTGTTATAAATCTGCAAGAACAAGTCGAGACATTTGATCTTGATCTTTTTCATAGCCAAGTAAAAGAGGTTGGTTCTATTCGCGCAAGATATCCAGGACGAGCATTGGTGAAATATGTTGTTGTTGGTGATAGAATGTTTATTTTCTCAAGTGCTATCATGCACGATAGCTTTTATGATTCTTTAAAAAGATCTGGGGTTAGCGGTGAGCCGCAATCAGCAGGAAATATTGAGATAGATTTTACTCTTTCTCACCCCGGACTTAAGTCGGGACGCAAAATTGCAAGTTATTCGCTTTCTCTTGCGCAGTCGGATCAATTACCAAGCGAAAAATCGGATGAATATAAAAGAACAACGATAAAAAGAGTTTTAGGCGGATTATTTCAAGTTTATTAATTTCATAAAGCTTTGGCGATAAATTCTCCTTGCAAGAGCGGGATTTTTCTGTTATTATCTGTAAATGGCAAAAACAAAATCAAAAGTTGTTGCGCCCCGTAAGCTTAGAGCAAAAGTTTTTCCAGAAGTTGTGCGGCCCAGTTTTTCCGCGGCTTCGGGTCAGGGCATCCTCTTGAAATTATCCAATTTCAGAGCGAACAAAAAGTTAATGGCAGCGGTTGTTATTTTTGTTATTGTTGTTGGTCTCTTATATTCTAAGACGAGCTGGTTTATTGCCGCCATAGTCAATGGCTCTCCCATTACCAATTTTGAGCTGTTAAATAAAATTAACAGGCAATACCGTCAGCCGGTGCTGACCCAGCTTATCAACGAGAAAATTATCAATTCCGCAATACAAAAAAGCGGCGTTTCTGTATCAAGCAGCGATATTGACAAAAGCTTATCTCAAATTGAGCTAAATGTGGGAGGTGCGGCGGCTTTGGACGGACTTCTTTCCCAGCAGGGGCAAACCAGAGCAGATCTTCGCGAGCAATTAAAACTACAATTGTCTTTGGAAAAAATGTACGTCAAAGAAGCCACAGTTTCGGCAGAGGAAATAGCAGACTACATTAGCAAAAATAACAGCCAGATGTCTGCCACCGATTCGGCCGGACAGGCCAAAGAGGCGGAAGGAGCGCTCAAACAGCAAAAACTGCAAAAAATCTTCGCCGAAAAATTCCAAGCGTTGAAGCAATCCGCCAAAATCCAAGTTTTTTAATCTTATCCTTCGTTATTAAAGCGGTTTTCGCGCCAGGATAAAGGTTTTTTCACCGGGTAGATCATAAGAAGTAAGTAAGTGCTGCATATAATCTGGCAGGTTGCCCGATGTGACATTATCAGCACCGAACTGGCGGCCTAAAGCCTTAATTATCGTTCTTTGAGCGAGGTTTCCTCCGCTAATGACAGAGACATAAGAATCATGGTGCATAATCTGCCGCGTCCCTCTTGGGTAATGACCTGTTTGAGTATATATAATTGCCAAGCCGTTGGGTTTTAACCTCTGCCATATCGCTTGCGCAAATTCTCCATTTCGGACACGGGCTAAAAAATTCCTGCCTACTTCCGGCATATTAACTATCACCACATCAGCGGGATCTCCATTATAGGGCGAAAAATAATCACCCTGTTCAATAGTTGGTACTGCGACTGGTTGTTGAGGTTGAGATTTCCATAAATCAATCCATTCTTTTGCGCCTTCAACAAAGTCAGAATTTCTGTCGATACCATGATAAGTGATGCCGTGAAGTTTTGACATTTCCCAGCCCCATAAAGGGAAAAGGCCGCAACCAAAGTCAACTACTAAAACGCCGGGGCGAAAAACTTCCCCGATAGTAGCTGGAAAAACTGGATGAGATTCCGGCCTAAGTTTTTCTCCTAAAGTCATATAAAAATGCCAAAGTGACGATATTTTAGGTTCCCCGGTCAATACGAACAATTACAAAGGAAGGCCTGCCGTGATTATTTGTTGAGGTTTTGCGAAGAAACAGCCGAAAACCAACCGCTCTGACAAGATGCGTGGCGCCAATTTTTCTTGGGTCGTTTGACAGGGAAATTAAAGAGTTGGGGGGAAGATCGTTTCCAGTCAGGGCCGCCATAATCAATTCTAGTTCTTGTGGTTTTAGTCCCTTTGCTAATTTGCTCAATTTTTTGCCTTTATTAGGTAAGGAGACTCGAAAGTCTCCAGTGGTAGTTTCTCGGAGCAGTGGTCTGGCTGGCGGTCGTCTATTTTTTCCATTTTTTCGATCCAAAGTCAGCGGGGCCTCCGGCCTTGGTTTATTCAAAAATCCCGGTACACCGCGAATGGCAGGATGAGCATTTGTTGTCGCCGGCGATGCTACTTGTCTTAAAGCTTTTCCTTGGACAATTTCTTCCTGCCTGGCAGAAAGCGTATCATGGGCAATTTTTGTCAAAAATTTGGCCCACGCCGGATACCTTGCTATATCTTCTAATACCGACCAGTCAAGGACGTTTTTTTGAGTATCAAAGGAAACGATGAGGTTTCTTTCTCGCTCATGCCGATCTGTGAAAGCGAGAACCATTTCAAATTCATTGGGATTATCGATCTCAAGTTGCAATCGTACTGACTTGAAGGCAGGAGAAGGACCGGCTAGAGTAGCCCCCTTAACGGTAAAATCCCTAACGCCATTTTGTCGAAGAAATGACATCAGTTGACCAAGAGGGGGGAGAGAAGTTTCTGCCGCCGCATCTTCGAGTATCATTGGTAAGTCACTGGGGTCTGCTATTATTGCCGAAACAAACGGCTTCTCCTCTGCTGCTTCTTGAAGTTCTTCCATAACTTTTTTAAAAAAAGGAGCATAGATGCCCTCTTCAACATATTCTTTTGCCCTGCGATAGCCGGTGATCAGTCGAGTGTCCTGCGACAAAGGCCCGGCCACCGCCAATACAATAGTAGTCTCATCTGCTCCCCGACTTTGATAATCTTCAATTACTTTTTTTACAGCTTCAAAGTCTTTTGAATTTGGATCAAGAAGAGCGCCATATATTCTCTCGCGCAACCTTTGGAGGATTTCCATCAGGGGAATAATTTTTTGCAAGCATGCACTTTCCAGCCCGCCAGCTTTGGCCTGTTTAGTTCCTTGGACAACTTGCGGCGTTAACTCATTTAGGGCATTTATTTTGCCGGCGGTAGCTATCGCGTGATCTTTGGCGAGCAGAGGATAATCTTTCATTAGCTCATCTGTTTGAGCTAAAGTAATTTCAGGCGGTCTTTTGTTTTTCTCAATTAGAATGGATTCTACCAGAAATCTAAAATGATCGGCAAGCATGGCTGGTTCCTCCTCTGCCGGTCTGACACTTTCAATATCAACAATTCTTACTTCTGATATGGGAGTTTCAAGCTCTGCCGTAAATCCGAGTTCCAAAAGTCTTATAAACCTTTTCGGCTTATTTTCTGATAATATCCTTGCTGTCTCTAAGTCAGCTGGTGAGAGGGCGCCGGCTAACAAAGACTTTTCGATGCCCCTGACCAATATCTCTCTTTGCCTTTCTAGATTGTCACGCAGAAGAAGCATCGCTCCCACAGCCCGTACTCTGCGAACACAGACTTCCTGGATAGTTATTGTTTGCCATGGTTTTATGGGTGGGTAAGTAGGATCTGTTAATCTTGTAAGTTGCCTATACTCATAAGCCAGCTTCTCTAATCCTTCGTTTTCACCTCTCGTGATATTAACTTTCCCAAGTTCTCTCTGGGCTGCTGTAATGGCCCTACTGAATCTGCTGGTTTCGTTTCTCTCGCCAGCTTCTAGTG
The DNA here is from genome assembly GCA_964635045.1 of uncultured Gammaproteobacteria bacterium. Classification (GTDB taxonomy): domain Bacteria; phylum Patescibacteriota; class Microgenomatia; order Levybacterales; family UBA12049; genus CAZWMJ01. The sequence goes on from CAZWMJ010000014.1 coordinate 8,415, forward strand.
GTATTTTTGTTGTTGGTACAACGGTTTCTGGGGAAAAAAATCGCACGGAAGGACGGCTCGTTTCTGCAGTTACCATGGCGGCATTATACTATAAGTCAGTAGATTTTACAAATTTCTGTTACTGGCGTATGTTATGATGAGAATATTGTTATGGATGAACGATTTTTTTGGCTGGCGTTTTCGGCAATGCCCGGGGTGGGGCCGGTGCGGTTTGCCTTGCTGCTTTCGCATTTTGGCAGTGCCCGGGCGGCGTGGGGGGCATCAACTAAAGATTTATTAAAGATTAATTTTGGGGAGAGCTTGACGGCCAAGTTTGACGGTTTTCGCAGAAGTTTTGATGTGGCCGCTTATGCCGGAAAACTTAAGGAAAAAGAAGTTAGTTTTTTAATTTTGACTGATGAGAAATATCCCAAGCTTCTTAAACAAATTTCCGACCCACCGTTTGTACTTTATGTCAAAGGCAGCCGGGGTGGCGCTGAGGTCGCCCTTGCGGGTCCTGCCGCTTACTCGTCCAAAGGTGCTCCTTCTAGTGAGCCACTACTCAACGAAGATGCGCGCCTTTGGACGCCTCCGCTCGCGTCACCCGCTATCGCCGTGGTCGGCACCCGCAAAATTACCAATTATGGCAGGGAAGTGACGCAACTTCTGACAAAACAGCTGGTTTCGGCGGGACTGACCATAGTTTCCGGATTGGCCTTTGGGGTGGATGCGGCGGCTCATCAAGCCGCGTTAGACGCGGGAGGAAAAACCATTGCCGTATTGGGCTGCGGAGTTGATTGTTGTTTTCCTTCCGCTAACCAGCGCTTATATAATAGTATAGTTGATGGTGGTGGGTGGGTGGTGTCGGAGTATCCTCCAGCTCAAAAGCCAACGAAAGGCAGTTTTCCTTCCAGAAATCGTATTATTGCCGGATTGTCGCTGGGGGTTTTGGTGACCGAAGGAGCTTTTGACAGCGGGGCGCTTATCACTGCCTCGGACGCGGCGGCCCAAGGACGGGAAGTGTTTGCCGTGCCCGGACCTATAACCTCATCGCTTTCAAAGGGACCAACGGAACTTATCAAAAAAGGAGCCAAGCTGGTCAGTACCGTTGAGGATATTTTGGAGGAATTAAAAATTAAAAGTACCACGAGTATCACGGGTACCACGAGTATCACGGGGAGAATAGATGCGACGGAGGAAGAAAAGAAAATTATCCAGATATTGGAAAATGAGCCTGTAGAATTTGACGAAATAGTTCGCATAATTTCCTGGCCGGCCGCTAAAGTTGGTAGTTTATTATCAATTATGGAGATAAAAGGAATGGTGAAGAACACGGGAAATAATGTTTATTCGATTGTTGCATAATTAACAAACACCCCGCTTGCAATAAAAGCAAAAATACCCTATAATACATAATTCATATGGTTCCAGTTAGTTTTGAAACAGGTCACCGACCAAAGATTCCATCTTCTCCCTTAGAAGGTGAGGCAGCCGCGCTTAAACAACAGTTTCAGGCAGGAATTGATGGGTTTTTACGGAATAACTCTGTCAGGCTTAATGGTTACAAAGTGGGAGAAATGTCTATAGAAGGCGGAGTGTCTGAATCTTTCCTAGAACGACTTAGAGTTTATGGATTTCGTCCTCTCGCGGCCGGTCCTGTTACCGTTAATTATTCTTTGGTTCCTCATCAAGGAGAACTTATTTATGCTATAAGTATTGGGGATCAAAATAGACACAAAATAGGTTTGATCTTGCAGGGTGATAAGCCAACCGTTAGAGAAACAGAGGAGGGCGATCCGCTGCGATTTACCGAAGTGACCAACGACCGTTTAAGCACCCCGCAGCAAAGATTAGAGTTTGGATTATTTCTTGTAGAAATGGTAAAAGCCTAACCATCTGCTTCATCCGCAATGCTCAAAAGCTATGGTATTAATTCTTGACCTCTTGACAGGTCGTGTATAGTTTAGAATACAATAAAAAAACTAGAAAGTAATTTTCAAGTATCAATTTGCAATTTTCAATCAATTTTCAGTGACTAAATTTTCAAACGTTTGAAACATTACATAATTGATTATTCAATGTAAATTAAAAATTGAAAATTATATTACATTATGAATCTTATTATTGTTGAAAGTCCAACTAAGGCAAGGACATTGGGGCGTTTTTTGGGGAGCGACTATCAGATCGAAGCCTCAATGGGGCATATTATGGATTTGCCCAAAAGTACGCTGGGCGTTGACGTGGAACATAATTTTACCCCGGAGTTTGTAACAGTTAAAGGCAAAGAGGCTGTTATCAATACTCTTAGAACTGCGGCCAAAAAGGCCGATACTATTATATTAGCCACAGATCCGGATAGGGAGGGAGAGGCCATTGCGCACCATGTGCGCGAAATACTACCAATTTCAAATACTACCAATACTACCAATAAAATAAAAAGGATTGTTTTTCATGAGATAACCCGCGAGGCGATAGAGGAGGCGATTAAAAATCCCCGCGATATTGACGGGCATTTGGTTGACGCGCAGACGGCGCGGCGGGTTTTGGACAGACTGGTTGGCTACAAACTGTCGCCGCTTCTTTGGATGAAAGTTAGACGGGGATTGTCGGCCGGAAGGGTGCAGTCGGTGGCGGTGCGGTTGATTGTGGAAAGAGAGAGGGAAATCGAGAAGTTTGAAAAAGAGCCATACTTTACGATAGTTGCTCTTTTAACTCCTAACAAACAACAACTAACTAATAACAGCAAGTTAGAAGTTAGTAGTCAGCAGTTAACAGTTAGCTTCGAGCTTATTGAGATTAACGGGGTCAAGATTGAAGAGAAGGAGATGTTTCAACTCTACGATGGAGAATACTCGGTTAGCAAAACCTCAATTGACAGTAAAGAAAAAGCGGATGAGATTGTTGCTTCGTTGAGCAGTCAATCGTTTACTGTGGCGGATATTTTGCAAAAAGAAACGCGCCGCTCTCCCTACGCGCCTTTTACCACTTCCACCCTGCAGCAGGAGGCCAGCCGACGCTTGGGATTTTCCTCAAAAAAAACCATGCAAATTGCTCAAAAACTGTATGAAGAGGGTTTTATTACCTATCATCGAACCGATTCGGTGACTATGGCAAAAACGGCCGTTTTTGCCATCCGCAATTTTATTGAAAAAGAATATGGTAACAAATATGTCAATGCCAGTCCAAGAATGTTTAAGACCAAGCAAAAACTGGCGCAGGAAGCGCACGAAGCAATTCGCCCGACGAATGTCGGCGAATTGCTAACTCAAAACTCAAAACTCAAATCTCAAATGGGAAATGACGCTAGCAGACTTTATGAAGTGATTTGGAGGAGGGCGGTAGCCAGTCAAATGGCGGATGCGGTACTTGAATCGACAACGATTTTGGCCGATGCACAACAGTATCGTTTCAAAGCCACTGGTTCGGTAGTGGTTTTTGACGGTTTTTTGAAACTTTATCCGCAAGCTTTAACAGAGCAAAAATTACCGGTATATTCGCAAGGTGAGGCCTTGAAATCTGAGAAAATAGAGGGAATTGAGCATGAAACGCCCCCGCCGCCTCGCTACAATGAAGCATCTCTGATTGCCACTTTGGAAGAAAAGGGCATCGGCCGGCCCTCCACCTACGCCCCTATTATTTCCACTATTGAGGAGCGGCAATATGTGGAAAAAGACCCTTCAACAGGCTCAGGGCGGTTTGCTCCGACTGCGATTGGCATTGCTGTTAATGATTTTCTGGTAAAAAATTTTGCCGACATTGATGACATTCCTTTTACCGCTGAAATGGAAGATAAATTGGATGAAATTGCTCATGGCAAAAGAGAATGGAGACCGATGATGGGGGAGTTTTACCAGCCTTTTGAGAAAAAACTTGAGCAGGTAAAGGAAGAGGCCAAAAGAGTGAAAATTGCCGTGGAAAAAACAGACGAGAATTGTCCGCAGTGCGGTGCGACGTTGGTGGTTCGCGTTGGCCGTTTTGGCAAGTTTTTGTCCTGTTCCACTTTTCCTAAGTGCAAATTTACCAAAAGTTTTGAGGAAGAAACAGGTTTACTTTGTCCGTTGGATGGAGGCCTGCCTGCCGATAGGCAGGGCAAAGTGATTCTCAAAAAAACCCGCCGCGGCCGCAAATTCTACGGTTGCTCAAATTATCCAAACTGCAAATTCGCCGCGTGGAAATTGGAAGACATAAAAGGGGTTAAATAAAGACGAACTATTTCCAGCAAGCTAAATTTAACACAAAATTAAGCTGCAGCTTTTTTTGGTGTTAAATCCGGCCGGATTATCCAAATAATTATAACTTTTCAGTATCGGCCGCGTGGAAATTGGAGGAGATTAAGAAAACCGTTTCGTAGATTCATTTCTGTTTTTTAGCAAACCATCTAAGTAAATTTCCCCATCTTCCATCATATTCTTCTCCAAAAATTTTCCCCCCAAAAAAATCAACCAGCATGACTCTGCTGTCTATTGTTCCTTCTTCCGTTCTTCTCCAAATCTCAAATAAAACCCTTTCTCGTTCCTCCGGTTGGGAGTTTTGCAAAAATTCTAAAGTCCCTTCTTCAAACTGCGATTCCATGCCCATACCTGCCAAGCTTTGTTGGATAAGAGTAAGAAGCCCATTATCTATAATTTCCTGTCTTGTCGTTTCCGTACCCGGTTCATCAATAAATCTTGTTAATGTTTCCAGCCCATGCCGATATCTTTCATCGGGAATTACCACAGGTTCCATATAAGCAAATTTCTGATTTCCAAGACTTTGTCCCTGAAAATTAGGGCGATCTAATTCTTGCCACAAGCTTGGTCTGACAACAAATATTCTTATTTTTTGGTTGCCGTTAACCGCCCAAACGATAAGGTCAGTCAGGAAGTTATGAAAATGAGTAAGTCCCGGTCTTAGCACATCCGCAGCCGTGCGAAAATAATCTGTTTCCTGTTGTCTTAATTGTTCAATAAAATCTTCTATGTCTTGTTCGGTTTGAAGCGGCGCATCAGTATCTGGTGTTGTGCCAGACCATGTCTCATTCAGTTTATTAAGCGCTCTTCTGGTTCTTACCACATCTTTTGCCACATCTCTGACGTTAAGCGGTTCAATTCTAATCTGAAATTTTCTTCTGCCTGCCAGTTTGTCCAGCATTAAAAGGGAACTTGCAAAAAATAGAGTTTCCTGTTCTTCTTCGTTATCGGAGTAAGGATGACTTGCTATTCTTTCTTCCGTCTGATCTCTCATTTTTGCCAGCCGTTTTGTTCTAAACGGCCGGAGCCTTTGAAACCCGGTTCTTGTATGTTGGATGTACCCCTCAAAATATTTTCCAGTTCTTCGATATTCATCCAAGAAATGGGGAATGTCAAGACCGGGAAGTAGGGGAGCTTCTATCACAAAAATGTTTGTGCATTTAGGATCTTCAGAAAAAAACTCTGCCGCCGCCTGTTCAACTTTGGGAATAGATGCCATAGCGAGGCGAGGTTTATTCGGATAAAAAACAAATTGCACCGCCACATTAGGGACAGTTTCCGTTTCTCTCCCTCTTTCTGTTTCGGCTGATTGATTCATGAACGAAATTATAAGACAATCAAGGCTAATTATCAAATGTCTTTAATTAAAACACTTTTGCCAGGAGGACGGTTGAGGACACAATGATGGCTTGCAGGATAATTCCCCATGGCTCCCTCAGTCTATTTTCAAATTTCTTTTGCAGATTATAGGCGTAGGTGAACAGGGGAAAATTGATATTAAAAAAATAATAAGGCGCCATCAGCCAATCAAGGCTTTGCGATGCGATAATAATTACAAAAGCATATGAAAGATTTGTAGTTGGAAAAAACGTTTTTAGTATCAAAAAACTTAATACAAATCCCAGAACTACATCTGCTACCGCTTCTTTTAACACTCTTTCTTTACCTTTTTGTTTTGAGTTTGTGGCCACATCCCAATGGGGAACGGCGTCTGCGGCGATGTGGGAAGCAACAGCTATTGGTATAGATAGCGCGGGGTTGCCGATTTTTGCGGCGATGACTGCTCCCAAAATGGCATGACCGGTGGCTGTCATAGTTCGAATACCTCACTATGACCTCTTCGAGCCTGAGCCTCAGAGCCGAATGGCCTGAGCGAGGTCGAAGGGTCATTAATAAATGGTAGCACATTTGGGGGGGGCTTGACAAATGAGACTTGGATGTTACACAATGAATATGTGCGCGGGAAATTCTTAACGATTCTGACATTAGTTCTTATTTTAATTTTTCTTTTAGCTTCTTCAAAAGCTGTCTTGGCATTTCATCAAAGACAAGTACTGGGGGATTCAACTTCTTCTTCTGAAATTTCAATTCCTCCCACTGTGGAGGGACCGGGACTGATTCTGCCCGACAGCCCGCTTTTTTTCTTGGATCAGGTCAAGCAAAATGTGCGTTTGCTTTTGGCATTTACTCCGGAGGCAAAAGCCAAAGTGCACAAAGATATCGCCGGAGAGAGAATGGCGGAATTGCGATTTATGCTGGCCAAAAACAATCAACAGGCCGTCAGAACAGCTTTGTTGGGAGTTTCCGATAATTTGAAAAAAGCAACAGAGGATGTGTCCGCGGCAAAATTGACAGGCAGAAATGTTTCGATCATCGCCAAGAGCATTAATGATGATATTAAGGCCAAGCGGGAAGTGCTGGACATTCTGCAAAGACAGGGAGGCGGGGAGTTAAAATCTCAAGCAAAGTCAGTTGATGAAGCGCTAAAGACAGCAAAAGTGGAAGTGGAGGATGCCTTGCCGGAAGCAGAACTGGAGAATGAAATTAGAGATGATTTAGAACGAAACGCTTCTTTGGAAGTGCGCGAAGCATCGGAGTCGGCCCGAGAAATCAAACGCGATTTGGAAGAGCTGGATAAACAGGCAAACGAGGCAGCCGGAAAAGCTCTGAAGAGAAGAGAGGAAGCGGTCAAAAAAGCCATAGAAGAGAGAAACGAAGCGCTGAAAAGAGTGGAGGAAAGGCTTTTGCAAGCGGAAAAGAAGAAGCAGGATAAGTTGTTAGAGGTTCATGGCAAGGCGGCAGAGCAAGCCAAAGAGGCGGTGGAGAAGGCCAAAGAGGCGGCCGAAAAATTCCAAAAAGCGCAGCAGACGGTCAGTGAGATAAGGAGCGGGAAAGATTAGTACTTTCCTATAGTTTTGGCGGAGAGAGGCGAAGCAGCCAATATTTTTTCCACCACTTTCTGGTAGCCGCTATTACCATGTTTTAGCCAATAAGAAACGTGATTGATGGTAGGCCGAGAAACTTTTAGCGTATCATCAATGGCATCGTAGGTATATCCTTTGACAAGAAGAATGGCAATAGCCAGTCTTTTAACAAGCACGACTCTTTCTGTAGGGGAGAGAAGATCTTGTAAGAAATTATTTACATCCGGCTCGTTTTTAAGCTCAATGATTGTCTTAATAAACAAACTAAAAATGTATTCCTGCAGCGTCTTATTAAGGATTCTTCTCGAAACCATGGACATATAATTCAATAGTGTACATCATTAAACTATTGGTTGTCAATGGGTTTTTGTTGTTTTGTGATAGGTTTGTAAAACTAACTTGTAGACTTGTAAAACGAAAATGGTTTTAGTAAGATTTATTAGATGATTAAGCTGGGGGCGAGGGAGTTGAGAAGAAGTTATTTAATTAGGACTGTTTTGCTTGAATTTTAAACTTTACTATTCCTAATACTGCTCCTATAATTGTCCCAATGAGTAAAATAACAAATTGTATTTTTTTGTATAACGAGAGATCAACTTTACTGGTAGTGGTTAGGAGCGGTATAGATGTGTTGTCTGCATAGAGACTTGTAAGACCTGCTCCAAATACCATAAGCATAAATGAAGCAAACAGTATCGCAACTCCGAGTAATGGTACTATATTTAATAGGAGCATGCCAATAATAAGTAAAACTACACCGATAAGGAGATTAATAATAAAAACCTTTTCTCCCCAGATTTTTACTTTACTTGTAATATCTTTATTTTTCTCTGTATAGTTTTTCAAATCTGCATCATATTTTTTTTGTTGATTCTTATACTCTGGCGAATTGTAATCCAAGCCGCTTGTTTGAGGATAGGTAGGATAGTCAAAGCGTTTGGGAGCAGGATAAAACGCAACGATACCAATAACAACGGATAAAGTAAGAAGTGTGGTTATGACAAAAACGTATCCCGTCTTCAGACCTTTCATAAAAATATTATAACTTATATATATGATACTTGTCAAGAAATACTTGTCCAAACAATTATTTCTCCGTACATCTAATTCCTGCTACCCGCCTGCAACGCTGTAGCAACTGCGGGCAGGTCGCTTAAAAAAGTTGTCGGTGGAAAATAATGATTTATTTTAGTAAGATAGGGGAATGATTAAGTTGGGGGCGAGGGAGTTGCGGACGAGTAAGCCATTAACAGACGAAATTAGTAAGATCAAAAAGAACCCCATTTATATTATTTTGGACAATGTGCTGGATACTTATAATGTGGGGGCGATTTTTCGCTTGAGCGACGCTGTTGCTGCGGAAAAAGTAATTCTGTGCGGCGAAACAGAAATTCCGCCAAACTCACGGATTAAGAAAGCCTCGATTAATACTACGGAGTGGGTAACTTGGAGCTATTCTCAGACTGCGGAAGCTGCAATTCAAGATTTAAGATTTAAGAATAAAGATTTAAAAGTTATTGTCATTGAACAGAGTGAAAAAAGTATTCCTTATAATAAAGCTGATTATCAATTCCCCCTAGCGTTAATTGTTGGTAATGAAACAACAGGCGTTTCCCAAGAAGTATTAGAGATGGCCGACCAAATTGTCGAAATCCCCATGTGGGGGGTGAATAAAAGCCTTAATGTAATGGTAAGCCTAGGTATAGCGCTATTTAAGGTAATGGAGAAAATCTCTGAGGTATAGTTAATTTATGTACAAAGTTTACATATTGACAAAGTTAACATATTATGGTTTAATCAATTCATGACACAGATATTGAGCATTAAAGATACCAGGGATAAATTAGCAGATGTAATAAACCAGGTGGCTGTTTCCGGGGATATGTTTGTAATCACTAAATTTGGCAAAGCCAAAGCAATGATAGTGCCTGTATCGCGGGCTAATATCACAGATACCTCTGGAATAAAAGAAAGTTTTGGCAGTTGGGGCAAAAGAAAAGATATCAAAAGTAGCAGCAGGTGGGTGGCAAACTTAAGAGCGAAAATGAGCGCAAGAGATGAGTAAATATCTGGCGGATACAACCTTATTAATAGAACATCTGCGGGGAAATAAGAAGGCAAGTGTTTTTTTAATGAAAAACTCCCCGGATATTTCTACAGTATCTGTAGCAGAATTAATACAGGGTTCAAGGGATAAGGACGAACTGATGGCTGCATTGAAACTGTGTATGAGTCTTTCCGAAATAGCCATAGATAAGAAAATATCCAACCATGCTATTGAACTTATGAAAAAATTTTATTTATCAAAGGGACTTAAGTTTTTAGATGCAATCATCGCTGCCACGGCTTTAGAGAATCACTTAACAGTAATTACCGGTAATCTGAAACATTTTCATTTCATCGAGGGGTTGAAGGTTACTTCCCAAAAAGAGTCTTTGACAGCCACCTATTCTGAATAATAATCTTTATGTTTGGTGATTGTGTTGTACTTCGTTTTAGAACTTACTAAGGTAATGGAGAAGGTGATTGCTGACTAGCGTAGTTTTCTACCGCTAGGAAGATTGGTGTTTCTCCATCTCCTTTTCGCCAGGCAGCCAGCTCAAACGCCCGTACTTCTTCATTTTCAATTATCGACCGATGATTAGCCGGTCTTTGCGCGAAGTTCGCATAGACCCATATGCAGAAGGCTTTTACGGGAAGGTCGTTTGGAATAGAACTATCAAGCAGTCTAATGGTTTCGGAAGCAAGAAGTTCTTCGCTGAACTGTTTTTCTAAACTTTGATGAAGACCCGCTTCGGTAATATAGATAGGGGGGATAAAGCCTAAAGATGTTCTCACAATTTCTGCAAGTTGGCGCGGCCGCTGCCAAAAATCTTCACCCGGTTCGAAAATGTAATTATGAAGAGCAATAGCCAAGTTACCGGAGAGAATATCGGGGGCCTCTCTTTTAAGAACATCAAGCATTCTGGCGAAATAGCTTCCCTCATCAATTCCTCCATCTTGGGCTCTTTGCGCCAGCGGAGTCAAAAGAGGAATTGCGCCGCGAGAAATAATAGCCCGCGCCGCCGGAATGAATGCCTGACGCATATGTTCTTCCGGGCTCACGACTTTTCCTCCATTCTCCACGTCTCGATTTGGTTCGTTAAAAGGTTGTATCAACAAGTTGCTGATATTGGGTTTTTTTATCGCGCTTTCTATTAGACGGGCATTGAAATTATTATCTGGCAGTAATAAACGAGTGATGACGTTAATTCCCGCATTTCCAAACGCCGCAAGCTCCTCTTCGGTTGGGTCTAGAGCAACCCACCATTTTGCTCTGAGGCGTCTCGCATCGGTTATTGTCAATTCCAGATTGTCGCTTCCTCCCGGATTTGGGGTTCCGTGAAGACCAAAGATGGTGAAAGTCTTGGGAATTTCCGGAGGAATTACTATTTCGCCGGGATCTGGTGTAGGAAGGGGTTGGGGTTGAGACGATAAAATATTCGTAAATCTTATAAATTGCGTACTAGCCAATAAGCCGCCTCCAGCCAAAAGTGCTCCAACAACAAATCGTCTAGACCTGGTTTCAACGTCGTTTTTCATACATCCAAACTAATAACAACCACAATACAAAATTTTTTGTCCAATGTAAAGGACTATTTGGCACTTATCTGAATTGACAAATGAGGTTATTTGGTTTAGAATGTCTCATAGTATGGAACGGGAACAAACTCTGCCTGCTTATGGAGTCATTTTTGATGCCGGTTGGCACGGTCAAAAAACCGTGTCAGCACCTAAACAGAACAGGTTCATGGCAAAAGTTTTTCGAGGTCTTGGCGTTTTATTTCTACTTATAAGCGTTGCCTCAATAATTCTTTTTGCTCTGCCGATTGTTGCCTCCGAATATTTAAGCAGATCTGAGCAGGCAAAAATAACCGTCAAGGAGGAAGTGAGCTATTTTGGCATGCTGTCGGAGATGATTAAGGCACAGGGAAATAAATTAGCATACGCTAAGAATCTGGCCTTTGGTCTTGGTGTTACCAATACCGAATTTTCCATTTATATTCCCAAGATTTCCGCCAAGGCGCCGATTATTGAAAACGTTGACGCTTCAAATATAGAGAGTATGCGGGAAGCTCTGAAGCAGGGAGTGGCTCAAGCCGCCGGCAGCAAATTGCCAACTGAGGGAGGCGGGATGTTTCTTTTCGCTCATTCAGCCAATGATCCCTGGCAGGCAGTCCAATACAACGCCGTTTTTTACAAGCTTAACGATCTTCAAGCGCAAGACGAAGATTTGATATATATATTTTATCAAGGATACGCCTATATATATAAAGTTTCGCAAAAGTATATTGTTGACAGCAGCGACACATCTTGGCTTAGCAGCGCAAAAACAGGAAAAGAACGGTTGATTATCCAAACCTGTTGGCCGCCCGGCACCACATGGAAAAGAGTGATTGTGGTGGCGCAGCGCGTTCTTGACATTTAAATTATTATAAGATAAGATATGCTACTGTCTAAATGACAGTTTATTTATGGAAAAATTAATTAAAATCATTGTTTTTTTTAGTTTGTTTTTAATTCAATCGGCAATACCCGCCAGTGCTTCGCTTCGCTGCACCGAGCAATATGGCGGAAAAGTTTGCGCGGCGCCCGGAAGACTGCAGATTAACAAAAAAGTATTCAACCCAAGTTCTCAAACTTTTGTTGATAACTTAGGTCTAAGCGATCGTCGGTTTGTTTCCGGAGAAAAAGTATCATTTCAAATAATCGTACAAAATGTCGGCGAAAGCGCGCTGACAAATGTTAAAATTACAGACACATTGCCACAACAGTTAAAACTTACTTCTTCCGCGACTTCATTCACAATTACTAATTTAGCCCCTGGGGCATCCGAGGAACGGCAGATTCAGGCCGAGGTGGTTTTTTCCGACAATATGCCGAAGGGCGGAGGAACACAATGTGTAGTAAATACAGCAGGAGCAAAAAGCAATGAAGAGGAACATGATCAAGACACGGCGCAAGTTTGCATAGAGCAAAAAGCCGTTGCCTTACCTGCCGCGCAGGTGATAATTCCTAAACAACTGCCTCCCACCGGTCCAAATGATTGGGCTTTATATCTGGGCGGTTCACTTATCAGCGGTTTTGCGGGTTTTGTTTTCCTAAGACTTGGTAAAAGATTTGCTTCTTATTAATCTTCTGCCTCTTGACATTGGGGAAAAGGCCTTTATAATAGTAGATGGTATGTGATAATATTTAGCCGAAGATATTGGGAAGAACCCGCCTTTGGCGGGATTTTTGGTCTTTAGGCTATTTTTATCAAATTGCACATTAACAATTTAACAGCACATTATGGATAAGGATATACGATCAAGAAGTGGTAGGAATTTTTTTTGAGGATTTGATCCTGGTCCAGGATGAACGCTGGCGGCGTGCCTTAGGCATGCAAGTCGATCGGTCCGTAGGACCGAACAGTTCAACTTGTAACTGGTAACCAGTAACTGATAACATAAAATAAATGGACAAAACCTTTAGGTTTCTTAAATTTAAGGTTTACCAAGATGCTAAACGTTTTTACCGTCGTATAATATTGATTACAAAAAAGTTTCCAAGAGAATATTGGGAATTAGGAGATCAAATGTGACGGAGTAGTCTTTCTGTAATTCTAAATATTGCAGAAGGCGCAGGAAAAGATTCAGATAAAGAGTTTAATCGGTATCTGAATAATTCACTTGGCTCAATCAACGAGACTGCAGCAGGAGTTGACGTTTCATCTGATGCAAAGCTTATTTCAGAAACTGAACGGAATAATTTATTGGAGGAAACAAAGCACATAGCAGATCAATTAGGTGGATTCTCCAAAAAGCTAAAGTCTTCATAGTTGTTATTTGTTACGAGTTACTTGTTATTTGTTGGAAGGTTCTGTCCTGCGGACAGAGGCAGACGGGTGAGTAACACGTAGGAATCTACCCCTCAATGGAGCACAGCTCATCGAAAGATGGGGTAATTCTCCATAGTTCCTGAGAGAAATCGAATGGGTAAAGTACGTAACTGTACGTTGAGGGAGGAGCCTGCGTCCTATCAGCTAGTTGGTGGGGTAATGGCCTACCAAGGCGATGACGGGTAGCTGGACTGAGAGGTCGGTCAGCCACAACTGCACTGAAATACGGGCAGTACACCTACGGGTGGCAGCAACCAGGAATATTGCGCAATGGACGAAAGTCTGACGCAGCGACGCCGCGTGGAGGAAGAAGGCCCTCGGGTTGTAAACTCCTTTTATTTCGACATTCACGTCGGAAAGAATAAGCCCCTACTAACTACGTGCCAGAAGTCTCGGTAATACGTAGGGGGCA
>CAZWMJ010000015.1:0-18514 GCA_964635045.1 uncultured Gammaproteobacteria bacterium
TGATGGAACGGCTAGGCGCAAAAGTTGTTCCCGTGACATTTGGCAACAAAACTTTAAAAGACGCGGTCAATGCCGCTTTGAAAGATTGGATTGAGAATGTGGCGGACACGCATTATTTATTAGGTTCGGTGGTGGGGCCCCATCCCTATCCCACCATGACGGCCGATTTCCAGTCGGTGGTGGGACGGGAGGTAAAAAAACAAATTAAAGAGGCAGAAAGCCGGTTGCCCCGATTAAATCGGGGTAAACCCGATTATATTATTGCTTGCGTGGGCGGCGGCAGCAATGCCATGGGAATTTTTTCGGCCTTTCTAAGCGACAAAAATGTTAAGTTGATTGGTGTGGAAGCGGGAGGTCAGGGAAACAAAACCGGCCAGCACGCCAGAAGATTTTTGGGCGGAACGGTTGGCATGGTGGAAGGATATAAATCATACTTTTTGCAAGATAGCGATGGACAAATAGAAAAAACGCACAGCATTGCCGCCGGACTGGATTATGCCGGCATTGGGCCCCAACTGGCCAAACTTTATGAGCAGAAACGAGTTACTTTTGTGTCGGCCAGCGACCAAGAAGTTATTGAGGCGGTTTCATTACTGGCTAAAACAGAGGGGATTATTCCGGCCTTGGAGGCGGCTCATGCGGTAGCATACGCCGTCAAACTGGCGCCAACTTTGGGTAAAGACAAAGTCATTATTGTTAATTTGTCGGGAAGAGGAGATAAAGACCTCTTTATTTTGGCAAAAGCGATAAAAGATAAAGGTTTTTATAAATTTTTGAAAGAATATGCAAAAGCTTAAAGAAAAATTGAAACAAATTAAGTCTGAAAAAAGATTGGGTCTGATGACTCATGTGGTGGTGGGTTACCCTAGTCTTGAAAAAACGGTTAGTCTGGTTAAACTAATGGAGAAGGCGGGAGTGGATATTGTTGAACTGCAAATTCCCTTTTCCGATCCTCTGGCAGACGGGCCGACCATTATGAAAGCCTGCGAGCAGGCCCTTACCAATGGCGTTAAAGTAAAAGATGCCTTTGACATGATGCGGCAGTTATCAAAAGCAGTTTCAATTCCGCTTCTGTTTATGGCTTACTACAATACGGTATTTAAGTATGGCACGGAAAAGTTTTGTCAGGATAGCCAAAAGGCGGGGGCGCAAGGATTGATAGTTCCCGATGTGCCGATAGAAGAGGAACACGCCGAGCATTTTATCTTGCTTTGCCAAAAATATTCTCTTGCCAATATTCGCGTTGTGTCGCCTGCCTCAACTGATGAACGATTAAGAAAAAACGCGGAAGTGGGCAGCGGATTTGTTTACGCCACCGCCAGACAGGGGATTACGGGAGCAAAAGATAGACTGGAACCGTCACTTGCTGATTTTCTCAAAAATGTCCGTAAACACTTTACAATTCCGGTGGCAGTTGGTTTCGGTATTTCAAAGCGAGAGCATTTAGAGGCGCTAAAGCCTCACGCCGATATCGCCATTATCGGCAGCGCCCTGATTGATGTTATTAATAAATCAGAGTCAAAAGATAGAGAAAAAAATGTGCTGGATTTTCTTAAGTCGCTAAAAATGGTAGAGTAGATATATGAAGAGAGTATATTCTGGTATTAGGGCGACCGGCAGACTGCACCTCGGTAATTATTTGGGGGCGGTGAAGGGGATGCTGGCTTTGCAGGAAACGCATAGTTGCGTTTTTTCGGTGGTGGACTTGCATGCCATCACTACTCCCTATGACCCCAAAACATTACAGCAGAATATAAGAGAGGTGGTATTGGATTTTCTGGCGGCGGGACTCGACCCTTCGGCAAGCTCAGGGCAAGTCCCAAAATGTTTGCTGGAAATTCAATCCCAAGTGCCCCAGCATGTGGAGCTGGCCTATTTATTATCCACCATTTATCCGGTTTCCCGCTTGGAAGATTTACCAACTTATAAAGAGAAGAAAGCCCAATATCCCAAGTATGTCAACATGGGACTTTTATATTATCCGGTGCTGATGGCGGCGGACATACTATTATATAAGACCGAAGTGGTGCCGGCCGGAGCCGATCAGGAGCCACACATTGAGGTGACGCGGGAAATTGCCAGAAAATTTAATTCGATGTTTCCTTCGACGAGCTCAGGATCTTCGACTTTCCCCGAGGTGACCCGTTTTGAAACAGAGGGGCAATATGTTCCGTCTCTTTCGGGCGAGGGGAAGATGAGTAAGACTGTTGAAGGCAGTTATATTAATTTAACCGATGATTTGGAGACCATTCGTGAAAGACTAGCAAAAGCTCCTACTGACAGTGGAACTGTGGGGGGCGATCTACCAAAAGACGGCCCAATTGCTAGATTGTTTGCATTGTTAGAGTTGTTCGTTACTAAAGATGTGTACAACAAATTTATTCAGGACTATCGGGATAAAAAAATTAAATATTCGGAGATGAAAGAGGTGTTGGCGAAAGCAATTTTTCAGGAATTAAAACCTTTGCAGGAGCGCCGCCGCAACTTTGAACAAAATCCCAACCTGGTCGATAAAATTTTACAAGAGTCAAATAAAAAATGTAAAGAACTGGCAGAGGAGACGATGCAAGAAGTACGGGAAAAGATGGGGTTAGTTTGACAGATTTACTTATAAGAATTACAATGCGAACATAATGGGAGTAATAAATCTAACAAAAATTTTAAAAGCCAAAACCGGCTGGGTTTCTATCTCTTCTGATAATAGAAAAGTTGTTGCTCGAGCAAGGACACTTAAAGTACTGGTTAACAAACTAAAAAGAATGGATAATCCTGATGGAGCAATCATATATCTTCCTTCACAGCAGTTTTCAAGCTACGTTGGCTAAAGGATATTTCGAAGTTCGTTTTCGAGCAGATGTTAATTAATATAAAACTGGTATGTCTGAAATTACAGATCAACCTCAACAAGATGAGCAATTTATAGGCGCTGAGGAACAAAAAACCATAGAAGGAAATGTGCGTCTATTGGAACTTAAATTTATAGAATCTCTCTCAAGAGAAGAACGAGAAAAGCTTGATGAAGAAACACAACAGACTCTACTTAGTATTAAGGATTTGGGGGTGGAACTCATATCCCCAGAAGTTTTTGGACATAGTATTACCATTTGGTATGATACTCGAACAGGTAAAATTGGAATCTCGGGTAGATCTCTTGGAGATTCCTCGGTATTACGTACTTCTTTAGTTGAAAGGCAGGCAAATGGTAAGCCTACCAAAGAAATACTACTTTATAGACCAGGAAATATGCCTTCTGCATCTCAATATGACGAAATCTTAACGGGAATAAAGACAGGGCCAGATTTGGGTAACAGGAGAATTTTGCCTGAAAGAGTATCGCCTGAACAGCCACAATTGAAAGGTTTTGAAGAAATATGGGGACAATCGCAATTTGTTGATTCAGCCAAAGGTGATATTTTAATGTTAAAAACTATACAAACATTTAATCAGCGTCATGGCCCGCCACATTAAAGTAATGGGAAAGACCAAAAATTTGTGAACTGGCAGAAGAGATGATGAAACCCGCCTTCTTCCGATTAAATCGGGATTCGGCGAAGCAAGGGAAGTTAGAGAAAAGATGGGGGTTATAATCATGAGCGGCTAGCTGAGTTAATCGGTTGATGATTATTTGGCTTTTTGCTTTCAACATAAACTATCCATCGGTGATCATCGGGATTGCTACCAAAACGAATAAAAGTTGCCGCATGCTTTTCCAGTCCTGACCTAACTCCTCCTCGATACCCCTGGCCATATGCAACAATATATGCTTGCGCTTTAGCTGCAAAAATACGAGCCTCGATTTGACGCAGTAAGTCTGGGGTAAATTGGGATGATAAAGGTCTGTTGGGAACAAATACCGACAACATATTGCGTACTTTTGCGGTAAATCCAACTATTTCAATAGCTAAATTAATTCCGTTGAGATTTTCTGTGTTGAGTGCTTCATCGGCGTTTAATTGGTGAACAAAAAATAATTGACTATTTTGAATAACTATTATTGTTTGTGTTGTGAGGGGCTCATTACGATTATCCAGTAATGGTGCGGACATTTCTATCCTAAATAATTTTTTGTCAAAAGTATCTATAAACCGTTTTGCCTCGGAAAAGTGTGGATTTTTTGAATCCCCCATAGCCTTGTGTACTGCAAGAATATGCTTTTTAAGTTCGTTGTCAAAGCTTGGAGACGTGATAGGAATAGGAGGTGAGTTGACTTTGAATGCTGACCATCTTTGTTTTTCTTGAGACTCGGTTTTGATATTTAATCTTATTACCTCTCGTGCCACCACCTGCTCATCTGTATCCGGAACAAAGGGTGTTTGTTCAATATCCACTCCCGCCACGGGCGGTCGGGGGAGAGGTTGCGCCGGTGGGAAATTAGCGCTTGGTCCTCCGTCGCAAGCGGTAAGCATCAGTCCAACCGCCGCGGCGGCAATAAGTCCTTCAAGCCTCATCTTATTATTATACCACTTCCCAGCTTCAAAAGCAATCTTATAGTAGTTTTGGGCCTTGCCAAAGAAAGGGGAGATTGGAGACTAAACATCCCCACGATTTGAGGTAAAGCGCAAGACGGGTTCCCCGATAAGAATTTTGACTATATCTATATTTTTCTGCCATATCCAACAAAGACCAATGCAGTTTAAGATCATGTATATCAAGATTGTTATTATCCAAATATAGTTTTACATAAGAGAGCAAAATTTCCCGGTGATATTTGAGAGCCTTAAAGCACCAAATCTTAAATTTATGCTTATCAAGAATAGCCAGCGGCAATGCCAACGCCAACAGTACGAAAGCCGGAAAGGTGAAGGCGCTTATTCTATCAAAAAATGTCAGAGCAGGAGTTTTGACCTTTTTTGAGATATCAACGCCAAAAAGCAAACGGTGATGATGTTTTATATTATAAATAAAGAGAGTTCTACCGATAAGAAGAGTAGTTAAAATTTTTAGACGAAGGCTTTTTGGCTGAAACTGACTATCCAGTTCATCACGCGATAAAATCAAAAGATGTACGCCTGTAAAATCATTGCTGAACAAAAGACGTTTTTCCAAAAAATCGCAGGAAGGCAAGTGCGAGATGCCCAAATGCTTCCTTTCCAAGCTTCTGGCAACAGAAAAGATGCGAGGTATCCGTTTTGTGTCGCTGGCAATAATTAATATGTCGATATCGCTGATATCGGGATGTTGTTCTCCAATAGATGAACCAAACTCCAATACGCTATAAACATCGTTTTTTATGGCCTCAATAAACTCATTTTTAAATAAAACAAATTTAGTTTGCATATATTATAATGAAAGCAATGGAGTATTTATTTGCCAGCGCAATTGGGGAAGGTATTTGGCTGTTATTTTTCTTTTTAAGGGGCGATCTTAGACATGAGATGTTGGTAATGAGCATTTTTGCTACTCCTTTGGCTGTTTTTGATTTATTTTTCGTTCCTTCATATTGGCAGCCCCACACTTTTTTTACCATCCCCATTGGCATAGAAAGTTTTATCTATTCTTTTTCGCTGGGGGGAATTTGTGCGGTGGTCTATGCGGAAGTCAGCAGAAAAACCGTGCTTAAAATAAAAAGTTACCATAAGCCGTTGTCGTTATTTGCTATATTTTTAATTGTACCACTTTTCTTTGTGTTAAGCTTTCTCAAATTTCCCAATGTAATGATTAGCTTATATATGGCTTTACTTTTTGGCACCGGACTTACTTGGTATGTTCGTCACGATTTGATTAAAAGCAGTCTTGTTGGGGCAATGGTGTTTGGAGGCATTTATTTTGTTAGTTTATCCCTGTGGATCAGTCTTTTTCCTCAAGTGAAAGATTGGTTCGTTTTGGAAGGACTGCCAAGGATTTTTATTGTCAACGCGCCCCTTTACGAAGTTTTATTTGGTATATTATTTGCGGCATACTGGGGAAATTTATATGAGCTGGTTTTTGGCTATAAATTAACCTCTAAAAAATAAAGCAGTTTTGACCAAGTCTGACTTGGTTTTGACTTTTAGTTAAGAATTGACTATACTCTTGCCTCATATGGCAGGACATGAAGGCCTAAACGGTCAGGATCATCTATTGCAGGCGGGCCTGCCCGAAGTTGCTGCATCGCTGCAGGCGGGTATAAGCCGCAATAGCCGGCTTGCCCCCGCAATTGAAGTTGGGGAAAATGCTTTAAGAGAATTATTAAATCAGACCTCAACGCTAAGCGCGGAATCCTTAATAGAAATACAGCGAAAAGCAATAACAAGAATAATAGTTGGATTAAATAGCGCGGAGGCGGCCGAGATGACAAAAACAGGCGAAGTTAATTCGCAGAGTCTAATTGACTTAGAGCAGGTTTTGACCGGCGAGGGACCTCGCGTTATTTTCATGCGCCATGGCACACAATTTTCAGACCTGCCTGATAAAAAAGACAAGATGCGCCTGCCTGCCAATATGACAGAGCCTCTGACCGATATTTCCATGGCCCAAGCTGTGGCAACGGCAGTGGCGCTGTCTGTAATTGCCGGAAGATTAGGGAAACCACTACAAATAATTTCTTCTGAAAATGAAAGAGCTCTGCAGACGGCGGCAATAATTGCGGGAGTTGCGGGCGCGGATTTAATAATTGACAGAAGTCTTAATTGCGTTAATTATCCGCCAAAAAATGAGGTAAATGATGATGAGCTTAACAAGCTTTTGGGGGAAGAAAATAACGGAGCGCTTTTGTGGCAAGAAAATAGGGTTGACAAAGTTTGTGGCCCGGGCACCTTTCAGAGAATTTCCCGGGACATGTCCCGCCTTCTGGCAAGATTATTGTTGCGGGATAATAACGCTATTACCATTGTCGTTACCCACACCCAGCAGACCAATGCGGCTGATGTAGTGGCGGGAAATGCGCCTTTGCGTCTTCGAGATTTGGGCATGCGGACATTTAGTCCTTCAGAATCAGTTCTTATTGCAAACGGGATTTTTAGCTAAACTTCTAAATTTCTTCTGTTTGTGCTATAATTTTGACCATGGCGATAAATGGAAAAAAACCCAATAAACCCAAAGTTTTCAAAGTCAAATTAAATCTGTCGTGGAAAAATGTTTTCCTGTACGGATTCTTAGGCTTATTTTCCATCTTCCTTTTGATCGGTTTAAGCTCGCCGATTGACCCGGTTAAAACAGTTCCCCTGTCTCAGGTTATCACCGATGTTAAAAACGGCCAAGTGTCGCAAATCGTGGTGGTGGATAATAAACTGACCGTTCATGAAAAAAATGGCAATTTGCAGGCCTTCAAGGAACCCGGCTCTAATTTATATCAGCTTTTCAAAGACGCAGGCGTGTCTTTGGATAAGACTAAAGTAACTATCAAAGATGAAACCGGTTTTAATAATTGGGTAAACATTCTATCTTCTATTCTGCCGGTGGTTTTGATGGTGGCATTTTTTTACTTTCTTTTTCGTCAGGCAAGAGGAGCCCAGGAGAGCATTTTTTCCTTTGGCCAGTCAAAAGCAAAATTATTTAGCAAAGCCCAGCCCAAGACTACTTTTGCCGATGTGGCAGGGGTGGATGAGGCAAAGCAGGAGCTGACAGAAATTGTGGATTTTTTGAAAAATCCGGGAAAATACAAGGCGATGGGCGCCCGAACTCCCAAGGGCGTGTTGATGGTGGGGCCATCGGGAACCGGAAAGTGTGTTACGGGCGACACGATGGTGTGGACAAATAAAGGACTGATGGAAATAAGAGAGATTCCGCGCTACTACTATGTTGATTTACGTTCTCATCAAGTACATGGTGCAGGACTTGCAAGCTTTGACACCAAGCGAATTGTTTCTAAGGATATATTTGCATCACATTGGTTTGATTTGGGCGATCAGCAAACAGTAAAGATAAGACTGGCACAAGGCTTTGTGTTAGAGGGGACACCGGAGCATCCAGTTGTTGTTATGACAAATGACGGCGTGTTGAAGTTTCGACAGTTGTCAAATCTACATGAGGGGGATTACGTAGCAATTCAGTATGGAAGAAACATGTTTGGGGATTTATCCCTTGTCGATAAGGATACAGCGTATCTTATGGGGATTCTTACAGGAGATGGTAATTTAAGCCATTCTAGTAGAATAGGTTTAACCAGCATTGATGATGAACTTATTACCTTTTTTAAGGAATATGTACAAAGTCGCTATAGAAAGAGCGTAATTACAAAAAGAGAACAATCATATTTAGTCGCGAGTTGGGATTTTAAGAAGTATATGTATCAGATGGGCATGTCATATCTTCTTTCTTTTGACAAACTTGTTCCTCCAACAATTTTACAAGCTCCAAAAGAAATACAAATTGCATTCTTGCAGGGACTTTTTGACACCGATGCGTATGTAGAAAAAGAAAGAGGTGCATTTGAATACACAACCGTGAGTGAACGTATGGCCAGGCAAGTCCAAATGATGCTTCTCAATTTAGGTATTGTAGCGTCAATAAACAAGAAGGGAACGAAAGAGCGCGGGTATTATCGAGATGTTTATAGATTATATATTGGCGGTTCCGGATTTGTTGCTTTTGGAAAAACAGTTGGTTTTAGACTGACGAGGAAACAAAAATTAGTAAAAAAACATCTGGCAAAAATGAGTCGAGTCAACACAAATATTGATATTATTCCTGGTATTGCGAATATCGTCGAGACATCATGGAGAGAACTTTCAGGGAAGAAACTAAGTAATGAAAAACTGTCAAAAACAATCGATAAGGTCAGAAGGCGAACAAGAATTTCCAGACAAACACTAAGCGATTATGTTGTTTATGCTGCTAATGTGTCAGTCGATGTGCCCCATCTTGAATATTTAAGAAGTTTACTCGAGGCGAACCTCTTCTTTTCTAAAGTAATTGAGAAAACAGAAGGGTTTGCGAAGGTGTACGATTTTACCGTTCCACAAACACATAGTTTCTTAGGAAATGGATTTGTCAATCATAATACTTTATTGGCGCGGGCCACGGCGGGGGAAGCGAACGTGCAGTTTTTCTCCATGGCCGGATCGGAATTTATGGAAATGCTGGTGGGGGTGGGAGCATCCCGCGTTCGCGATTTGTTCAATACCGCCAAAAAGGCCCAGCCGGCCATTATTTTCATCGACGAAGTTGATGCGATAGGCCGCCAGCGGGGAGTGGGCATTATGGGCGGGCATGATGAGAGGGAGCAGACTCTCAATCAAATACTGGTGGAAATGGATGGATTTGCGCCGACCGAACAGCTGGTGGTGATTGCGGCCACCAATCGCCCCGATGTTTTGGATCCGGCCCTTATTCGACCGGGACGATTTGACAGGCGGGTAGTTTTGGACATGCCGGACGTGGTGGGAAGAAAGGCTATTTTGGCCATTCATGCCAAAGGAAAACCGTTTGCTCAAGACGTTGATTGGGAAAAAGCCGCCAAGCGAACTGTCGGTTTTTCCGGAGCTGATTTGGAAAATATGCTAAATGAGGCGGCCATTTTGGCGGCCCGGCTTAATAGAAAAGCCATCGAGATGAAAGATATTGAGGAGGCGGCCACCAAAGTAAAATTAGGACCTGAGAAAAAACGTCTTCAGTCGGATGAGGATAAAAAAATGACGGCCTATCACGAGGCCGGACACGCCCTGGTTTCCTGGCAAATGCCGAACATGGATCCGGTGCACCGCATTTCCATCGTCAGCCGCGGATTATCTCTTGGGCATACCATGATGGAGCCAACGGAGCACATTCATGAAACAAAAACCAGACTGTTGGAACAAATTGCGGTGATGTTGGGAGGAAGAGCGGCGGAAAACCTTATTTTCAAAGAAATGACTACAGGCGCCTCGGACGATATTGCCAAGGCCTCGGAGGTGGCCAGAATGATGGTAATTGAGTATGGCATGTCGGAACTTGGACCAATTAATTTGGATGGAGAACATAAACATTTTTATGAACAAAGTAATATTTCGCCAGATATGGCGGCCAAAATCGATGAGCAAGTGAAAAAAATTACCGATATTTGCTACAAAAACGCCAGCGCTATTTTAGTAAAACTTCGAGGCAAGCTTGATCTTCTGGCAGATGAACTTTTGAAAAAAGAAACCATCGAGTCGGAAGAGTTTGAAAGATTAATCGGCCCCAAACCCAAACTCGCCCTGGCTAAAGTCGAAAGTTGACTTTGAAAAATTAGCGGTGTATACTTCCCGCACTGCCCCGAAAATATTATGATGCGAGGTGAACGTCAATTTCTTGGACCGGAGGACCCGACGAGGGCTTTGGCTTTTGTGGAGGGGGCGCAAAGAGTCACGGGAATCGAATATCGGAATATGGCGATGGTAGTAAAGGAGAGATTGAGTATTTTGGCGGGGATGCTGACCAAGTGGGGAGAATTTCCGCAAGAAGAGTTTTTTGTGGACACTGGAGACGGGCCAGAAATTATCAAAAAACCGTGTGTTTATGTTGTTTCTGACCAAGGTATGACGTTTTACGTTAATCCGGATGGTCAATTACTCAAGGATAATCTCCTTGGTAAGGGAAGTTGGAATCCTGTTGACCTGCAACCATGTGAGGATTTGTACTATACATATTATGGTCAGCGGGCCATCAATAGGATGGGCCAGCTGGTGAAAGAAGCCATTGCCGCGTCCACTCCCAGACCATTAACTCCTCCTGCCGTGTGAGACTTTTTTCTATTATAATGTTTCTTTTGTTGTATAATTAGCCCATGAATTCTTCGACTTCGCTCAGGACAAAGCGTTTTGTTCTGATTGACGGAAATGCCATTTTGCATCGGGCGTATCATGCCATACCCAAGTTTACCACCAGTAAAGGCGCGCCGGTGGGGGCAGTTTTTGGCTTCGTGTCAATGCTGCTTAAAATTCTTACCGATCTTAAACCTACCCACATTGCCGTGACTTTTGACAGACCTAAACCGACTTTTCGTCAAGAACTATTTGTAGGCTATCAGGCCGGCCGGCCGGCCATGGACGACGCGTTGGTGCCGCAGGTGGCCGATGTTCATAAAGTCGTTGAGGCATTTAACATCCCCATTTTTGAAGTGGACGGATACGAAGCGGACGATGTGATTGGAACGCTTGCCAATCAAGTTCAAAGTTCAAAGTTCAAAGTTCAAAGTTTGGAGACGATTATTGTTAGTGGAGATCGGGATTTGTTACAACTCGTTAATTCTCATGTCAAAGTTTATATGCCGGTTAAGGGATTAAGCGAGGCCAAGATGTATGGAAGTTTGGAAGTGCAAGAAAAATATGGTTTAGACCCCTCGCAGGTTATCGATATGAAAGCTTTAACGGGTGATGCCTCTGATAATTATCCGGGAGTGGCGGGAATTGGACCTAAAACCGCCAGCGAGCTTTTGAAAAAATATCAAACGCTGGAAAATGTTTATAAACACATCGCTGATTTACCGGAGAGACTTGCCCGCGCCTTGGCCGAGGGGGCGGAGTCGGCAGGACTGGCCAAGAAACTGGCTACCATTGTTTGTGATGTACCCATCAAATTAAAACTGGAAGCGTGTCAATTCCATGTCAAAGACAAAGAAAAAGCGGTCAAAACCCTGCAGGGATTTGAGCTCAAAACCCTGACTAATCGGTTTATAGCGCTTCTTGAAGGAAAACCGATTGATGAGAAACCTAGAGTTAAAACGACAGACCAGCTACGTCTGGTATGATTTAAGAGATAAGATTTAAGATTTATGAATAATAACAAGATTAGATCCTTTACTGATCTGAAAGTATGGCAAGAAGGCCATAGACTGGTAGTTTCAGTTTATAAAATAACAGAAAAATTTCCTGCGAAGGAAACGTATTCAATAGTCGATCAAATGAGAAGATCCGCCTCGTCTGTTACTGCAAACATTGCGGAAGGATTTGGCCGCCAGACTTATAAAGAGAAGCTACAATTTTATTTTATTGCCCAAGGTTCATTAATTGAGTTAAAAAATTTCATTTTAATAGCAAAAGATGTAGGGTATTTAGAGGCTAAAGCTCTTTCTTCATTAGTAGAACAATCAAATTTAACACATCAACTTTTACAAGGTTTTATACAAAAAACTAAAACATTCGTAAATCATAAATCGTAAATCATAAATCTTTATCTATGAAAATAGCGCTAGTTCATGATTATTTAAATGAGTTTGGGGGGGCGGAGAGGGTGCTTTTGGCATTGTCGGAGATTTGGCCGGAGGCGCCGATTTATACTTCTTACTACAAAAAAGGTTCGCCGGCTTGGGAAAAGTTTAAAAATAAAGATATCCGAGTTTCCTGGGCGCATTATATTCCTTTTTGGGATAAATTATTAAGCCCGCTTCGCTTTTTGGCTCCACTAATTTGGGGGAGTTTTAACTTTAGTAAGTACGATTTAATTATTACTTCTGCCGGCTGGTATGTAACGAAAGGGGTTGGTGTTTTCGAAATTTGTTATTGTCATACGCCGCCGCGCTATCTTTACGGCTATCAAACTTCAATTAACTGGCAGAAATATTGGCCGGTGCGAGTTTATTCCGCAATCGTTAATCACTTTATGCGGCTTTATGATTTTAAGCAAGCGCAAAAAGTTAACTATTTTATTGCCAACTCGGAGAATGTTAAGCAGAGGATTAAGAAATTTTATAGGCGAGAGGCGGTGGTGATATATCCGCCAGTAGATATTGTAGACGGTAGAGGGTTGAAAATGGAAGATGGTATTTTGAAACTAGAAGCTAGAAGATGGATCTATCCTCTATCTTCTAACCTCAAAAAACTACCTTCTACCTTCAATCATCTATCGTCAAATAAGGATTATTTTCTGATTGTTTCCCGCATCGTTGGCGGCAAGGGTTTGGAAATGGCCATACGAGCGGCGAATAAATTAAAATTAAGACTTAAAATTGTGGGAGAACCGGGAGGGTATGGCCGGGAATATCAAACGATTAAAAAAATGGCGGGTAAAACAGTTGACTTTGTTGGATTTGTCAAAGACAGTGAGCTTGTTGAATTGTATCGCAGTGCCAAGGGATTTTTAGCTCTTGCCCAAGATGAGGATTTTGGCATTACGCCGGTGGAGGCGATGATGGCGGGAACGCCGGTGGTGGCCTATAGGGGTGGGGGATATGTAGAATCAATAGTTGAGGGTAAAAGCGGGTTATTTTTCGATGACTATTCAGTTGATGCGCTAGTTAATGCTTTAATACAGTTTGATAAGTTAAAATTTAATCGCTTAGCCATTGCCAAATACGCGCAAAAGTTTAGCAAAGAAAGATTTAAGAAGGAAATAGAAAATTTTGTTCAAGATAAACTTACGAAATGAGAGAATTTATTCAGCAAAAAGCCAAAATAGTTGTTTCGCAAATTTCAGATTTTAGCGCAAGTCAATATATTGTAATTGGGGTTGGGTTGGCAACGTTTTTCTTTGGTTTTGGGGCAGGAGTAATCCTTAATCTTTATTTGCTGGCAATTAAATCTACTTTGGTTTTAAGCCTTCGCAGCAGTCTTACTTTCAAATCGGCAATTTTCGGCGACGGGATGCTTTTGCCGATAGTCAATATGATTGTTGCTTCGTTTCTTCTGAAAAATAGAGATTTGGTTGGGAAAAAGTCCATCCGACTGGCAATGGTTTTGGGAGCGGGAATTACACTTTATTTTCACATCAATCAGGCGGTTTTTGGATTGGTTAATTGGGCGATGCCTAGTCCATGGCATTGGAATTTTATCGGACTTTGGCACGCAGTCTATATGTTTTCGGTGGCCAGCTTTCTGTCGCTTTTTTACCTGGTTGTTATAAGATTTACGACCAAAGAAAAAGAATTACCAAGACAAGTTTTACTTGTAACATTTGGCTTAATAATCTTCTTTATCCTCCTTCGCCTTGATTATGTCTCGATTGATCTAATCCAATTTATACCGAGATTATAAAAATTATCAATAATCACTATGCCGGAACTTCCAGAAGTTGAAACCATTAAATTAGTCCTGCAGAGAAAAATTGTAGGGAAGACCGTTAAAGAGGTGGAGCTTTTATCTCCCAAGTCTTTCATTGGTAATTCCCAACAGATAATTGGTAAGAAAGTTATTAAAGTTTGGCGGAGAGCCAAGATGCTGGGGATAGAGTTGTCGGGTGGAATGACATTATTATTTCATTTGAAGATGACAGGACAACTTATTTTAGTTAAAAGTTCAAAGTTAAAAGTTCAAAGTAAAAAAACAGATAGATTTGTGGGGGGGCATCCGACAGAGGATATGGTCGGGCCGATGCCCAATTCTCATACTCGGGTGATTTTTGAGTTTAGCGATGGAAGTAAACTTTATTTTAATGACCAGAGGAAGTTTGGCTGGATAAGAGTAAGTGATAAGGGAAAAGTGATAAGTGATAAGTCATTAATAAATTTAGGGCCGGAACCATTGGAAAAAGATTTCACTTGGCAAATCTTGAAACAAAATCTCCTAAAGCATAAATCACAGCCTGTCAAGGTTGCCCTGATGGATCAGTCGGTAGTTTCCGGAGTGGGCAATATTTATTCTAATGAGGCTTGTTTTAATGCCAGCCTTGACCCACGGAAAAAAGTTAGCCAGTTAACAGACAGCGAATTTAAGAGTTTACATCGAGGAGTGCAAAAAGCACTCCGAGATGGGATTAGACACGGAGGTTCAACCAGAGCCCATTTTCGCGACCCTGAAGGCCACAAGGGCTATTTTCTGGACTATGCCTATGTCTATGGTTTGGATTCCCACCCCTGCAAAGTTTGCGGAACAATCATCAAAAAAATCTCCCTTGGTGGACGGGGGACATACTATTGCCCACGCTGTCAAAAATAAACTAAGCATCAGTCAATATGCCATTGACAAACATGTAAAAATGGGTTAATATGCAATTAATCACTAGGGAGAATACGACCAATAGACTAAGTGTCTATTTGCGACGCCTCCCGTTTTTTATGGCTAAAATTTTAAGTTATCTTTTTCTCTGTATAAAAATACTTTATATTGTTGAAATCTCCTTAACAGACTAGATTCGGAATGCCGATTAGGAATTATTATCCGCAATAGCTTTTTATGTTTCTCCAAATATTCATGCAGGCAGTGAAAATCTCCGTCACCGGAAACAATTACAGCCTTCTGGTAGTTGGGGTATTCTATGGCTGATGCATGAAGTACCAATTCAGCGTCAACATTTCCTTTGGGCTTGCCAGAACTATCTTTAACTGTAGGCTTAAATACTAATTCGTAACCATATGATTTAAGTTTGCGATACAAGTTTTTGTTCTGCTCAATATAACCGATGAATAAAAACGCCTTTTGTACGCGAAACTTATCGGATAAGTACCGTCTGAATTTTTTGTAATCCAATTTCCACCCTTTATAAATTATTTCTCTTCCCTTAAAGATATCTTTACTTGTGCCTAAATTTAAATTTTGACTATCAATAAAAGCAAATATCTTAAGTTTTTTCTTCATATGAACAAATTTTACTCCTTTTTATGAATAATTTACAGGGTGGAAATTAAAAAAATCTCTCTGGCCGGCAGGCCCGCCTGCCAGCGTTAATGACTACCGCTTCTGGCAGCGCGGGTGTGGGGACGAAAATTTTTTCTTGCATAAGCCGAATCGGTCTGGTGATACAAAAAATCAGATGTTGTATGAAAAGGGCGATACCAATTATAGGCACTAGATTTTGTGCGGGCTGGAGAAACTAGAACGGGAAAAAACATAGCATCTCCGCTATCAACAACCATAAGCCGATAGAGTAAGCGAGAATTACTTCTGGCAAAGTATCTCATCATAATTCCCACATTTACATTTAGATGACTATATGGAAGTTTAATTACAGGAATAGCATAAAACTTGCCAGCAGATAATCGATCAGCCTGTTTTGGATTAGCTAGTTCAACCACCTCCACGGCAACATCAAATATAGCATCTCCGCTTTTGACATCTTTTTCAAAAATAACATACGTAGCAGCGCCAAGATGAAGTTTTACCTCTTGCAGATCTGCTGTGAGCGCGTGGCCTATCATGGGAGAGAGATGTCCATTATTACCTTGATAACCGTATAAGTTTTCAACAAACTCTGTTTGTAAAGGCGCCGGCGGCATGGGTGTTATTCTTAGTTCCTCGTCAACAAGATTTTTTCTATCATGAATAAGAGGGTTTATAACGTCTCGAAAATCAGTTGAAGCAACAATGACATGTGCGCCTTGACTGGCAATGGTTCTTGCCCAGGCAGTCACCGATAAATCTCCTGCGCTTGGGCCGCTTCTTACTTTATGGCTTTCTGGAGGATGACGCATACTCGCATATGTTTGCCACGCTTTTTGAGCCGCCTGACTAGCAGAATGGTCAAGGGGTATCTGTATTTTTGTTAACTGCCATCCCAGCATGGTTTCTAAGGAATGGTGTACAAGAGGAATTCCGTATTCATCGCGACGGTTCTCTTGTAACATCTTTTCATATTCAGCTATAACCTCTCTGCTCATGAAAAAATCAAATTCTCTTCCATCTGCTGTTGCTCTATCTTGAATGCCATGCCAGACACTGTTTGCCCACAGGTCACGATTGGCAAGTCTAACAAGAAACGATGTATCCATTACCAATACAATATCTCTAGGGCCGTAATGTGGTTCTTTCGCAGCGCTGCCCGGATCACTATCTGGACCGGGTCGGTATATATCTTGCATACTCAGAAGTTTTCAAGGGAGATTATACATAAGTATCAATACTTTTACAAACACTGCAACCATGCATTGTTTGGCAGGGCTTGCATTTTTGAACCCATTCGTGTAGTATTAAACACTAATGGGGAACAATCAAAAAGATAAGTTAGTTATTTCCGTTGGAGGATCTCTGATTATTCCCAATGGAGGAATTGATATCAAATTCCTCAGAGAGTTTAACACTTTCCTTAGAGAACAATTATCCCGCCAGCCGGCGGGACAATTTTTTTTGGTGGCAGGCGGAGGCCGCACAGCCAAGCACTACATTGACGCCGGGCAGGAAGTGGTCGGGCACAGTCTCTCTCCCGATGATTTGGACTGGTTGGGTATTCATGCCAGCAGAATGAACGCTCATCTTATCCGCACAGTCTTTCGCGACATCGCCCATCCCAAAGTGATTAAACATTATGAAATTATCCTCAAAGTTACCGAACCGGTGGCGGTGGCGGCCGGCTGGAAACCGGGCTGGTCAACCGATTACTGCGCGGTTTTGCTTTGTCAAGATTATGATGTCTCAACGGTAATAAATTTAAGCAATATTGATCAGGTTTATGATAAAGATCCCAATAAATTCCCCGATGCCAAACCGATTAGCCAAATAAACTGGCCTGATTTTCGAAAATTGGTGGGCGAGAAGTGGATTCCTCGCATGAATGCTCCGTTTGATCCGATTGCCTCAAAGCTGGCGCAGGAGCTGGGGGTAAAAGTGGTTATCTTAAACGGGAAAAATTTTGCCAACATGAAAAACTACTTTGAGGGAAAAGAGTTCGTGGGAACAACGATTGAATAAATGTTTTTAAAAAACATTTCTCTGCAAAATTTCCGCAGTTATACAAAGTCAGATTTTAACTTTTCTAAAGGAACAACTCTTATTGTCGGTGCCAATACTTCCGGCAAAACTAATCTGATTGAGGCGATTTTTCTTCTGTCCAGCGGCGCCAGTTTCCGGGCGGATAAAGATATTGAAATGATACAGTTTGATAAAGAGGTTGCCCGTTTGATAGGGGAGATAGAGGGGATTTCGGGAGCAATTAAACTTGAAGTTGTCCTGCCCAAAGAGGAGCTCAAACGCTATCTGGTCAACGGCGTTTCCAAAAGAAGAGTGGATTTTGCCGGACAGCTGTCGGCAGTACTTTTTTCGCCGCTTGATCTGGATATCATAGTTGACTCGCCCGGCCTGCGAAGAGAATTTTTGGACAGTATTTTAACACAGGTTGATAGAAGCTATCGGCTGGCCGCAATTACCTACGTCAAAGGCCTTCGTCAGCGAAACGCCCTGCTTGATAAAGCCAGAGAAACGGGAGTGCGGGATGAAAAGAATTTTAGCTATTGGGATAGCCTTCTTATTGAAAATGGGCAAGTTATTACTCAAAAACGGGAGGAACTGATTGCCTTTTTTAATAAAGAAGAGAAGGAGATTTTTGACTTTACTGTCTTTTATGATAAAAGCCTTATTTCCCAGGAGCGGCTGCTGCAATATAGGGAGGCAGAGATGGGATCGGGGGTGACTTTAGTCGGGCCGCACCGCGATGACTTTGCAGTTCATATGTTTAATAATAAACTTCAGACCACTCACAATGTGCGGTTGTTTGGCTCGCGCGGACAGCAAAGACTGGTGATTTTACAGCTTAAGCTGTTAGCCCTTTCTTTTATTGAAACCCATTCGGCAAGCTCAGGGCAAGTTGGGGAGCGGCCAATTTTACTTCTTGATGATATTTTTTCCGAGCTGGATAGCGAGCATATAAAACACGTCTTAAATTTAATCGACAAACAGCAAACAATTATTACCACCACTCACGAGGAATTTGTGCCGCAACCGTTATTAAAGAAGATGAATGTGATAAAATTGGGATAGTTTTATGAATGTCTTTA
>CAZWMJ010000016.1:0-15193 GCA_964635045.1 uncultured Gammaproteobacteria bacterium
TTTGGGACCGGGTTTAATCTTTAATTCTTTCATTATGTCATTGCCGTCAATTGCCAAATCATTGATTGAAAATCTAGCCGGTCTTAATTGTTCCTCAACCTTTTTCTTAAAAAGCTTTAATCTCCAGCTGTCCGCAGGTCTGCCGCTTCCAAGTCGGTCAGCAATTCTAATGTCCATCATATCTTTAACGTTTTGAACTCCAATTTTTCTGATAAATCTTCTAACTGCAGCGTCGGTTTGATTTTCATTAACTCCAAACATATGCCATCTAATTAAACTAATAATTCTCTCTTTATCAATTTTAGGAAACTTTAGTCTTTCACAAATTTCGGCAGCAATTTTTGCTCCGGCTACTTCATGATTATGAAAGATTACCAAATCTTCTTCATCTTTTGACAGCACTTTTGGTTTTCCTACATCATGCAGTAAGGCTGCAAATCGTACAATTGGATCTTCCGACGGGCAAAATTTTAAAGATAAAATGTTATGAGTAAATACGTCGTCGGTGTGGTGGCGGCCCGGCCGTACTTGAGAAACTCCCTTACCGCTTATTAATTCCGGAATAATCTTATCAAGCAAGCCGCTGGAGTTAAGCAGCATAAATCCGTCATGCGGGTGGTCGCTGGCTAAAATTTTGACTAATTCGTCTCTTATCCGTTCACCGGAAACATGAACAATTAAATTATTGTCATGAACAATGGCATTCCAGGTTTTTTCTTCAATGATAAATTTAAGTTGTGTGGTAATACGCACTGCCCGAAGAAGGCGCAGGGCGTCTTCCTGAAAACGGGAATTAGCATCGCCGACTGCGCGGATAATACCAGTCTTTAGATCCTCCTGTCCGTGGAATGGATCAATAATTACAAAATTTGAGGGTTTACTCTGAGCGAGCGGAGCCCTTCGGGTCTGAGCCTCAGGGTCGAAGACGAGTCGAAGGGCAAGGGCGTTGATCGTGAAATCTCGTCGAGCAAGGTCTTCTTCGATTGTCTTGCCCCATTTAATTGTTTCCGGACGGCGCCGGTCGACATATTTTCCTTCAACACGATAAGTTGTTACTTCAACCGTTCCGTCTTTTTCTGTGGAAATGCCAACCGTGCCAAATTGATTTTCATAAAAAGAGTCAGGGAAAATTTGCTGTATCTGATCGGGAGTTGCGTTGGTGGCCAGATCCCAATCCTCAACCGGATGTTTCATCAGAAGCCCTCGCACGCATCCGCCAACCAGATAGGCTTCAAAACCGCCCTCTTTAATTTTTTGATAAATATGTAAAACTGACTGTGGAATTATTTTTACCATACTGCTATTATTCTACCATGAATCATTCGACTGCACTCAGGATAAAGAAATGGAAGATGTTAAATAAAAGTCAAAAGTCAAAAGTCCCGCCAAAGGCGAGGCTCGCCAAAGGCGGCAGAAGTCAAAAGTTTGTAGAAATACTTCTTAATAATAGAGGGCTCAAGACAGAAAAAGAAATTAGCGAGTTTCTTCATCCAAAATTGGAGAATGTGACAGCCGCAAGCGTTGGAATTGATAAAACACAACTTAAAAAAGCAGTTAGCCGTATTCAAAAAGCCATGAAAAGAAAAGAACAAATAGTTGTTTATGGCGACTATGATGTTGATGGTATTTGCGGAGCGGCAATTCTGTGGGAGACTCTACATAATTTAGGAGCGAAAGTCTTGCCTTATATTCCACACCGAATTGAGGAAGGTTATGGCTTATCGGTTAAGGGAATTAAAAATTTAACTAAACGCTATACGCTAGACGCTAAACTCTCTTTAATTATTACCGTGGATAATGGAATTGTGGCTAACGACGCCGTTGATTTTGCCAATAAAGCAGGCATTGATGTAATTATCACCGATCATCACGTACCATCTAAAAAATTACCAAAAGCACATAGTATTTTTCATACCACAAAACTTTGTGGGGCAGGAGTGGCATACTTGCTGGCGCAAGAAATTCAAAACTCAAAAGTCAAAAGTCAAAATTACAATTCAAAATTCAAAAATGAGCACCTAGAATTAGTAGTCTTGGCAACCATTGCCGATTTGGTGCCACTTTTAGGAGCAAATAGAACATTGACTAAATATGGGTTGGAAGCTTTGAGAAAGACCAAGCGAGTGGGGTTATTGGAACTTTTCAAAGAATCCGCTATCGATAAAGATAAAATCGGCACATATGAGGTTGGTCATCTGATCGCTCCCAGGCTTAATGCTATGGGCAGACTTGAGAGCGCCATGGATAGTTTGCGGCTTTTATGTACCCTAAATAAAGAGAGAGCGGAGGAGTTGGCGCATAAATTGGCAGTGACAAATAGAGAGCGACAGCAGGTAACTGAGGAAACGGTGTTGCACGCAAAATTAGCAATTAGCAACAAGCAACTAGCCACTAGTAAGTTAATTTTTATCAGTCATGAGAGTTATCAGCAGGGAGTGATTGGGTTGGTGGCGGGGAAATTAGTGGAAGAGTTTTATCGGCCGTCAATTGTAGTATCTATTGGAGAGAAAACAAGCAAGGCATCGGCCCGTTCCGTGAAAGGATTTAACATTATCGAATTTATTAGAAGCGTTCAAGAACTTTTAGTTGACGTAGGAGGACATCCTATGGCGGCGGGCTTTACAGTGGAAACAACAAAGATCTTGTCGTTGGAAAAAAAGCTTACGGCATTGGCAGACAAACTTGTTAATGACGAACTTCTCACAAGAACGCTCAATATTGATTGCGAGATTGATTTAACTTACGTTACAAATTCTTTTTATGAACAATTGCAAACACTTGAGCCGTTTGGCATGGGAAACCCCTTGCCGACATTTGTTAGTAGAGGCGTGGTGATTGAAGATATGAGACTGGTTGGTAATGGGGGAAAGCATATTAAGTTAAAAGTTCAAAGTGAAAAGTTCAAAATTGATGCGATTGCTTTTGGAATGGGTGAACGGGCGGGAGAGTTTCATATTGGAGATAGAATTGATATTGTTTATACAATTGAAGAAAACGTTTGGAATGGAAGCAGTAAGCTTCAGTTAAAGATCAAAGATATGAGTCTTGCGGCATAAGTGCTTGTCAAGAGGGGAAGTATAAAGTATTATGTAGTAAGTATGAAGAGAACATTGGCGGCGGAAACTCCGGGGCTTATCGAAAAAGAGATTTTGCTAAAGGGTTGGGTTAAGACAAGAAGAGACCACGGTAAGTTAATCTTTATTGACCTTCGTGATAGAAGTGGAATTGTTCAGCTTGTTGTTAATTCAAGTAAATCCGCCGATGCATATAAAGTTGCGCAGGAGTTAAGACAGGAAGACGTGATTGTAGTAGCGGGTATTGTCAATAAAAGACCGCCTCAAACTGTCAATAAAGCTGTCTTGACCGATGAAGTAGAAATCGAAACAGCAAACATTACCATTTCTTCAAAAGCGGAAACCTTGCCTTTTGATATGGGGGCAGAAGAGCTTAATCTTGAGTTGCCAACCCTTCTTGATTACCGAAGTCTTACTCTTCGACATTCGAAAGTAAGATCAATCTTTTCTATTCAGGCAGCTTTGGTGGAAGGTTTTAGAAAAGCCGCTAAAGAATTGGAATGCGTGGAGATCGTTGTTCCGACAATCGCTGTTAGTTCTACCGAGGGCGGGACTGAGGTTTTTACCATCAATTATTACGGACATAAGGCATATATGACGCAAAGCCCGCAACTGTACAAGCAAATGATGGTGCCTATTTTTGAAAGAGTATGGACAATAGCGCATGCATACAGAGCCGAACCGTCCGTTACTACCCGTCATCTTTCCGAGACCACCCAATTGGATTGCGAGCTTGGATTTGTGGAGTTTGAAGAATTACTTGATATTTTTGAACAGATGGCAATTAAGATGGTTAAAAATATAAAAGTAAAAGAAAAAGTTCTTTTGGGAAAAATTCCCAGGTTGACTTTGCGAGAAGCGCAGGAAATTTTATTTAAAGAATATGGACGTGATGCGCGAAAGGAAAAAGATTTATCTCCTCAAGACGAAGTGGATATTTGCAAATGGGCCAAAGAAAAGCACAGTAGCGATTTTGTTACAATTACCCATTTTCCAACCAAAACAAAGCCATTTTATACCATGCCGGATCCGAAAGATCCGGAATATTCATTAAGTTACGATTTATTATTTAGGGGAGTGGAGATTTTAAGCGGTTCACAACGAATTAATGACTATAATCAATTGGTTAAATCAATGAACGATCGGGGATTAAATCCAAAAGATTTTCAGCTTTATCTTCAGGCTTTCAAGTACGGCATGCCGCCGGAGGGAGGATTTTCTTTTGGCCTTGAGCGAATAACGATGAAGATTTTAGGACTTGCCAATGTTAGAGAAGCGGCGCTTTTCCCACGGGATATGGAGCGGGTTGATGAAAGATTTTCTCTTGCTGAAAAAGCAGGCTAGTTGGGTAATTCTTCTTGCCATTTTTTCAGTCTGTTTTATTATTATTTTTGTTATTGGCATCTTTGTCAAAAATCAAATAAACAAAGATATAGTATTGGCATTGCCATTTCCTGTTTCAAACGCGGCTTCCTATCCGGTAGGCAAGCTGGTTTTGGGAGCAAGTTCCTTAAATATAACGGCGGCGGCGGCGGTGGTGATAGATGATAATTCAAAAGTTATACTTTTTGATAAAAATTCCACTCTTCATTTTTCTATGGCATCAACCACAAAGATAATGACTGCTTTGGTGGCGCTTAATTATTACAAAATGAATGACGTGCTCACTGTTAGAACAGAGGGTATTACAGGCGCGGTTGTCGGTCTAAAAAAGACAGATAAGATGTTATTTGAAGATCTTTTATATGGCATGCTACTGGCATCTGGCAATGACACGGCAGTAGCAATTGCCCAAAATTATCCGGGAGGAGAAGAAACGTTTGTAAAAAAAATGAATGAAAATACATCTCACTTTCATCTTTTTAATACTCATTTTTCAGATCCGACAGGCCTTACGGATGAGGGGAATTATACCACCGCACTCGATTTGGCCAGATTGGCTTCCGTTGCCATAAAAAATGAAACTTTTGCTCGTATTGTCTCAACAAAATATAAAGTTATATCAGATTTGGACGGTAAAAATGTTTACTCTCTTGTCAATTTGAATAAACTTTTAGGAATAGATGGAATAGATGGAGTTAAAACCGGATTTACCGATGAAGCTTTGGGAGTTTTGGTTACCTCAAGCGTGCAAAAAGGTCATAAAATAATTACGGTTGTCATGAAAAGCGAAGATAGATTTAAAGATACGGAGAAACTTCTTAATTTTATTTCAAACAGACTTACTTATTTATCCATTCATCCCTAACAGCCGATACGTAAGCAAAAAAGCCGTTTTCTCCCTCAAAAATTATGATCGGCATTAAGAATTCTTGTTTTTTATCCAAAGCTAAATATCCCAGAAAATTGTTGGTTATTTTAATTTTTGTATTATTGCCGTTATAAGAGGCGATATATGATTTTCCATTCATCATTTCGTCATACGCCTCTCCCGCCGTTTTTATGGGATAAGTGGCAGTTTGTTCATTGATAGGTGTTTGATGAAAGTAGTGAGCTTCAACTATATAAGGCGCAGAATCGCCGCCCACAATAAAGGCGTTGATGGCGGAATTTGAAGGGTAAGAATAATAGATGGGAAATTTGTCAATATCTTTTTGAAAAAAATCAACGCGGATAATTTGAGCGGCTGAGAGATTTTTGACAGGGATAAGTTGTGAATTATTAATCGTTAAAAGAGTTGTTTTTGTTTTTGTTTCATCAATGTCATCAGGGAACGAAGACATATTGACGAAAAGCGCCCGTGCGGCATCAATAGCGTCATTTTCATTA
This sequence comes from uncultured Gammaproteobacteria bacterium, assembly GCA_964635045.1. GTDB lineage: Bacteria > Patescibacteriota > Microgenomatia > Levybacterales > UBA12049 > CAZWMJ01. The sequence continues at coordinate 5,844 of CAZWMJ010000016.1, forward strand.
AGTTTTCGTCGGGTGATAAGTGTTGAGCTTGGGCTGGAAAGATAGTCCGATGTCAGATCAAAATTTCTGGAAACAATATCAAGAGTAAGAATTCTTATTGGATATGTTTGTTCTTTCCATTGATAGAGTGTGTCGGAAACAAGATTTCCTGAAGAAGCAAAACCAATTCTTGAAGCGCTATTTTGGGCTTGAGATAAATCAAGCAGATTCGGTTCATTTTCGTTAGTTTTATAAACTATCATTCGATCCGGAAAAGCCGAGAGCGTGCCGGATAAAGTATCTACAATATAGGTAAGCGGTTTATTGGTGGCCGTAGTTGGAAAGTCAATAGCTTTGAGTTTGCCAAAAGAGACGGTAGGAGCAGGAAGGGGAGTTGGATATAAACTTTCTTTAATATTTATGCCGATTTTAATTAGAAAGAAAAGCAGGATGAGTACAGAAACGGAAATAGCGCCCCATTTAACAGCCGCTTTAGTTTCATCGGTGGCCTTGTGAAGAGTCAACATATCTTGAGTATAGACAAAGTTTAGGTTACAATCAAGAGTAGATTATATGAAAAAAGTGCGAGTGAGAATTGCTCCATCGCCAACCGGCATTCCCCATATTGGTAATACCAGAACCGCCCTTTTTAATTATCTTTTTGCCAAGCATAATAATGGTGAGTTTATTCTGCGCATTGAAGACACCGATCAGGCGCGGATTGTCAAGGGCGCAAAAGAGGCGATTTCGGAAATCCTTAAGTGGCTTGGTTTGTTGCCCGATGAAACATATATCCAATCGGAAAGGCTGAGTCTATATCAAGAAAAAGTCCAGTTCTTATTAAAGTCTGGTTTGGCGCGAAAAGATGACAAAGCTGTCCGGTTTATAGTTCCAAAAGGAAAAAATATTGAATGGCAGGATGCAATCGGCAGTAAAAATATTTCATTTAAGACTGAAACGATTGAAGATTTTGTTATTCTTAAGTCGGACGGTTTTCCCACATATCATTTAGCAAACGTTGTTGATGATTGCGAAATGAAGATAACGCATGTTATTCGTGGAGACGAGTGGATTTCTTCAACACCCAAACACATATTATTGTATGAGGCTTTTGGTTGGGAGCTTCCTTTATTTGCTCATTTACCTCTAATTTTAGGGCCTGATAAGACGAAGTTGTCCAAGCGGCACGGCGCAGAATCGGTCCTTGAGTACAGGGAAAAAGGTTATTTAAAAGAAGCAATTATCAATTTTCTTATGCTTTTAGGTTGGACGCATCCTGAGCAAAAAGATATATTTTCACTTGAAGAAGCAATCAAGTTTTTCGATCTTTCGGATGTTAATACCGCCAGTCCGATTTTTGATGTTAAAAAATTAGATTGGATGAATGGGGTTTATATTCGTCAACTTTCAGTCAACGAATTAAAGTTAAAAGTCAAAAATCAAAAGTCAAAACTGCAACTTAAAATTCAAAAGTTAGATGTGAAAACGTTTGATAAATTGATAGTATTGGCTCAGACGAGGATGAAGACGCTTAATGATTTTGCAGAGCTGGTTAATCCATGGTTTGAAACTAATCAGCCTAATTTGACTAATCAGGAGAAAGTGATTGCCAAAAAACTTCTTGAAGTTCTGTTAGGAATTAAAGAGTGGAATAGTAAACCAATTCTTGAAGCGTTGCAAGGAGTATTGAAAAGCGAAGAGATTAAAATGAAAGTTATTTATAAAATACTGACCGGTCAAGAAACAGGTCTTCCTCTCGGAGAAACTTTGGAAATTTTGGGAAAAGAAAATGCAGTAAATAAATTGGAAGGATTATGATGGTGCTAGCAAGAATTATTTCTTATCTGTCAAACCCATTGCTTATTTTATTGCCTACACCGTATCTTCTGGTAGATAAAGTGAGTAGTGATGGTATCTACGCCTTCAAATGGACCATCTTTACCTATGTATTTATTGGTATGATTGCGCTATTTGTGACTGTGGAAGTATTGTTTGGAATTTTTTCCGATTTTGATATTTCCCAAAAAGAGCAGCGGCCGATTTTCTTTTCTTTTGTTGGGCTGATAACATTTTTCTATTTATTGGCTCTTTTCTTTCTTAGCGGCCCGAAAATTCTTTTTGTAGCTGTTTTTGCCGCCATGGCGGGACTTATTGCGATAAGCATTGTAAATAAACGGATCAAAGCGAGCATTCACGTAGCCACTATTTCTGCTTTCATATTTTTATTAGGAATTTTCTATGGTGGATTGTACTTACTTGGACTATTAATTGTTCCCCTCATTGCCTGGTCGCGGATAAAAACGAAAAAACATACCACAATTGAGACGGCAGTAGGAGGGACGGTTGGCATTTTGGTAACGATTATAGTATATATAATAAGTAAACAATTTTTATTTTAATATGGTTGAACATAGAACGCTTATCAAATCATTCGGGTTTGCTTTTGAGGGCGTGTGGTATGCCATAAAGTACAATCAAAATTTGCGGATACATTTTGTTATCGCGATTTTAGTTATTATTTCCAGCATTATTTTTGATATTAACCCGTTTGAGATGGGTATATTGGGACTTATGATTCTTTTGGTAATTTCTGCCGAGATGATAAATACCGCCATCGAACAGATGGTTGATCTTATTACTATGGAACATCGGCAAGAAGCCAAAATCGCCAAAGATATTTCGGCCGGAATGGTTTTACTAACCACTATTGGTTCGGTGATTGTAGGTGTTCTTATATTTATGCCTCACATATTTAGAATTTTCAAATAGATAATGAGCGGCGTAGTAACTTTTTTACTTCTTCTCGGACTAGGTTTTATTACAGGACTTCGTCACGGGATTGACATTGATCATATTGCCGCCATCACCGATATCGTCGGTTCTCAGAGAAGGCGAAAAAGAGGCATTTTTTATACTATACTTTACGGTACAGGTCATGGTGTGATGGTAGTGGTTTTGGGAATGTTGTTGATATTATTGGGACAACGTTTACCGCCATCAATAGATTTCGTTTTTGGGAAAATCGTTGGCGTCACTCTTATTATTCTTGGCGCGTATGTTCTTTTTTCTATTGTCCGCTACGGCAGTCATTTTCAAATACGAAGCCGCTGGATGCTTGTCTTTTCGGCCATCCGATTTGGCTATCATAAATTGCTGCATAATTTTGATTTCTCACATAAACACCCAAAACTTAAAGAAGAAAAATACGGTTCAAAAAGCGCCTTTGGCATAGGTCTTATTCATGGAGTGGGAGCGGAGACCCCAACGCAGATTGCCGCCCTTGCCGCGCTGGTTGGCATTGGCAATGGAGCAAAGGCAGTTTTATTTCTGTTATTCTTTGTACTGGGAATATTTTCTTCAAATCTAGCTGTTGCTATTTTGTCTTCCTACGGGTATCTTAGGGCACGGCAGAGAAATAAAATCTATTTAGTCATTGGACTTTTGACAGCGTTTTTTAGCCTGACTGTCGGAATAATCTTTTTGATAGGATAATTATTTTTCCCCCGGCGATTGTTTGAGAAGAGACATGGTATTTGGAAAAAAAATTTAGTACAATTGGGGAGGTATGAAAGGAGGTGAGAATTTATGGAGGAAAAACCGTTGGGTAAAGTTGTGCATTACTATGATAAAATAGGCGTTGCTATTGTTCGACTTACTCAAGCATTAAAGGTAGGAGACAAAGTAAAGTTTGTAAAGGGAGACAGTGTGTTTGAGCAGACGGTGGAGTCAATGCAGATTGAACATGAGAGTCTCACAGAAGGAAAAAAGGGAGACGAAATAGGCATAAAAGTGGACAAGTCGGCAAAAGAAGGAACGCTTGTTTATGCTGCTTAGATTGAGCTTCTCAAGATAAATTTCGACGTATTTTTGGAGCAGATGGATACGATGAGTTTTAATTATTTTATTTTTCTCCTTGTCAATTTTGTTTTTTTTCTCACGGCCTCTTTTTTGGCTTTTTATCTTCCGGGAACAGTATTTTTGAGGAAGTTAAAACTTCCTTTTACTCATAAAATAATTATTGGAAGTGTTTTTGGCATGGTATTGTGGGGATGGCAAGGGTTTATTTTTGGTTATATTAATCTTAGGTGGTTTTCTTATATTTATTTACTTCTGTTTTTTCTGATTTGGACTCGCGGACGACCGAAATTTGATGGTTCGATTTTACTCACCATAAACAAAATAAAAAAAATATCAATCGATCGCACTCTTTTTATTATTATTTTTCTTGGATGCTTAATTCAGCTTTCTATTGTGCTTCCAACAGGAATTTTTACCCAAAAAGGACTTTATTTTTGTTGCGGGGCGGTGGGGGATAATATTTATCATCTGGGAATAACTAATCAAATAATAAATCACATTCCCCCCATCGAGCCGGGGATGTCGGGAGTTGTTATTCGGAACTATCATTACTGGGCTAGTCTTGTTATTGCGGAAATGGTACGGGTGTTTCATTTGCCATTAATTCCCGTTCAATTCCAATATCTGCCGATTTTTGTTTCTCTTTTTTTGGGACTTTTGACGCTTGTTATCTGCGATTTGCTCAAACTGCCAAAAATGTTTCGAGTGTGGCTTCTTGTTCTTCTTTATTTTGGAGGAGACTACATTTATTTGGTTATTTTAGCTTTGGGCAGGGGCCTCAATTTTTCCATGGGACCTTTGGAGAACGGAGCGGCCTTTTTAAACAATTTCCCCCGTTCTTATGCGGTGATTGTGTTTCTAGCCGGTCTTTCCTTGTTTCTGGTATGGATTCGCGGCAAAAGATTGTATGCGGGTCTTATGACGGCGCTTTTATGGGGAAGCGCTATTGGTTTCAAAGTCTATATCGGGATATTTGCCTTAAGCGGTCTTTTGTTTTTAGGAATGTTTTACTTTTTCCAAAAACAATATCGCATGCTTATTCCCATAGGTCTTGCTTTTATTATTAGTTTAATTGTTTATCTGCCGGTTAATAGTCAGTCCGGAGGGCTTTTTTTCACCGGATTTTGGAGGTTTGAGGAGTTTATTGTTCAGCCTGCTTTGGGATTGTCACATCTTGAACTGGCGCGAAGAATTTATTTCGATCACTCAAGCTTTCTACGAGTACTTCAGTATGAACTTATTTTTATTTTTCTTTTTATCTTTTCTATCTTTGGGCCTAAGCTGCTTGGTTTTATTCAAAATAAAAAAAGCTTATCTTTTTTTCCAAAGGAACTTAATATATTTTTAATATCGGCAATTATTGTAAACACCCTGACCGGTTTTTTCTTTCAACAGCAGTCGGGAGGTTCAAACTCATTTAACTTTCTTGTTTCCGTATATATAATAAGCTCTTTCTATGCGGCTTCTGCTTGCTATCACTTTACAAAAAAGAAAAATATATTGTTGATTATAATTGTGGGATTGGTGTTGCTTGGAACAATCCCTCGAACTATTTACCAATTTAATATAAATATCAAGATGATGAAAGACTCATATGTGATTAGCAATACGCAGCTTCAATCACTTAATTTTTTAAAAAACAACACGGAAAAATCGGCAATTGTCTTGCCGTTAACCTCAGGTTATCAGGTTTTTTTGGCAAATCGGCAGCCATTTCTGCAAGATTTTGGAATCTTGGAAAGTCATACCATTGACACTTCGGATAGACGAGACGCCATTAAAAAAATTTTAAATTCCGAAAGCGGTTCGGAAGTATACAGGGAGCTTAAAAAGTATAATATCCGCTATCTATACATGGGAAAAGACACACAATTGAAAAGCGGGGATTCTGCTTCTTTTTTACAACAAGTTTTCTCAAATTCTGACATCAAAATTTTAAGAGTGGATTGAGGAGATAGACTTTTTTCGCGCTTTATTTGCCAGTGATAGGGAATTTGCTTTTCTGGCCAGCGCGTTTGCTTCTCTGGTAATTCTAATACCTTCTCTTTTTTTTGACTCTTGAAGAAGGATTTTATCAAAGGCAGTTTGGCAGATTTTGTTGATGCAGACAATTTGAGAATATTCGATAAGACTTGTCCCTACAAAGTTTTTTACTTCTTCTTTCCATTTTTTTGCCACGCGTTTCTTACCGCCGCAGCGCGCACAGGGTTCGTTAAGATATGTGTTGGCAGAAGAACCTATCTTTATTTGCATAATTAGTTTGTTACTAATGGGTTGAAGTTTGAAGGCCTTTTTCCTAATCTGTTCTGAATCAGAATTATTATAGCACAAAATATCTGAATAAGCAAGCGAAAGAGCAATATTTACTATCAATGTGGTAAAATATAACTATATTGCTGGGTCGGCTAACGGTAGGCCAACGGACTCTGAATCCGTTTATTTTGGTTCGAATCCAAACCCAGCAGCCACAAATCCGCAGGTGTAATCGCAAAACACCCTCGGGGTGTAATCGGAATCTTATATTTAGATTGATAAGGCTTGTCAAACTCCAACTTTTTTGTTCAAACTCATCAACCCGTCAAAATTGGTTCAATGTTCGGATATTGTGATAAACTTACCTTATGAATAACAAAGGTATTAAAAAATACTTTTCTGGCCTATCAAGAAATACTTTTCTTTTGGCTTTTGCCTCTTTATTTGCAGATATTTCTACAGAGATGCTGTATCCAATTCTTCCTATTTATCTAACCCAAGCTTTGAAAACAAATGGGAGCGTTGTAGGTATTATCGAAGGAGTAGCAACCGCAACGCAAAATATTATTCAAGGTTTTTCCGGATGGTTGTCCGACAAGCTTGAAAAAAGGAAGTCAATCGCTTTATTTGGGTACACGCTTTCAGCTTTGTCAAAACCATTAATTGGCGTTGCTACTTCATGGGAAGGAGTACTTGGGGCAAGATTTTTGGATAGGTTGGGATCAGGGACCCGCTCCGCCCCACGGGATGCCTTAATTGCGGCATCTGCTGATGATGAAAATAGAGGAAAAGCTTTTGGACTTGAGGGAATTGGTGATAATCTGGGCGCATTTTTAGGGCCAATTCTTGCCATATTTTTACTTTTTTCTCTTAATTTTGGTATTCGCTCAATATTCTATTTGGCAATAATCCCAGGGCTTTTAGCTGTAACCATGATATTCCTTGTTAAGGAAAAACAAATTACACAAGAGGTTAAGGCAAAAGTTAATATTACAATCAGTCATTTCCCAAAGGAGTACTGGAAATACCTTTTGGCAACTTTGTTGTTTGGGATTGGTAATTCAAGCAATGCATTCTTAATTCTACAAACGAGAAATATTGGCGTATCTCTTGAGGGAACTATTTTAATTTATGCAGTTTGTAATCTTATTGCAGCTTTAGCTTCTTATCCATCCGGTTTTTTGTCCGATAAATTTGGAAGGAAAAATATACTTCTTTATGCTTTCCTAATCTTCGCCGTAGTCTACTTGGGATTTGCTTTTAGTAAAAACCTCTTTTTGATACTATTCTTATTTGCATTTTATGGCGTTTATCAAGGAACATTCCGGTCTGTAGGAAAAGCATTCGCAAGTGATTTTGTACCTCAAAATTTACGAGCAAGTGGCATTGGTTGGTATTCAACGGGAGTTGGACTATCAGGATTAGTTGCAAGCGTTGTTGCTGGATTACTTTGGGATAAAATAAATCATTCAGCCGTTTTTATTTATGGCGTAATCTTCACAGTTGTGGGGATTTTGTCCCTGCTTTTTCTAGTTTCCGAAAAAAAGCCAGCTAGATCCCGAAGCTAAGATAAAAAGAAGGCTGGATAGTTGATAAGATCATTTATCAAAAGGGGATAAAATAATTTCTAACCTGCCTCAAAATTGACCTAGACAAACGAACAACTTTTATGCTATAAATAGTAAACCATGAATAAAAATGATCTTGGACAAATATCAAATCTCCTTGATGAAAAAATTACTCCGATTCAAAAAGAATTAACAAGACAGGGTAAAGAATTAACAAAACACGGTAAAATCCTTAATTCACACGGTAAAATCCTTAGATCGCTTAAAAATGATCAAAGCACGATGTTAAGAATGTTAGATAGTGAACAAATGCAACAGCGCAAGCGAGTAAGAAGACTGGAAGAACACTTGGGTTTTGCTAGAGTTATTGATTAAATTGGTTCAAACATCCTCGCTCTCGGATCAAAATTAAATATCTTGTTATTTTTTATGAATTTGTGCGGTAACCTTCCTGGTTGCATCACAAAGTTATTTGGGGATATGGTTTAGTAGATTTGCTCGCTTTCTGCGCGTCAAAAACTATTGTGGCAACCGGTTCCACTATGCTGTCTTCATAAGTATCTGTATCCATTAACGTATGATTAAAATCCACTAGCCAAAAAGCAGGCCGATCGATTAGTCTTTTTACACGAAGAAGCTGCGAAATTTCTGTTATAACAACATATGAATGAGAAAATCCGTTTGTCTTCCTTTCTTGAGGAAGTATCTGTGCCCAAACAGGAAGAATGGATACAGAAAGATTTTGTTGTCTTGCTATTTCAAGAGCCTCTGCAAGATTACCACTGCTGTTATCAACGATAACAACCGGCATTTCTTTTTCTTCCGCTTCGTGTAAAAGCGATGGTAAAGATACAAACTTGTGGTTTTCGTATCCGACAACTGCGAATCGCCGCCTTTCACTTCTTCCTAGTTCTCTGCGCAGAACTTCTCCAAGCCCAGATGTTGCCACTCGTACAAGCGCGTCGTTTGTCCAAATACGAACCATATCTCCTTGCATAAGTAAACTACGCAGTGTATCTTCTACTCCCGGAAGAAGATATGGGCGTGTTGAATGATGAAGTATTACTCTTTCTACCTTCGGAATCCCCAATATCTCAGCAGAAGACTTTGGATCAACATATCCATAATCGGATCGAATGTCGTTTAAAACCCCTGCTACATGATGTCTAATTTCAAGCGGTGCCATTTTATTAAACGGGGAGATTTACAAGAGTAGATGCGGTAATAAAAAACCGAGCATATGCCCGGTGATTGCCACAAAAGATATATTTTTCCCTCCGCCGGCATTATCCGAACAGGTTCAAAGGGTCGTCGCCTGAGGCGAACCTCTCAGCCCGAATAACGAGCTCCCCATTACAGTAATAATAACCTATTCTTTTATACTTTTCAATAGTCCGTCTATTGACTTTTATGTATATTATCTGTTATAATTATAAATAATCAGCAGCAGATTGAAGTAATGAATCTGCTTAAATTTGAAACGTTTTTGACTAGGTAAGTTTTAGATAATAAAGAACACGCATTTTTTCTACTTTGTATCTTTTCTCCTACTCATAACTCACTTCTTACTTAGGCAGTTTTATTCTTTCAATATAATCTTCGCAAAATATGTATAGAAAATCTCAAAATACTTACAGACGCAATAATAATTCTTCCCATTTCCGAAGAAAATCTTTCAATCCGCTTGCTATT
>CAZWMJ010000017.1:0-14836 GCA_964635045.1 uncultured Gammaproteobacteria bacterium
CATTTTCGTTTTGAGCGTTTCGGGAAGATACACCTTTAATATATGCTCTAAAATCCGTGTTTGCCCCCAGTGGTTTAGCCGGATCCAAAGTCCAACTCACACTGCAGTTTCCTCCTCCAGTGGTAGCGGGGGTGGGAGTATTGGTCGGAGGAACGCCGCCGGAAGTTGGACCGGGGGTACTGGTGGGAGGAGAACTTGACAACTCCTTGGTATAACAAAAGCCCCGTGGATGCCATTCGCAACTACTATCTTCTTTACATGTTACGCTATTGAGCTGACGATTACGAAGACATTGATCGTTTTTTATTGAACAGGCTTCTTTGTCTCCTGGAATCCCACTATATGGCTCACAAGCTGGATTATCACTACATTTGCTTTGCCAATCAGGCATATCTACGCAAGGATTTGGTACGGTTGATGTTCTCGTGGGGGTGGCAGTAGGAAGAATGCAGGCTGGTTGTGAACAATTTTGACTAACAGGAGTACAGTCTGAACAATCATCTCCCTCACATCCTGTTGCACTAGTTCCCCAAGCCCACTCACGATCGGTTCCAGTCCGATCTAGGCAAACTTGATTTGTCCGGATATACCTGCAAGTTGTGATGGGACAACCAGGTGGGGTGGTGGGGGTGGGGGTAGAAATCGCCCCGCCTCCGATACAGCCATTTCCTCGAGGACCAGGATTAGTTGAACTACAAGAAGCTCCCTCTCCATATCTCGCCGCGCATTCAATATCAGCAAGATCTCGGTCGCATTGATTGCCAGTATAGCAAGAAGTGCCAGAGCATGATGGGGTGGGGGTCGGGTCAGGAACGCAAGTTGATAGACAGGTATCACGTTCGTTCGCGCAGTTTTTAATACATTGATAATAATTTTCGCTACCTGGTTCTTCGCAAGTTGAATAACAAGAATCAATGTCTATTTGACATTGTGTACAAGTTTTTGGTCCATCGGCTCTCTGCCTGATTTCCTGTTGTTTTTGGGCGATATAGACCGTGAGAGGGATGGCGGCCAGGATGATAAGAAGGACAAGAACGGTCAGCGTTCTTTTGTAGTGGGCGATGTTTAAAAACCGCAAGAATTTACCCAATTTATAATTCATAATTTATAATTCAGAATCTTTTAGAATCTAGAATTGCTTTTAGTGTTCAATATTATGGTCGAAATCATTTTCTTAATTTCAATGCATTCTTGAATGGGTTCATCTATCTTTTTATTTTTATCTTCATTTATTTCTTTTAATAAGGCAAGCCAGTAAAGGGTCTCCGCAGCTGATTTAAGAGCGATCTGGAAATAGTTGATAAATTCTCGTCTGGAAGTACTGTTTCCGCCTTCAACCACATTAGCGCCGATTGATGTTGCCGCGCGGATTAACTGATCAAGCAATATCCAATTAGCTCTCTGTGTTCTTAGTGGTTCTGCCAGTTTTAGTATTGAGAGTGAAAACTCAAAACAGCGTTTCTTAAACTGTTGTTTAAAAGTATTTATTTTATCTGATTCTAAATTCATAATTTAATTCTGAATTCTAAACTCTGAATTCTGAATTTATCTCTCACTCTCAGTCTCCCTGTTTGGCCTGAATGTTTCTTAAGAAGATATTGTAATCCACTTCATTCACCTTGCCGTCTTCATTGAGATCGGCATTCTCTTTATTACTGCCGCAGGCGGAACTATCCATTTTAGCTCCAAAACAGGACATTAAGATATTGTAGTCGGCAATATTTAACACATTATTATTATCAATATCTCCGGGAATCAAGGCGATGGCCGGCAGGGTGATGGTGGTGTTTGGCGCGATGTTTTTGAATCCGGGAATAAGTTTCTTGAGGAATTTATTGGTCTTTACTTTAATAGTATAGTTGCCGGAAGTTACACTACCCAAATCCACATTACCCACATAGGTGATAGAAACAGGGTTAGGAGTTCCATGATGAAAAGAGATAGGTCGGGAGATGACCGGCAGCTCGTGGTTAGTAGCATCAAATAATTGAATCTGGAAATCTCTCTGCCGTTTGAGAATGGAGGTAGTTACAATTCCATCGATACCGGGTAAAGTGATGGTGAAGTTGAGGGTGGCTACACCATTATATATATCCGTAATTTCCCCCACGCTTAAGGCCCGTTTATATATTCTATAATCATCCACCGTGCCGTTGACCACATTGCCGATTTGAAAGTTGCCGTTGGTAGTTCTGATATTGGAGGTGCTGTAGGAACAGCTTCCTTTCTCCACCCCGTTGATGTAAGATTTCATGGAGTTGGCATCGGAGTTGAGGACAGCGGCAAAATGATACCATTGATTAGCCTGAATGGTGCCGGCAGTACTGTTGCAGACGGTTTGTCCCGTGCCAATTCTATCGGCGGGAGTGGAGGCAAGGTGCAAGAGACCGTCATTTCTCACCCACAGAGAGTATTCTCTGTTGTCACAGTTGGTGCCGCAATCGGGATCGCCTTTCCAAAAGATTCTAGTCCATTGGGGATCAAGATTATTTAGCTTAAACCAGCCGGTAATACTAATTTGTCTATCTGAGTGAAGAGAGGCGGCGGAGTTGGGAATTTCCGCATATTGATTGTTAGTCAGAGCCAAACCCCCGGCAATTTTTCCACTAGTCCAGCTTCCCCCGCCATTTAGAGTACCGCTTAATCCGTTGCCGGAAGAATCAGCCGCCGAAGTGCCTGTTGTCTCATCAAATTTCCACCAGCCTGCCGGTCCGGGAATGGGAGCGGGAGTAGGAGAAGGGGCGGGAGTATTAGTCGGAACGGGAGTGTTTGTGGGAGTGGTTGAGCTGTTAATAATATATTTTAGAGTGGGTAGGGCGACGGTGAGACCGGAGGTTTTATTCGGTGAAGTGAGCAAAGCGCTGGTAACTCCCACAGTTCCCTGTCCCGAGGCGGAAGTGTTGACAGTAAAGTTAACTGTGCCCAAGTGGAGTCTGCCAAAAATATTGGCAGAGGTATCGGTGGTGACTTTGGCAAAACGGATGGTGCCATTGGTTTTATCAATGTCTTTAAAAATAGGGGTGTTGAAATTTTGGGCATCTTTCCCTTCCTCGGCGCTCTGGATGGTGATTAAATTTAAGGCGTTGGAAAGATTAACGGTAATGTCAAAGCCGTTAAGGCGATTGGCGCCGGTGTCAACATATAAAGCCAGTGTGGCCTGACCTCCGGGGGTTAAAGAAATGCTGGTGATAATATTGGTATCGCTGGTGAGAAAAACTGTGGTATCTTCCCCACTCGCTTTTTGTCTTATCTCCTGCTGTTTTTGAGCGATGAAGACGGTGAGAGGAATGGCAATTAAAATTAGAATAATGGCAATTGTTCCCAATAGTTTTTTATGCATAGTTTAATTATTACATTATAATGGGACCCCTCATAATTTTGTACCAGATGCTGAAATCCAGGAGGTCAACTTTTTTATCGCCGTTGATGTCCGGATGGTCGGTGGGATTTTGCAGTTGGCCGGGATATTTAAAGGCGTACAGCCAGGAATTAAAGTCCCGGATGTCAACCACCCCGTCTCTATTCACATCGGCGGCAAGAGGAATGGGGGTGTTGGTGGGAGGGGGAGTAGTGGTGGGTAAACCGGTGACAGTGCAGCTGGCGATGGTGGTGCCTTCACAGCGGGGGGAATTGTTATTGATTAGGGAGATTAGGGAGAACTGAGAGGTGTGGTTGGGGGTGATCCAGGAAGCCACGTCTGAAGTTGAACCGTTGGAGCCGCCACCCGCCGCAAAAAGCGTTTTGGCTCCCCCGTCCGTTGAAACGCAGACATCGGCGCTGGGGTAGCCGTTCACAAAATTCTGGTAGCTTGAAGCGATGGTGGAGGAGGCGGTTTGGCCCAGCGGAATATACAGGGTGTCTGGGGTGCAGGAGATGGTGCCTGAGGGGGTGGGAGGAGTAAAATGCCACCAGAGGTCGGCGCCGCCTCCGCCAGTTACGCTAACTTGGGCGGAGCTGGCGGAAATTAAGTTATAGCCGTCAGGATCGCCCGGGCGATGACATCTAATATTGGGGGCATAGCAGAGGGTATAGCCGACTGTCCAGCCGGATGGTACAGTGACTGCTACCGTGTGATTACCGGGGATAACATTTGAGAAATTGTAAGGTTCCGTTGTGGTGGGTGAACCGCCGTCTAAAGTTACGGGGACGCTATCAAAGGGAGGATAACGATCACTGCCATTAACCGGCGGCCCCACTTTGTATCCGGCAATGTTACCGGGAGGCAGAATGCTAAACGATCCATGGTCGTTTGATGAACAGCGAGGTATCCGGTTACCTAAGAATGGATTACCACTACATGAAGGATCATGATCAGTACTGGTAGCGCAGAAGAAATAATAATCTCCTGCTGGAATGTTTGTTACCGTAACAGAAGAATTGCACGTAGCCCTATCAGGATCAGGGAGATCACAGCTCCCAACAATATACACATGTCCTCCGGCCAGAGAGTTCACTTCTTCACTAGGGGTCATGCCGATAATTTCTTCTTTATTTTGTCTCATTATGATTGCCTCCCCATATTTGTGGTCAGTATTTTCTTTACTGCCGGAGAAGTCTAATACCACGGAATTATTGACGCTTCCTTTACTAAGATTGATTGAGCAGGTTTCCCCTTCGGGGCCTTCGGCTCGCTGGCGGATTTCCTGTTGTTTCTGCCCGATGAGGACGGTCAGAGGAAGAGCCAGAAGCAGAATTAGCAAAACTAACAAACGTCCACCCCCAAGCCGTTTGAGGAAATTTTCTCTCATGTCTTATTTAGAATATGCTTTTACGTGAGTTTTGTCAATAGATATCTGTGATATAATACTACCAATACTACCAATAAACAAATAAACAAATCAATGCCTAAATGTAAAATTATTTTTTCTTTGTTTTTAGTATTATTGTACTTACAATCTTAATAAGCTCTTTACATTCTTGCATTAAATTTTGCATCCGGGGTTTAAAACTAACATTGGTATCGGCAATCACTCTTAACCAATAATTTGTTTCTTTGCTCTCTTTCCTTACAATTGTATATTTTGATACAAAATCTTTCTTACTGTCTGTCCCGTCTGCCTCTTGATCGTTTGCTCCCATAGATGTTGCAGATCTGGTTATTTGATTGATTAAAATAATATTTTCTGGAGTTTTAGGCAGTTGTTTAACGAGATTTATTACTCTAATAACAAACCGATAAATTCTCTCGTGAATATCGTGAACTTTTGTTTCATTATTCATTTAGCATTAAAGAATTGATTGGTAGTATTTGTTTATTTGCCTATTTGTTTATTGATTAACAAGCATAGTTTAATTGATGGAGATTTGTCAATATGTTATACTCACTTTATGGTTTTGTCGGACAGAGATTTAACAAAAGCCCTCAAAAACGGCAGGATAAAAATAAAACCCTCTTTGAACTTGGCAACCCAGCTTGGTTCCTGCTCTATAGATTTGCGATTGGGTAATACCTTCCGCGTTTTTGAACATAGCAGGCACGCTTTTATCGATCCTTCCCAAAAAGATTACAGCAACGAGATAACCAGTCTGGTGAATGTGAAAAAAGGACAGCCGTTTATCATCCAGCCGGGCGACTTCGTTTTAGCCAGCACGCTTGAGACAATCACTATTGCTCCGGATTTGTTGGGAAGGCTGGAAGGCCGTTCATCTTTGGGACGACTGGGAATTATTGTTCATTCCACCGCTTCTGTTTTTGAGCCGGGTTGGGATGGAAGAGCGGTTTTGGAGTTGGGAAATATGGGACGCATGGCAGTTTCTCTAGTCCCCGGCATGCGGATTTGCGCCATGACTTTTGAAGAATTATCAAGCCCCGCTATTGTGCCATACGGCAAAAAGAAAACGGCCAAGTACATTTTACAGAACGGACCGGCGGTATGAAATACCATGTATCTTTTGATTTAGATTTTAGAAGGAATACTTATGGCGGTTTATATATCGCCGTTGAGGGAATTGACGGATCGGGAAAAACCACGCAGGTGGAAAGGCTGGTTTCCTATTTTCAAAAGTTGGGCCGGCCGATAATTAAAACCACCGAGCCAAGATCCGATTCGGCGGTGGGCAGTATTATCCGCCAAATTTTGCAGGGAGAATTGAAAGTTCCTTACGCGGCCCTGCAGTATTTATTTTCCGCCGACAGGGCTCAGCATCATGAAGAAATTATTATCCCGGCGCTAAAAAGCGGAAAGATAGTTATTTCCGACAGATGTTTTTGGTCGTCGGTGCCTTACGGCATCATGGATTGGATGGAGAAAACGGAAGATGCATACAATTATAATAGGGGCGATGTGATTGCGGCGGCGCAGGGAATTTTGTCGATGTATCACCAATTTTTAGCGCCGGATTTTACATTTTATTTGGAGGTGTCCGTAGAGACGGCGGTTTCGAGATTTGAGAAAAAGGGCGGCCAAAAAGATATCTACGAAACAAGGGAAAAACTTGATAAAATAGCGCTGGGCTATAAATATCTGCTGGAAAAATTTCCCAAGGAGATGACAGCGGTGGACGGGGAGAAAGGGGAGAGGGAAGTAACGTCGGCAATTCTTGCCGAAATTCAAAATTCAGAGTTTAGAATTAAGAATTAAATTTAGAATCTAAAATTCTAAATTCTACATTGCAATTCTGAATTATAAATTATGAATTCTAAATTATCATGATATTAGGGCCGAAGAAACTTTTACAGTTAGTCAAAACCAAAAAGTTAGTTGAGGGTTTATCGGAGCGGGAATTGACGAGTCCCGAAGGGGCGGGATTTGACCTGCGGTTGGGCGAAGTTTATAGAATTAAAGGAAAGGCGTTTTTGGGGGTTACTCAGCGGCAGACGGCAGAGATAAAACTGGTGGCAAAATATAAAGAAGGCAAGAAAAATAGCGTGGTGATAAAACCGGGAGATTTTTATCTGGTGACGACGATGGAAAGTTTTAATATGCCGGGCAATTTAACTGTCAATTTTAAGCCGCGAACCACTACTTTTAGAAGCGGGCTGTTTTTACGAACAGGTAACGTGGCGCCGGGATATCGGGGACCGGTGACATTTGGTCTAAAAAACGAAGGACCGGTGACGGTTACTATAGAAATGGGAGCGCGCTTTGTCCACGCGCAGTTTGAAGAAGTCAAAGGAGGGGGAAATTTATATCGCGGCCAATGGCAGGGAGGAAGAGTCACAGCCCGGCGCAAAGAGCGCCAGGTGTAATAATTATAATAGTTATAACGATTATAAAAATTATATGAACCAAGAATATCAATATTTAGATCTTCTTAAAGATATTTTGAAAAACGGAGTGGATAAGCCGGTGTTTAATAATCCGGGAGTGACCATTCGCAGTGTTTTCGGCAGGCAGATAAGGTTTGATTTAGCAAAAGGTTTTCCGCTTTTGACTACCAAAAAAGTTTTTATTAGGGGAATAATTCATGAGCTGATCTGGTTTTTGCGGGGCTCTTCCAACATTAAATATCTGGTGGATAATGATGTGCATATTTGGGATGAATGGGCGTATAAGCGCTTCACGGAAGCGCAAACTCAAAACTCAAAACTCAAAACTCAAAACTTAATGAGTCAGGAGGAGTTTATTAATAAGATTAAAGATAGTCCTTCGGCAAGCTCAGGATTTGCACGCAAATGGGGGGAGCTGGGTGATGTTTATGGAGTGCAGTGGAGAAGGTGGCCGGCTTCAGATGGCCGCAAAATCGATCAGCTGGCATGGGTTATCCAAAAATTAAAAACCACTCCCTATCGCCGCTCGATTGTGGTTTCCGCCTGGAATCCGGAGTTTATTTATGAGATGGCGGTAAGGAGAGAAAAGTCTGTCGCGCTGCCCCCCTGCCATAGCCTTTTCCAGCTAAACGCGGTTGATGATAAATTATCTCTTCAGCTTTATCAGCGGTCGGCCGACATGTTTTTGGGAGTGCCCTTTAATATCGCCAGCTACGCCTTGTTAACTCTGATTATTGCCCAAGTGACTGGTTTTAAACCGGGCGAATTTGTCCATACTTTTGGTGATGTGCATATTTACAGTAACCACTTTGTTCAAGTCAAAGAACAGCTCAAAAGAAAGCCGAGACCAATGCCGGTAATGAAAATCAATCCCAAAATTAAAAATATTGATGATTTTACTTTTTCAGACTTTGAACTTGTTGACTACAATCCTCACCCGCCGATTAGAGGAGAGGTGACGGTGGTCGGCGGTTTTTAATTTTCCCTCTTGACGATGATGATAGTTGTTGTTAGTATGATTGGGGATTTATTTGAAAATGAAAAGTCTTAAAACTTCCGATTCGCAAATTTATAAACTCATTAAAGGCGAAGAGAAAAGACTTAACGATGTATTAGAAATAATACCATCAGAAAACTACATCTCTCAAGCAGTAAAAGAAGCCTTGGGCAGTGCGTTAAATATTAAATACTCCGAAGGGTATCCCAAGAAACGCTATTATCAGGGAAATGAAATAATAGACAGCGTGGAGATGCTCGCGCAGGAGCGAGCAAAAAAGTTGTTCGGTGTTCCTCATGCCAATATCCAGCCTTACTCGGGTTCACCGGCCAACACCGCAGTTTATTTTGCTCTTTTAGAGCCTTTCAAAGACAAAATAATGGGGTTGTCTTTAGCTTTTGGCGGACATTTAACTCATGGTTCTCCGGTTTCGTTTTCCGGAAAATATTTCCCGATAGTTTCATACGAGGTTGGTAAAGATGGAATGCTCAATTACGATGAAATTGAGAAGTTAGCAGAAAGAGAAAAACCTAAAATTATTGTTTGCGGATATACGGCATACCCCCGGATTATTAATTTTAAAAGATTTGGAGAAATTGCCGATAAAGTGGGTGCTTACTTGCTGGTTGATCTTTCGCATATTACGGGACTCGTGATTGCGGGAGTTCATCCCAGCCCCGTGCCATACGTACATATTATTATGACCACCACTCACAAAACCCTGCGAGGTCCGCGGGGAGCAATTCTTATGGTTACGGAAAAGGGGCTTGCAAAAGATCCGCAGTTAGCCGATAAAATTGATAAGGCGGTATTTCCGGGTCTTCAAGGAGGCCCGCATGATAATCAAACGGCGGCCATTGCGGTGGCTCTTTTGGAGGCGAGCAAACCTTCTTTCAAAAAATACGGAGCGCAAATTGTGAAGAATTGCAAAAAACTGGCAGAAGAACTTATTGGGTATGGATTTAATTTGGTCAGCGGAGGAACAGATAATCATTTAATTCTGATTGATTTACAGAATAAAAATGTCAACGGCGCGGTGGGCGCTTTGGCTTTAGAAATTGCGGGAATTGTGACCAATAAAAACGCCGTTCCCAACGACCCCATGCCGCCATTTTATCCCTCGGGAATCAGAATTGGCACGGCGGCAGTTACCAGCCGGGGAATGAAAGAGCGGGAAATGATTAAAATTGCCAAATGGATAAACATGGTTGTTGAGGAGATGAAAGGTGATGGATTCGACAAGCTCACCACTAAAGAGCAGAGAAGCGAATTTTGGAAAGAGTTTAAAGAAAGAGTTGTTAAAAATAAAAAACTCGTTAAAATATCAAAGGAAGTCAAATCTTTCTGCTCCAAATTTCCCGTGCGATAAAATTCGCCCTCTTGTGTTTTGGTTTTCAATTTGTTATTATAGTATTAATTCTCACGCTCATCTTTGTTTCCTGATTAAGTAAAGATGGATGAGCGGCGGAACCCGCCCGAACTTACCGTTCGGCTTTTCAGTACTATTCGTACACGCCTCATGGAGCGTTCTTGGGCGGGCTAATAAGGAAACAATATGAGAGAAATTACACTGGAAGAACTGCTGGAGGCCGGTTGCCATTTTGGTCATGTGGTCACCCGCCAGAACCCCAAAGCCCGCGATTTTGTATTTGAAGCCCGCGACAATATTCACATCATTGATTTAGCCAAAACCAAAGAAGGACTGGAAGCGGCAGGGGCTTTTGTCAAAGATTTGGCATCGCGGAAAGACAGCACATTTTGCATTGTTGGTACTAAAAGACAGGCCAGAGAGGCAATTCTATCGGCGCTGGAAAAAGCAATAGCGGAAGGAGCGCAGGAGGGATTATTTTCGGTTATTAACCGCTGGATTGGGGGAACGCTGACCAATTTTTCGGAAGTGGCCAAAAATTATAAAAAACTTAAAGATTTGGCAGTTAGATTAAAAGATGATGAGGAGAAGGCAAGGTTTACCAAAAAAGAAGTTGGGCTGTGGGAGAAAGAAAGACAGAAGCTGGAAAGTTTGTATGGGGGAGTATCAAACATGAAAAATATTCCGGACGCTCTGTTTATTATCGATAGCCATTTAGAAGATTTGGCAGTCAGAGAAGCCAAAAACAGGGGAGTTTCCATTGTCGGCATTGTGGACACCAACGCCGATCCGACATTTATTGATTATCCGATTCCGGCCAATGATGACGCTGTGGGATCGATTAAACTTATTGTCGAGTATATTATGGAGGCGTGGATAGAGGGGAGAAAATTAAAAGTTGAAAGTGAACCTGCCCGCAATGCTAGCACAAGCGATGCAGACGGGAAGTTAGAAGTTGAGGGAGAGACAAAAGAGATAGAGGTTAAAATAAAGAAGGAGGTTAAAGGTGGCAAGCGTAAGCCTAAAGCTACTAAAAAAGCTGCGTGAGGAAACCTTGGCTTCTGTTGCCGATTGCCGGCTTGCCCTGAGCTTGTCGAAGGGTGACTATAATAAAGCCCGCGTTTGGCTTAAGAAACACGGCATTGAAAAGGCGGGTAAAAAGGAAGGACGAGAAACAAGTCAGGGGATTATTGATTCGTATATTCACGTGGGCGGACGCGTCGGGGTGTTGCTGGAACTTTTGTGCGAGACCGACTTTGTGGCCAAAACATCGGAATTTAAAAATTTAGCCCATGAACTTTGTATGCAAGCGGCCGCCATGAACCCCAAAGATGTTGACAGTTTATTAAAACAGGAATATATTCGAGATAACTCAATGACAGTTGCCGATTTAATCAAAAGCATTATTGCCAAACTGGGAGAAAATATTAAAGTTAAAAGGTTTCAAAGATTTGAAGTGGGAGAATAAGTAATATTCGTATGAATTTGGATGAATTTAAGCAGAAGATGGGAAAGGCCTTGGAGGTTTTGAAGGGGGACTTGGCAACTATCAGGACCGGTCGGGCCACGCCGTCAATCGTCGAACACATTGTTATCAACGCCTATGGAGGTACCCAAAGATTAAAAGTGATGGAGTTGGCAACGATTGCTATTTCCGATTCTCAAACTATTGTGATAACCCCTTTTGATCAGTCAATTATTGGCGAGATTGCCAAGGGTATTTTGGAAGCAAACGTGGGACTTAATCCGGGAAATGACGGAAATGTTATTCGCATTTCAATTCCTCCGCTGTCGCAGGAGAGGCGAGGAGAGCTTATTCATCTGATGAAACAAAAACTGGAAAATGGGCGGATTATGATCCGGCAAGTTCGTCATGAGGCGATGATTGAAATTAAAAAAGGATATAACGATAAAATAATTGCGGAAGACGAAATGGCGCGGCTGGAAAAAGAAGCGCAGAAGGCCACAGATGAGACAATTTCGGAAATAGAAGCAATGGGAGAACACAAGGAGAAAGAACTATTACAATTATAATTTTTATACTTATTTTGTCAGTTTTGGTTCTCGTCCACGAACTGGGGCACTTTTTAGTGGCCAAAAAACTGGGCATTAAAGTGGAGGAGTTTGGGTTTGGTCTGCCGCCGCGGGCTTTTGGTATTAAACGGGGCGAAACTATTTACTCGATAAACTGGCTGCCGATTGGCGGATTTGTTAAATTATATGGGGAGGATGAGGCGGGGGGAGGAAAAATAACGCCGGCAAAAAGAGTCAGCGGTACCCACATCCCCGACTTCAAAAGAGCTTTTTTTGGCCGGCCGGTTTGGCAAAGAGCGCTGGTGGTGGCGGCCGGTGTTTTTATGAATTTTGTTTTGGCGGTAGTACTTATCTCTTATCTTTTTAGTTCGCAAGGAGTGCCGGTGGTGGGGGATGAGGTAGTGGTTTTAAGTACTTTACCCAATTCTCCGGCGCAAAAGGCGGGATTAAAAAGCGGGGATATAATAGTATCCCTAAATGGTCAAAAGATTATAAAAACTCATACGCTTATAGATATCACCAGAAAAAATGCCGGGGAAAAAATTTTGCTGGAAGTAAAAAATAAGAAGGGGGAAGTTAGAAAAATTGCGATTGTTCCCCGAAAAGATTATCCCAAAAACGAAGGGCCGATGGGAGTGACGATTTCACAGAATGTGGAAGTGAAAAAATATCCGTGGTATCAGGCGCCATTTTTGGGAACTAAGGAGGCCCTGAAAATGTCGTGGATGATTGTATCCTCGCTTGCTATTTCGCTTTGGCAGTTTATTACTGCGGGGGTGGCTCCCAAAGGACTGGCCGGGCCGGTGGGCATAGCCCAAATTACCGGACAATTCGTGCAGATAGGGCCGTTGGCGGTATTATCGTTTATCTCTCTTTTGTCGCTTAATCTGGCAGTTTTGAACATCCTGCCTATTCCGGCTCTTGATGGAGGAAGGCTGTTTTTTATTTTGATTGAGGGAGTAACCGGCAGGAAAGTTCCTCAAAAATTCGAAGGCTACGCTCATACCATCGGCATGGTAATTCTATTGGCTTTAATTGCCCTGATTACTTTTCGCGACATCGGGCGTCTCCTCTCCGGCCAGCCGATAATTCCTGCGCCGTAAAAAATACTACCAGTACTATAGAAACTACCTAGCAAGGAATTTTCTAATACAACTTTTTAATACGATCGTAGTAAAAAATTGTATGCCTGGTTTAGGAATTAGGAATTAATAATTAAAGAAGATGTGGTCAGCCAGAACAAACTATCGACAAATGATATCATATATGATATCATAGAATTATGAGAAATAAGTTAGTATATGCATTTCAAGATCATCTACGGGAGAGTCTTAAAGACCCAGCTTTTCGCAAAGTATGGGAAAAGTCTGAAATAGAGTATTTACTTGCAAAAGAACTTATTGAGAAACGGCTGGCAAAAAAAATGTCTCAGCGGCAGATGGCAAAGAAGTTACGAACCTCTCAAGCAGTCATCTCTCGTCTTGAAACCATGAGTGGAAATCCAACACTTTCAATGCTTAAACGAATTGCAAAAATACTCGATACGCGGCTTACCCTCCAATTCAAGTAACATCTGACAATTTCTACCCCTTAGAGGCAACTAACAATGAGTTGGCAGGAGCGGCCTTGACAACTTTAAGACAATTGTCATGTAATATAGTCTACGAAGGAACTCTTTCTATAATTACCTGCCCCACACCTTGCTGTTCTAGAAAATCGTGAAGATCAAGGTGAGATTCTAGCGCCTCTTGGTTAGCGCGATTTGCAGCCAGATTTGTTATAAAGGGCATTACAGCCACAACTCCACCGGGTTTTGTAATTCGTATCGCTTCCATCATAGCTTTCCTTTGTACTTCACGATCTTGCCAAAACATAGAAATTCCACCATTAGAAATTGTCCAGTCGGCAAAATTATCTGCAAAGGGAAGTTCGGTTAGCCATCCAGTTAGATATCTATCTGGTTGTCTGTTAAAGGAGCGCATAAATTTTCTTACTTCGCGCTTAATCATATCTTCCGCCTCTTTCCTATCGGGTGCAGGTATACCGTTCAGGACAGATTTAAGCCATTTTTGATAAACGTTATCTAATAAACGTTGTCGATCATCATAAAGGCAGTCTAAAGCGTAGGCGTTGGCGCCCTGCTCTAAAAGCTCGGCGGTTAAGGAACATGCTCCTGCGGCCAGATCAACAATTGTTAAGCCGTCCACAGTTTCAGGCAGGCCGGTTTCTTTACGAATTTCAGCAGGCAAAAAAGAACTGACAAGACTTTGCTGTGCCATATTCATTTCTCTTTCGTGGACGGTTGATTGCCCTATAGTTTCACCCATGCGAGAGATTATACCATGAAAAGCAAATTCATCCAAAATCATTTGACCCCGTGAACTTTAGCCCTTGACATATTGTCATATTTATGCTATAATTCTCTTTATATATGCAGTTAGTCAGAACAACTTTACGACTGGAAGAAAGATTAAAAGCCATTGCCGAAAGGAGAGCGCTTGAAGAAAACACCACGCTTCAGGAAGTTTTCAATCGCGCGCTGGCGTTATTTCTTGACCGGGAAGGGAAAAAGAAAGCAAAAAAAATTGTTTTTAAAACCCATAATTTGGGTAAGCCCCTGGATAACTTGACAAGGGAAGATTTTTATCCTAAGCCTTAAACTTGCTATGCTAGTTGATTCAAATATTCTTATTTATGCTATTAACAGCGCCTCGCCAAAACACAAAACAGCCCAAAAATTTTTGCAGGAAAAGATTGGTGAACTTGAGATTGCTCATCAAAATATCTTTGAAACCTTAAGAGTGCTAACTCACAAAAAGTTTCCGTCTCCCATGAGGCCGAAAGAGGCAATTGCCGCGGTAGGGAGGATAACAAAAGTTTGTAAAATTATTTCCCCGGATTACAAAACTCATCATATCGCCCTTGAGTTGGTTGGAAAATATAATCTTGGCGGAGATAAAATTTTTGATGCCTATCTTGCCGCCACCGCCCTGGCCAACGACATCGCCATAATTGCCACCGACAATAGCAAAGATTTTCAGCAGTTGAGAGAAATTACAGTATTTAATCCTTTTAAAACTCCATAATTTTTCTTCCATCTTGCGCATTTATTCGCAAGCGAATATAATCAATTAACTTATGAGCAGGGTTTTTCAGGAGCCTTTTGTGTTGGTTATCTTTGGCGGCAGCGGAGATTTGGCCTATCAAAAAATTTATCCGGCCATTT
>CAZWMJ010000018.1:0-14733 GCA_964635045.1 uncultured Gammaproteobacteria bacterium
GTTGTCCTTGGACAAAAAGACCCCGGGAGCTTTACTGTAGCTTGGCATTTGAGAGTTCTTTTTAACTGTCGAGAATAGGAGGGAGCTTGTGCGTAGCACAAGAACGAGTAACAAGTAACAGGTAACAAGTAACACAAAAGAATTTAAATCTTTAAAGTTACAAGTTACAGGTTACGAGTTAATTGTTCTAGCGCTGCGCGCGAGCGAGCGTGGAATACCTCTCTTTAGAATGAACAATTATTACCTCCTTGCCGCATAAAAATTCGGCGGAGGAACAGTGTCTGGTGGGCAGTTTAACTGGGGAGGTTGACTCCTAAAATGCAACGGAGTTGTACAAAGGTTGGCTAGCTCCGGATGGAAATCGGAGTGATAGTGCAAAGGCATAAGCCAGCTTGACTGCGAGACATACAAGTCGAGCAGATGCGAAAGCAGGTCTTAGTGATCCCCCGCCCGATAGTGGTATCGGCGGGGCTTAACGGATATAAGCTACCCCGGGGATAACAGGCTGATCGCCTCCAAGCGTCCATAGCGACGAGGCGGTTTGGCACCTCGATGTCGGCTCATCACATCCTGGAGGTGGAGAAGCTTCCAAGGGTCGGGCTGTTCGCCCGTTAAAGTGGTACGCGAGCTGGGTTAAGAACGATGTAAATCAGTTCGGACTCTATCCAGGACAACCGTTTGAGATTTGAAGGAAACCGTCCCTAGTACGAGAGGACTGGGATGGGGGAATCCCTGGTGTGCCGGTTGTTTCCGAAAGGAGCAGCGCCGGGTAGCTATATTCCCAACTGATAACCGCTGAAAGCATCTAAGTGGGAAGCAGTCCCTAAGATAAGATCTCATCTTGTGCTCTGCACAAGAACGAGTAACAAGTAACAGGTAACAAGTAACACAAAAGAATTTAAATATTTGAAGTTACAAGTTACAGATTACAAGTTAATTGTTCTCGCGCAGGGCGCGAGGAAGACCCCTTGTAGACTACAAGGTTGACCCTTCGACTTTGCTCAGGGTTTATTCTTTGAGTAAATAGGGTCAGTTCTTTGGCCAAGTTTAGGGTTTCGTAAGAAATCCTGAGCCTGCCGAAGGATGATAGGCGGGCGGTGGAAGAGCTGTAAAGCTTTAAGCCTACCCGTACTAATGGTTAAAGAGTAGAATTTGCCCCGCCAACATTCTTCTCCGAAGAGAAGTTTGGGTGGGGTGGAGACGCAATTTTTCCCTTCACTTTCAAGGAGCCAAAGTTATTTTTTACGTTTGAGCCTTTCGGTCTTTAGAGCGAAGTGGAACCACCTCTTCTCATTCCGAACAGAGAAGTGAAACACTTAAGCGTTTACGATACTTTCCGCAAGGAGGGGACAATAGATCAAGGCCGGAGGACTCAAGCGTAAAAAGGGCTTATTGCGCGAAGGCTCGCTTAGTGCTATACTGATTTTATCTTAAATACAGAAAGGTAATATAATGAGTGGCAAACAAAATTCAGAATTCAAAAAATAATCCCGCAAGATCTTCTTCCATGGCGCAGTTAATGGCTGCGCACAAATCTCCTTTTGTGACTCTTCGAAAAGGAGACAGCGTAAAAGGCATTATCACCAAACTTAGTCCGTCGGAAATTCTTGTTGATATCCACGCAAAAACAGACGCTCTGGTTTTAGAAAAAGACAAAAGAATCGCCCGCAATCTTATCTCTATTCTTAAAGTGGGAGATACGGTAGTGGCCAGCGTTTTGAATCCCGAATCAGATATGGGTTATCCTGTAATTTCACTTAGGAGATTTTTAGATGATATTGTGTGGGAAAAGCTGGCTAAATTTGTTAAGGAACAAAAAAGCGTTAGGGTGAATGTTAGCGGGACTACGCGTGGTGGATTTTTAGTGTCTTTTGAAGATGGAATAGCAGGTTTTCTTCCTAATTCACAAGCTGTTTTTATACAAAATCCGGAAGATCTGGTGGGGGAGAACATTGACGTTTTTGTGATCGAGCTTAATAGGCCGTCAAGAAAAATTATTGTCTCTCAAAAGAAAATGATTAATAAGGAAGAGTTTGAAAAAATAGTTAAAAAGACAAAGATTGGACAAAAAATTAATACAACTATAGCAACCATTACTCCCTTTGGTATGTTTACCACAATAGTTCTTCCCGATGGCGGCAGCGTTGACGGACTGGTCCATATTTCTGAAATATCATGGGAAAAAATAGATAAACTGGATGATAAATTTACTGTCGGGCAAAGAATAGAAGCAGAGGTTTTGGCTATAGATAATGATAATAAAAGATTGGATCTTTCGGTAAAAAGATTAATGGCCGATCCATTCGAGAAGTTAATAGAGGGCATTTCTTTGGAAGCTCAGGTAAAAGGAAAGGTGAAGCAAATTACTTCGGCTGGTCTTTTAGTAACTGTCAAAGATGGAATAGAAGGTTTGATTCGCAAAGAGAAAATACCGCCAACTGTTTCGTATGAAGTTGGTCAGGAAATAACTGCCACAGTTTCTCAAATTGATAAAAAAAGACGAAGAATTATCCTAACTCCGGTCTTAAAAGAAAAACCAATTGGATATAGATAAATGAATACTACTAATACTACAAATATTTTAATATTGGGTTATTGGTAGTATTGGTATGTATTGGTAGTATTACGAGGAGGAGTAAGCAGGATGCGAGCGACGACGACGTTTGTTTGTCAGGAATGTGGATATGAATCTGCGCAGTGGTTGGGGAAATGTCCGCAGTGTTTGGAATGGAATTCGCTTCGAGAAATCGTCACTTCAGTTAGTAAAAGTAAAGATAGAGGTTTGGAACAGGTAAAATTATCACCCAAAAAGTTGACGGAAATTAACAACACGGAAAACCAAAGGTTAATGAGTGGATTTTCGGAAATGGATACGGTTTTGGGAGGAGGGTTGGTTTTGGGATCGGTCACTCTTTTAGCCGGCGATCCGGGAATTGGCAAATCAACTCTTCTTTTACAGGTGGCGCTGAATTTATCCAACAAATCAAGCGTGCTTTATGTAACGGGTGAAGAATCGGAAGAACAGGTAAAACTGCGGGTAAACCGCATTACAAAAACAACTTCGGCAAAGAATCTGCTGCTTCTTTCTGCTACCAACACCGACGCGATTGCCGATATTATTCAAAAGACGAAACCTGCATTTGTAATTATTGATTCTATCCAGACTATGGAGTCGGAAAATCTTTCTGGGCTGTCGGGCAGTATTGGACAGGTGCGGTATGCCGCTTTAACTTTTCTGCAGGTTGCCAAAAGTTTGGGTATCGCCATGATTCTGGTTGGTCATGTGACTAAAGAGGGGATGGTGGCAGGCCCGATGATTTTATCTCACATGGTTGACGCTCTGCTTTTTTTAGAAGGGGAGAAAACTACCGGTACTCGCATTTTACGAAGTTTCAAAAACAGGTTTGGGCCGGTTGACGAGGTGGGAATTTTTGTTATGGATGAGCGCGGAATGAGTCAGGTGGTGAGTCCGCAGGGCCTTTTTTTAGATAAGAAGAATGCCGATGTGGCAGGATCGGTTCTGGTGGCCACTCTTGAGGGAACGAGAACATTTTTGGTGGAAATTCAGGCTTTGGCGGTTTTTTCCAAACTGCCAATTCCCAGAAGAATAGCATTGGGGATTGATCCTAAGAGATTGGAACTGATGCTGGCAGTTTTGCAAAAACACGTCGGAGTCTCGCTTTGGGGCATGGATGTTTTTGTCAATTGCGCCGGAGGAATAAGATTGACCGACCCGGCGGCGGATCTGGGGATTTGTCTGGCCATTTTCTCAAGTCTTAAGAATATTCGTCTTGGCAAAACCGTGGCCATCTCTGAGGTGGGTCTGCTGGGAGAGTTGAGGAAAGTGCCGTTTTTGGACAAAAGGATAAAAGAAGCCAAAAAATTGGGATTTGTTGATATTATAAGTTCGGAAAAACATCGTTTTCTAAGTCAGGCGCTGAAAGCATATGGTTAAACAGAATTCCGAAAAAACATCCTCGCCCGGTTTCTCCCCCCGACTAATTGGGGCGATTGCCGATGAAGTGGCAAAGCGTTTACCTTCTGTTTTGACAAGGAAAAAGACCAAACGGCAGTCAACAAAAAAAATAGAGAATGCCTTCTTTTTGGATACCTCGGCCATTATTGACGGGAGAATTTTTGAGGTAATAAGCTTGGGTTTGATCAATGGCATCATTGTTGTAACAGAGAGTGTTTTGTTGGAACTTAAACATATAGCGGATTCTCAAGACGCGGTGAAAAGAGAGCGGGGAAGAAACGGTCTTGGATTTTTGGAAAAGCTAAAAAAGACCAAAGGAATTAAGATTTTAGTGCTTCCGATAAATGAGGAAAAAAAGTATACAAATAATCAAATAAATGAAGTTGACGAAAAGCTAATAAGACTCACAAAAATACATAAAGGGAGAGTTATTACCTGCGATTACAATTTGGAGAAAAAAGCCAGCATTCAGGGGATTGTGGCAGTTAACGTTAACGCTCTGGCGAATGTTCTTAAAATCCGCGCAGTGCCCGGAGATGCCCTGCACGTGCAAATAATGCACCAAGGAAAGGATATAACGCAGGGTGTGGGTTATTTAGATGATGGGACAATGATTGTAATTGAAAATGCCAGTTCTAACATTGGAAAACAGGTGGACGTGGTAGTTTCTCGCGTTATTCAAACAGCCACAGGCAGAATATTGTTTGCCAAAAAGATTTAGAGGTTTGTCCTGATTCTTAGTATTGGAAGAGGTAGGGGTACCTGCCCAATACTCCTACCTCATCTAATAATACGAAGTCAAAATAATAAAAAATATTTTGCTAAAATATCAAAATATATCAATGTAAAGTGCGACTTTTTGCCTCAGTGATTTTCCTTGACAAAAACTTGCATTTTTGATATTAAATTCTAGTGCATTTAGTTTTATTTCCTGCCTAAGGGACTAAATGCAACTTTTGATAAGGAGCATTGCTTTTCGTACCGAATTTATCAAGATCTGTGTAACGAAAGTGATGCTCTTTTTTTCGCCTCTTAAAGAAGCGCCACCGGTATTCCCAGACCTTTATCCAATAATTTTTTAAACTGCTCTCTGCCTTGCTTAACCAAAACGTCTTGTTTGTAGTCGCTTCCACTGTAGCGAGACTTTTCTATATTTCTTTTTTCAGCCCCGAAAAAATAAGACAGAATTTTTTTCATACCTGAAAGTATTTTATCACACCTTGTCAAGTATGTCAACCTATAGCATTCTGCAGAGCAGAATTCCTATGTCCTAGAGTAAATTTAGTGAAATTTAGATTGCTATTTCAATCTTTTTATATCCCGTCGTAAAAATGTGGATAAGTAGGGGAGAACAATGGCAGATACTAACAGACCAAATCCTAGGTATTCCAGATACTGGGGAAGATAAACAATAACGAGTTGATAGTTGATAGTTGATAGTTGATAGTTATTGAGTGTCCAGCCGTTGGCCCAGTTGTTGACCAATACATGTTCTTTGATTTCTTTCCCAAAAATAAATGGTAGAAAAGTTTTTATACTAGTTGCTAGTGGCCAGTTGCTAGTTGCTACTCCATAGGTTTTCCATCCCGCATCAAAGGATTGGGAAAGAATAAGAGTAGGTTGTAGGTTGTAGGTTGTAGGTTGTAGGTTTACGACATACAGGCTGGGATTGGGGTGGGAGATGTCCAGTTTAGTAAGTTTTACCGGCAGGGGTTTGGAAGTTGATGGTTTTTTAAAAACAAGACCTGTTAAAAATTTATAAGGAAGGGGATTAACCGTAATTTTGCCCAGTGTATTAACCGCTCTTTCTTTGCCAATAGATATATTATCAAAGTGCAGGGTGTAACCGACTCCGTCTTTTTCCATAGGCGGCTGGATGAAATATGAGGTATTAGGTTTTAGGTTAGAGGTTTTAGGTAAATAGGTTTCAATATCAGCCCGTCTGGAGTTAGGGTTTTCCAGCCAAAAAAGAATTGGCAGGCCCGATAAATTTTCACTTTCCGCAGTAATAAGATAAGAGAGGTTATGAGAAAGATTTGGCAGATAAAATGACGCGCAGTTTGAATTATCAACTAAAGTCAAGCGTAAAAACCCGCCCGTAATATTTTTGCAGTCTTTAGAAATTAGCCCGGGATTGATGTCGCCGGCAAAATATCCGTTTACTTTAGGAACTTTTACTTCCAAAATTTTGCCATCGAAAAAGATCTCGGGCAGGGCAATTTTTGTCTTTGATAAATCATTTGGATCAACCCAGATTAGCTCTTGAGTGTCAACCTTTGGTACTTGCAGACTATAATTTTTAAATTCGTCAGGCACGTTCTTTTTAAGAACAAATGAACCGCCTCTGTCCTCAATGGAAAATTCTAAATCCTCCTGTTTTTTGCCGGTAAATAAACTCCTAAAAGGATAATATAGGTTGTAGGTTGTAGGTTGTAGGTTGTAGGTGAGAGAAATATAGTTTCCATTGTCAATATATGCCTGGTCATAATTATTCCATTTGTAAATGGGGCCAATAGTCGGAAGATTTTCCGCCAAAAAAACAAAGTCTTTAATTGGCGCTTCAAGATTTACTTTATAAACTTTGATTTTTTCAAACTGTTGGGCAAGACTGATTTTTTTTGAATTCTTAAGCATCAGCTCCAGCTCCTCAAAATAAAGAGCTTTGGCAGAAGGGGGATTAATGACATTTTTATCAACTAAGAGCCACCGGATTTGATATTTTTCCAGCACTTTCTCAAATAATTGTTGGTTTTTTGAATAAAGGGCATAAGAGATTTCCCAATAGTAGTTCTCATTAGCGGGATTCCACCGATCAAATTCTCGATCTAGCAAAGGTTGTTCCAAACCAAACCACAAAAACCCCGCTCCCTCATATTGCCAATCGTAATAAAGCCAACCCCAAAATGTATGTATAGGAAAATTAGCAATTCTTCCTTTGTCTTTTTGATTTTTGAACCAACTAAAAGCGGCAAAATATTCTTTTGGTATATTTACTTTCATGCTTTTGCTTATTAAATTGCCGGAAAAAGCCGGCAGCATATAATAAGATAGGACGATTAATATAAAACCGGACAGAGTAAAAAGGATTAATTTCTCGTGTTTTATTAATTTAATTACGGCGATAATTAAATAATTCAAGGCAATTGCGAAATACACGGCATAGGCAAACATCAACAAAATAGAAAATTTGGTAAAAGGAAACCTGAGAGCTTCTGCAAAAAGGGGAACTCGATTTTGTAATAATCCAAAAACGTCTCTAATTAATACCATATCATTGGCTATAAAGAAAAATGAAGTCAACGCCACAGGCAATAAAGAAATGCCATATTTGTTTCTGCCATGAACTGATAAAACGCCTCCAGACAGAGCTAAAACAAAAACTGCGTATCCAATAGAAATTGTCAGCGGGTTGTTAAGATGTGGTTTCCATTCATCAAATAAATCAACAAATTGCCCTTTTTTATAATCGTATTCTCCCCAGTCAAACAAAAAGTTTTTTAAAACAGCTGTGTCCTTAAAATTGGCAAATTTCTCGCCTGTTAAAAAAGCTTTTTCCGAAAATTGAGCGTGTATTTTTGATCGCGGAATATCCGGTCCGTGATTTAATATGAAGTAAATATTTGGCAGTAGCCAGAAGCTGTTTAATAGTAGAGTCACCAAAATGACTGCCAGCGCGCGCTTGATTTCCTCTTTTAAATTGAAGATAGTTAATGCGCCGACATACAAAAGAAGAGATAAAAAGTAAGCGTAGAAAAGTGTAGAAGTGTGGCTGATGGAAGTCGCAAAAAGAGTTACCAGAGAGAATAAAAGCAAGTATTTTTTGTTCCCATTCTGAAGATATTTTGTGACAAAGAGAAATAACCAGGGGAGGGTGGCAAAATGCGTTGCAAACATCTCCAGAGGGACATAGTAATGTTGTAATGTGCCAAGATTTAACAGATAAACCAGAGAAGCGCTGAAGGAGATAGCCTCTCGTTTAAGATCAGAAAGGTTTTTTAAAACTATTTCTTTGAGGAAAAAATAAACACCCAATATCCCAGCAACCCAAGTTAAAAAAAAGTAGCCAAAGCGGAGAAAGGAGTCAGGTAAAAATAGAGAAGAAAGGTAGAGAATTATAATTCTAGGTATTTCTCCGGCATGAGATTGACTGGCCACGGCGCCCAAACCCTGATGCTCTTGCCAAACACCAAAGAAGATTCGCTTAAAATAAAGGCCAAAGTCAAACTCCGGATGCAGCGTATCCCAACCGGAAAGATAAGCGCCAGAATTATAGTTTTGGAAACACAATATTAAACTTATGACAATCAGCAAAATTGGGAAAAAAGCCTTGAACTTAAAATATTTCATAGAGGATCTTGTGTGGGTTTATATACATCCAGATTGTCCGCATCAGGCAGGGGGTAGCTGTTAATTTTAATTAAGTTGGCTGATTTATTTTTTTGCAGGTAGCCGGACATTTGTTTTAGAGCGGCAAAGTGTCTAATACCTCCTCCATATCCCAAATCCTTGTCGACAACCAAAATCACATCAAAACCTAATAAATATTTTTCTAAAAGTTTATCTTGAGAAAATGGAGTCAACTCGTAAGGGGCAACAAATTGAATTTTGTTTAGGCCCAATTGCTTTCTTGTAAGCTCCATATTAACCTGATTTAGATAGGGTTTTTCACAAAGCACCAATATCTTGATATTTTTGTCGGGATTGTGTTTTGAAAGCTCCTTAGCGATAAGTGTGTTTGGCCAAATCGTCGGATTGTAGGTTGGAGCCAAATAGCGACTGGTGTCTTTGCCTAAATTAATCAAATCTATCCAACCAAAGGCTGGAATTTGTATTGAACGGCGGAAGTCCAACTTATCAGGGTTTAAAGGCCAGCCAAAAGATAAAGTGAAATAATAAAAAATATAATAAGAAATAAGTAAGCTTGTTAAAATTCCAGCTAAAACTTTGTTTTTGAATGTAGATAAAAAGTAGGCGATTACTACTGTGGCTATTGGGGCAAGAAAAATAATGTAACGTAAGTCTTTATTGCCGATTAAGGTAAATGCCAGATAAACAAAGATAAGTGTTGGCAAAAGATAATTTCTTTTTTTGAGCGTAAAATAAAATAGTGACATTAAAAACACTAAAGCCCCAAACCAAGTCAGTTGGAAATTAGTCATCAAAAAAGGATAAAACTTAAAGCTTTCATACGATAAAATTTTTTGGGGATCTGCCGTCTCAGGTACTGCTGTAAATTTTGCGGCATGTAAAATAACCGGCAAATTATGTAAATACCAAGTCGAGTTTATGGCAAGAATTATTCCTAGAGCCAAAAGCAGGTTTTTCCAAGGAAAAGATGGGAATATCTTAATAAGTTTAACAGATACAGGAATAAGTATAAAAATTACGGCAGTCCATTTAATGGCGAAGGCTAACCCCAGGAAAATACCAAACAAAACCGTATATTTTTTTCTTTGAAAATTATCACTTTTTTCAAGAAAATAAAGACTGCCTAAAACCATAGAAAGAAGCGGAATTTCCAGTAAAAATTCCCTTGATAAGTAATACATATTTGGCAAAAAGGAAAATAAAAAAGCAGACAGAAGAGCAGTTAATCTATTTTTAAAAAGCTGATAAGTGTAAAGATACAAAAAGATGATGGCCAGAAGGAAAAATCCGGTCACAACCAAAGGGCCGAGGCTGACATTCCTGCCAAATATAAGCATAAAAAAGGCTACAACAAGATGTACAAATGGAGGGTAATAGTCAGAAATTGATAAGAAATCTCCCGAAGGCTTATTAAAAAAATCTGTAAAATTAAAAGTAATAATAGTATGCCCTGCTTGATCCCAAGCCAAAGGAACCTTATTCAAATTCAGCCAAATAATATTACCGGCCAAATGGAATAAACAAAGTGTGGCCAGCAAAGCAGAGTAAAGATTAAACTTAAGTATTTTGTTAAACATATAATTAAGTATAACAAAGCCGTCAGTAAATGACGGCTTTGTATAAATCTACATGCCTAAAATGATTAAGGTAAATAGTTATTTCTTAAATGCTGGAATGGCTTTCCGGGTCCGGGACTTTCCGCTGATCCAAATGTAAGATCATTAGCATTTAGGCCGTGAACAAGGTATCTTGGAACTGCCGGGCTAGCTTGTCTCACCGCTACTCCCTGCAAAAAAGCCTCTTGGCTGGCAAATGCGGTTGGATACGTCACTTGCATGCCAAAAATTTGTAATTGAGTACCGGGAACCGTAGGCATTTCTAAAGTAAGTCTGCATTCATCTTCATAGGGAGTTCTAATAAACAAAGTGTGGTGAGCCCGCTCTCCATCTTTTGCGCCAGCCTGATAAAGATCCACCAATAGATCTTTGGGATCTTTGCCGCCGCTTCGAAGTCTTACCCATCCTTCTTCCGCATCAATCCTTATTATAACGTGTTTAGGGAGAGCCAGATCAAACTGCCAATGTCCATCTTTCATGCTCCAGCCCGGACCTCCCGGACTCTGAAAATCATAGAAATTCACATCCGGACCTTCACCCGGTTTTATGGAAGCCTCTGCTTCTCCTCTGGCTATTTTAGCCTTCCAAACCGGCAAATTTCCCGGTTCATCTCTGACAACTTTATCTAAATCAACCAAAAATGCTCCGGGGTCAGCTAATACATTTTGTAAAGGATTAGGATGCCCAGCCTCTAAGAAACCCCCGTTTCTGAAAGGAGGGTGATCAGCCAAGTCAAAACTACCTGAAACTTTACTTGGCACATTGGGAGCGCTGACTACTATTTTTCCTCTTAGATCGGTAATTGTCAAACCTGTTGGAGTTGTAAGACCTTCTTTTTCTCCTGCTTTGTTAGCGCGTTCTGGCGGTGTGGGAACCGGTTTTCTTGGTGTTGTGGTTGGCGGTGTATTTCCATTTTCTCCTGCCGCGCCGGCTGCTGATGGGGCATCGAACATTCCTCTTAATACCCAACCACCAACGCCACTTAAAGCAGACACTCCCGTTATCACTCCCAATCCTAATAAACGTCTTCTTCCTTGTTGAGGAGCTTGATTTGGTTGTCCTGGTGATTTACCTTGTTCTATTGGTTGTGCCATTTATTTTTCACCCTCTCTTTATGGGAGAGCAGTGTTATAAGTAAAAGAGAGTGTAGCATAACTTATAGGCCTTGTCAAATTTTTGAAACTGGGGCTTGACAAAAGTAACAAGCGTGTTGTAATATACCATTAAGTTAAGTTTATCCTTCGGAATAGTTTCCCACAGAGCTAGTTTTGAATTTTAATTTCCTTTCGTTATGCCATATACTAAAAAAACTGTCGCAGCAAGTCCCGTTTCAGCCGACGCACTGATTGGTTTACCGAAGCACGAAAACAATAATCAGACAGCTGTTTTGCCAACCCGCAGTCCTCAACAATTCAATCATATGTCGGCCCCCGATGTTCCCACAGAACAGGTGTCCGGTATTTTGGATATTCAACCGGAGGGGCATGGCTTTTTGCGGCCCAAGTTTATCCCTTCCAGCCGCGACATTTATATTTCTCAATCGCAGATAAGACGTTTCCTTCTCCGTCCGGGAGATCAGGTGGCCGGTCAGGCCAGAGCGCCCAAAGATACCGAGCGATACTTCGGACTTTTGAAAGTGGAGAAGGTTAACAATGTTACGGCGGACGATTCGATGAAACGGCCGTTTTTTGACGATCTGACTCCAATTTATCCCAAAAAGCAGGTAGTTTTGGCCACAGATAAGTTACCCCTGTCAACCCGCATTATGGATTTGGTGTCTCCCATTGGTTTTGGTCAGCGGGGCATGATTGTGTCTCCTCCCAAAGCCGGTAAAACTACTATACTTAAAGAAATTGCCGCGGGCGTTGCCAAGAATTTTCCAAAAGTTCATCTGATGGCGGCTTTAATCGGGGAGAGACCGGAGGAGGTAACAG
The DNA here is from genome assembly GCA_964635045.1 of uncultured Gammaproteobacteria bacterium. Taxonomy (GTDB): domain Bacteria; phylum Patescibacteriota; class Microgenomatia; order Levybacterales; family UBA12049; genus CAZWMJ01. Next base: position 11,895 of record CAZWMJ010000018.1, read on the forward strand.
ACATTGCTCAATCGGTCAAAGGAGATGTGGTGGCTTCAAATTTTGATGAACCGCCGGAGGATCAAACAAGGGTGGCGGAGATAACTTTGGATCGGGCAAAAAGGTTGGTCGAGCAGGGAATAGACGTGATAATTCTTTTGGATTCTGTTACTCGCTTGGCTCGGGCCTACAACTTATCTATCGCTCCCTCGGGACGGACGCTGTCGGGAGGTTTTGATCCGGCGGCGTTGTGGCCGGCCAAGCGCTTTTTCGGAGCCGCCAGAAATTGTCAGGAGGGAGGCTCGCTTACCATTATTGGCACCGCCTTGGTTGAAACAGGTTCCAGAATGGATGATTTAATTTATGAAGAATTCAAGGGAACGGGCAATCTGGAATTGCATCTTGATCGAAGACTGGCCGATAAAAGAATTTTTCCCGCTATTAACGTTGAACGATCGGGCACCCGTCAAGAAGAACTGCTCTTGAAAGACGCGGATCTTAAAAAAGTTGTGACTATGAGAAGAATGCTTGATATGCTGGGGCCGGAAGAAAGAACATCCGTGCTGGTTGAGCGTTTGTTAAAAACCGAAACAAATCAGGATTTCCTCAGTTCCTTAGGCAAAGGATAACTGCTTTTAGCATGAAATATCGAAAATTATTTTTTCTAACTATTGCAAAAGCGGGCGCGAGCATAAAGTTTCTTCTTGTTGAATTTACTTCTTTTCTGCGATTTTTATTTTTCTATAACCAAAAAAAATTACTGATTTTAGCTCTCATTTTTGAGGGCAGAAAGAATCAGCTGGTTAAGCTTTTTATCACTAAGAGAGGCCGATACAATCGGCCTTTTCTTCATGTAGCCGCCATGGTGGTGTTGGGAATCGGCGCAACGCTGGGGCCTATTTTGACTGATACCTATCCCATCTTTGGCAATGCCTCTGTCTCTCCCAAAATTTCTACTCAGGCTCTGGCCCAGTCGATAAGTTTGGACAGCGATGTTTTTGCCACACAGGTGTCGCAAAATCCGCGAGATAAAATTATTACCTATGTTGTAGAGAAAGGGGATACGATTTCCACCATTGGAAAAAAGTTTGGCATCTCGGATGACACCATCCGTTGGGAAAACCATCTTAATAATGACAATATAACTATTGGCGACGAACTGAAAATATTGCCGGTCACGGGTATACATCATAAGGTATCGGAAGGAGATACAGTATATAGCATCGCTAAAAAGTATGACACAAATCCTCAAAAAATAGTTGATTTTCCCTTTAACGATTTTGCCAACCCGCAGACCTTTTCTCTGGTGGCAGGTCAAATGTTAGTGGTGCCGGACGGAGTGATGCCGAAAGATGCGCCAATTATCAGACGTCAAGTTTATATTGCTCAAGGTCCGACTTCTGTCAGCTGGGCCGGATTTACTTGGCCGCTTCGTGGCGAAATTTCCCAGTTTGCCTCATGGTATCATATGGCTTTGGATATCACTTCTCCCGTGGGAACGCCGATTGTGGCCGGGCAAAATGGCCGAGTTATTAAGGCGAGTAGCGGCACGTGGGACGGAGGATACGGAACCAGTGTGGTGATTGATAACGGAGGCGGTTATTCATCAAATTACGCCCATCTTTCTTCGTTAAATGTAGGCGTGGGAGACGAGGTAGCGGCCGGGAAAACAGTTATCGGTTGGGTGGGACTTACAGGCAGAACAACCGGACCGCATCTGCATTTTGAAATTATGAGAGACGGCGTTTTGGTAAATCCGCTGTCCTACTTACAGTAGGAATACTATTAATACTACCCGCCTGCAAAAGCTGATGCTTTAGCATCTGCGGGCAGGCAAATTTCAAATACGATTAAGTCATTTTCTATAACTATTTCTCCCTTAAAACATAATAAGTTGCTTTACCTTTACCTTTTCTGCTAATTAAATCTAAATCTATTAATTTCTTAAAATCCAGCGCCCTGGTGGCTTTTGCTCGATCAACTAATTTAGCGTAATCATTATCAATTATAAATCCTTTTTCTTTAATAAATTCCAGCATCTTTAGATGATAAGGCTTAAGTTGCGTTTCTGGACTTATTCCAATCTCTGGAGGTAGTTTCTGGACTCGTAAAAGTTCGTCAATAATTCCTTCTGTAAAATATTCTAGCCACGAAGTAAAATCGATTTTGTCTATTAGCTCATAATAATTTCCATGTTCTCCAACAGTTTGAAAATATCTAGTAATATTTTTATTGTAGTAATTCTCAAAACTAAAAAGGTTAAATGTATTCAACCCCATTTCGGCAAGTAATACTTTTGTGGCAAGACGGGTTGCCCTTCCGTTTCCATCCATGAAGGGATGGATAATGACTATTTGTTTATGGAAAATACCAGCTAAAATTAGAGAGTCAATTTTATCTCGGTTACTACTTATAAAATTAAGAAGATCACCTATAAGTTTCTTTACATCTTTCGCATCAGGAGGTAAATATATAGCCTTTCTAGTTCTTGGATCATTAACTACAACTGGTTTCTCTCTTAATTTTCCGGATTCAAATTTAGGGAGTAACCCAACAGTCACTTGCTTTTGAATTTTTAGAATAAGATTAAGTGATAACTTGACTTCTCCTTCCCCTAACTTTTTATTTAGATCCTGAAGGGCTTGGTTGTAATTCAGTACTTCCTTTTCGCTATCTCTAAGATAATCAGGCTGTGATTTAAGGATTTTTTTCACTTCTGTTAGAGGAAGGGGGTTGCCTTCAATACTAGTTGAGGCATAGGTTGAGACAGCTCTGGCTGTTTTCTCAAGTTCTACTAACACAACATGAGGAAATCGCCTGTTATTTAGTTCGCTCACCAAGGTACTAATTCTCTTAATGT
>CAZWMJ010000019.1:0-12656 GCA_964635045.1 uncultured Gammaproteobacteria bacterium
TCCATTAGAGTATATTGATCAAACCACAGTGTCACCGATGTCTCCATCTTGTACAGGGTAGTGACAAATTGAACAGAACGTGTTAAAATACATTTATAAAACTGAGGGAAGATTCTAATTTAGGGTCTCCCTCTTTTTTTGTACTCCAAAAAATACCTCAAACTTCCAAAATCAATATGTTCATTACCTGCAATTTTCTTAATTTCTCTGGCAGTTCTTTTGGGAGATGAAATAATGATTATTTTTTTGCCTTTGGAAATTAAATAAACAAGAAGTGGAGCAAAATCTCCGTCTCCGGTTAAAACTACGGCTTTTTTATATTCTTTCATTAAAAGCAGCATATCCATGGTTAAGTCTACATCGCAATTGGCCTTAGTTCTTTTTCCATATCTTTTTATTTCTTTAACCCGTAAAGCATAACCAAAATGCTTTAATTTATTTAAAAAATTTTCTTTCTTTTTACTTTTAGAGTCTTTGCCGTAATAGAAAAAGGCTTTTGATACATTAAATTTATTTTTTAAGTAATTAAATAATTTCTTTTGATCTATAAACCAGCCTTCGGCTCTAGCTCCATAAATAATATTTGAAGCATCAATAAAACCGTAGGTTTTTATTTTACTTGAGCCTTTAATGCTCTTCATCTAAAAATCTTTCTAATTACAGATTATACCCTTTTTTACGGCTAATTTACAGAATAAAAATAAACTGTGTTAAATTTAGCTTGTTGCAATAAGAAAGTTGAGGACTTTCCCCAAATTAAAGAAAAGTTATATTTTATTTTAATTTAGTTTTACCTTTTCTCAACCAGAGAGTTCTTGATAAAAAAAAGAAGATTACTCCACTTATAGATATCGTAAGAGCAGTCAACGAACTGTTTTTAGTAAACTTAAAAACTAGTAGACCAAGTAAAGTAGTACCACCCAATAAAGTAAGAATGCGAAAAATAATAAAAAAATGGTCTATTATTGTCATCTTGCGATTTTCTTCATAAATTTTAATCCATTTCTGACTATTCTTGTAATAACTCCAGTAAAGGAAGCTAAGCACAATTGTCATAAAAAGAATCGCCCACAGTTGAATTAAAACTCCGCCTCTCGGAACATACGTGCCTAAAATTATTAATGTCATGATCAGAGCTATAATCAGGAAAACCAGTCAACGTTTCAGCATTTCGGCGAAGCCAGGGCTGGACTACACAGACAGGCTTGGTGATATATTAAATATTTGTCAGGCAGCCGACAGGGTGAGGTTGCCAGTGGTGTCGGTGGAGAGAACGACTGTATCGCCCCGTTTTATCTCGTCTCTCAACATTTTTTGCGCCAGCAAATCCTCTATATTATCCTGCACAAAACGTTTTATGGGTCTTGCCCCAAATTGTTCGTCAGAACCTTCTTTAACAATCTTGGCAATTATTTTTTCATCAAAATTAACTGAAATATCTTTCTCCGCCAGTTTTTTAGAAAGCTCTTTCAACACCAGTTTGGCAATCTCTACCACCTCATTTTCCGAAAGCGGCTTAAAAACCACCAGATTATCAAATCTATTCAGCAGTTCCGGTTTAAAAATTCCCTTGGTCTGTAAAAACTCTAAAAGTTTTTCTTTGAATTGTTTATCAACCATCTGCCCCTTTTTTATTTCTTCTCTGATAAACTCCGAAGCGCCGTTAGAGGTGGCAATAATAATGCTATTAGCAAAAGAAACTGTTTTTCCTTTGTTATCAGTCAATCTTCCGTCATCTAAAACCTGTAAAAACAGATCTAAAATTTTAGGATGGGCCTTTTCGAATTCATCTAACAAAACCAGTGAAAACGGATTCTCATAAATTTTATCCGTTAACTCTCCTCTTTCATTTCCTTCTCCCGCCGACGCTCCCAGCAGCCTTTTAATCCCGTCATCGTTGGCGTATTCACTCATATCCAATCTAATCATTTTGTCCTCTCCCTTGAAATAAAGAGCGGATAAGGCTTTGGCTGTTTCTGTTTTGCCCACGCCGGTTGGACCTAAGAAAAGAAAAGATATTGGTTTTATCTTTGATGCTATGCCTGATCTTAAACGGCGAAGACTTTCCGCAATGGCCGAAATCGCCTCCTCCTGATCAATCACTCTTTCATGAAGCTTTTCTTCTAAATGAAGCAGTGTTTCTTTTTCCTCATCGGTTGGAAGAGCAACATTAACTTTTGTTTTCTCTTCAATTTTGCTAAAAACGTCCTCTTTTGTAACTTCTTCTCTTTTTAGAGATTTAACATACGCCGAAGTGTCATTTAGCAAAGTTACCGCCGCTCCGGGAAGTGTTCTATCTTGGATATAACGCTTTGCCAGATCAACGGCGGCAGAGACAGACTGATAAGTCAAATAGACTTGATATTTTTTTTCAATTTGGGTGGCTTTTTCTAAAAGCATTTTTATGGCTGTCTCCCGATCCGGTTCTTCAATTTTTATTACTTCAAAAATATCTGTAAAAGTATTGACCGGTTCTATGTGTCTCTTAAAATTTCCCAAGGTGGAGGTGGCGATAAATCTAAATTTTTCGTCTTTAATATAGGGAAGAAGCGCCCCCGAAAGATTTAGATTAAAAGTTGACGCGCCTAAAACATCCTGAAATTCCGGAATGTAAATAATTACATTCCCGCCGTGTGAGATTTCTTCTATAATCGCTTGAAGACGCGCTTCCAAATCGCCTTGATTTTGGGTTCCGGCCAGCATTGCGCCAACTAACAGTTCCAAGACTCTTTGATGATAAAGACTGCCGGTGAGCCTACCCACAAAACTGGCAAAGCAAAAAGCTTCAATGAGAGTAGTTTTCCCCACTCCCGGCTCACCCACCAGCAAAACATTGTTTTTTTCCTGTCTGTCAAGCACCTCAAGCAATCTTTTATACTCTTCCTTTCTTCCTATCAGGACAGGCTTTTCTTTAAGTACTCTCTCTGTTATATCTCTGGTATATTTTTTGGTCTCAATGGTCCAGCCGGCCACCCAGCCTTCTGCGAAACCAGCGCCCCAAGAATCTATTCTGACGGGTTTGGGGTTTTCCTCAAAAGGAAAATCGAACCGGGCCCAACATAAAATATGCAAAAATTCCGCCTGTTTGAGTTCTTTGGTAAACAAAAGTTTTGTTTGAGGCTCTATTAGAAAAATATAGGCGGCGAAAATATCCATGGTAGTGACATATCTGCCATTGATATTTTTTACCAGATTGAAAGCGTAACTACTAAGCTCTTCCTTGCTAATTTCCAGCATGGGCAGTTCTGTTCTGGCAATATTTGATTTATGCAAAATAAAATTAATTTGCGGATACTTAAGCAGCATTTTTATAATTTGGGAAGTTTTATTTTGACTAAAAAAAGCTCTAGCGGCTGGGAGGGTAAAAGTTTGGTAAATATCGACATTTTCGTCGGAAACGCTGAAAACAGGACGAATTTTACCTATCTTAAAATGAAAAAATGTTTCAATTATTAAAAAAACGGAGAAAAGAAATAGTACTCCCTTAACAGACAAACCTGCATTAACAGAATTAGTCAGTAAAAAAATTAATAACCCAAATATTGTCAGACGGACAATAACCATCATTGGGTGACGGTAAAAATTTGATAGGCGTGCAAATTTAAAAATTAAAGAGTTATTAACCATATTGTTAAAATTGGCCAACCAATAAAGGCTATAGTAAATAATAATTCTAACCCCAAAAGTAATAACAATAAAGCAATATCAATAATAATAACAATCGTCTTTATAAACATCCCCATGCCGATGGAAAAACCCACCAGCCCTTGCCGGTACTCATTTTTCCAGGGCTTAAAGAAAGTTTTGATCAAAAGGGGAAGAGAGAATAATTGCAGGAAGGCTCGGTTAAGGGAAAAGAAGAATTTGACCAGCGCCGCCGGCGCCTCCAGATACCAGAACTTTAGAAATATTAACGGCAAGGACAGATAGAACCGCACATATTTAGTGTATGAGGTTTAACAAAAGATTGCAAATTAGCCCATCGGCGGCGAGCTGGGCTGGGCTGAAATATTTTGCTGTTCTTCTTTGGGTGGAACTTGAGCGGTGTCTAATTTTTTATTGAAGGTAAACTTTTGGGAATTATCATCATAATCTACCATAATTGTGTCGCTTGCGATAAAGGCTTTTTGAATAATCAGAAGCGCTATCGGATTTTCAATGGCTGTTTGAATCAGCCGGCGAAGGGGTCTGGCGCCAAATGCCGGATCGTATCCTTCCTGCGCAAGACGGGCGATGGCCTTATCTGTAATAGTCAGATCAAAATTCTGCTCCTTCAGCAGTTTCCTAGTCTTTTCAACACTCAGGCTGGCAATAGCAGTCATATGTTCCATGCTTAGCGGCTTAAATATGGTCACTGCGTCAAAACGATTTAACAGTTCCGGTTTGAAAAATTTCTGAAGCTCGGATATTAGAACTTTATTTAACTCTGCTAATCTATTTTTCAAATCGTCGGGTTTTACCCCAAGACTAAGCTGCTGTTGGATAAGAACGCTGCCGATGTTTGAGGTGGCAACAACAATGGTATTCTTAAAAGAAATGGTATTACCCTTATTATCGGTTAGCCTTCCATCTTCCAAAAGCTGCAAAAGAATATTAAATACGTCGGGATGCGCTTTCTCAACTTCATCCAGCAAAACGATAGAGTAAGGTTTTCTCCTGACCGCCTCTGTCAGTTGTCCTCCTTCTTCATAACCAACATAACCGGGGGGAGCTCCGATAAGTTTGGCCACTTCATGTTTCTCCATATACTCGCTCATGTCAAGACGTATCATCAAATCTTCCCGACCAAAAAGAATGGAAGCCAAAGTTTTAGCCAACTCAGTTTTGCCAACGCCGGTGGGACCTAAAAATATAAAGGAGGCGATTGGCCTATTTGCCGGCGCCAGACCTATTCTTCCGCGTCTGACCGCCTCCGAGATTGCCGACACCGCTTCCTCCTGATCTATTAGACGCTGATGAATAAGGCTTTCCAGATTGAGAAGTTTTTGTCCTTCATCTTCTGTCAGTTTGGTGATAGGAATACCGGTCCAACTGCTCACTATTTTTTCTATATCGGCTCCTTTTATTTGATTATCCGTTCTTTTGCCTTGTTCGTGCTGCAGTTTAACATCGGCTGATGCCTCATCCAACAGATCAACCGCCTTATCCGGCAGGAAACGCTCTCCAATATATTTTTTTGATAAATAAACGGCGGATTTTAACGCCTCGTCGGGAATAACCACATTATGAAATTTCTCATATTTTCCTTTGAGTGTGGCCAGCATTTGAACGGCTACCTCTTCGCTTGGCTCATCAACTAAAATAGGCTGAAATCGCCGCTCAAAAGCTTTATCTTTCTCAAAGTATTTTCGATATTCCGAAGTGGTGGTGGTGCCAATAATCTGAAGTATTCCTCTTGCCAAAAACGGTTTAATAATGTTAGAAGCATCCATTGCTCCCTGCGTATCTCCCGCTCCAATCAGCATATGAATCTCATCAATAAACAGTATTATCTGGCCGGAGGAGGCTTGAGTCTCTTTAATAACATTTCTCAGTCTCTCCTCAAATTCCCCTCTGTGCGAAGCCCCGGCCACTAAAGATGACAGCTCAAGCTGAATTATTTTTCTATTGAGAAGTTCTTTCGGAGTACTACCCGTTACTATTTTTTGGGCAAATCCCTCAATCACTGCGGTTTTCCCCACCCCCGCCTCTCCAATAATTATCGGATTATTTTTACTGCGCCTTAAAAGAATATGAATCAAGCGCTCTATCTCTTTATCTCTGCCGCTGACGGGATCAAGTTCTCCTTTTCTGGCCATTTCTGTTAGGTCAATCCCGTATTTGGCAAGAACCGATCTTTTTCCACTCACTCCCGCCGATCCTTCCAGTTTTTCCTCCAATTTTTCTCTATCCAAACCCTCTGTTTCTAGAAAATGAGCGGTGTTGCCTGAAATCTGAGGAGAAAATAGCGCCACCAGCAAATGCTCGGGAGTCACAAAGGGGGATTCGTGATTTTTGGCAATCGAATACGCCTCTTCAAATATCTTTTTGCTGGCTTCGCTTAGGTTTGGCTGATCGGTAAAATTTCCCATTTGTTCTTTGCTTTGCAATTCGGTGGAAATCTTGGACACATTAAGCGAGAATTGTTCCAGCAGCTGAAAAATTTCTCCATCAAACAGCAATCCCCACAAAACTTGCTCCGGCTCAATAAATTGTTGTTTTATCCGTCTTGCCTCCTCCTCCCCGTGAGCTAAGATAGCGCTGGTTCTGGCATCAAGATGAGAAAGAACGGACAAATCATGCCGCTTTTGCGGAGCAATTGTGGAACCACCCACTGCCGCCGGCTGCGGCTCCCCGTTTTGTATTGTCGTTTGAACAATTTTTCCCTGACCGAATAAGTTGCCAAGCATATAATTATTGTGAACAGGTAAAGGGATGATTTTTATCTGTCTTTATCATACCGCCCCATTCTATAAGTGTAAATCCATTTCTTTTAGGCGTTTTTATTTCAGGCTCTTTCACTTCTATCTTATTTTCTAGCGCTTCAAAATAAAGACGGACTCTGATCGTTGTTGACGGTTTTGGATTTATGGACAAAGGTTCAAAACTATTTATATTTTCTTCACTTAATATACCCACGAAATAATAGGGAGATGAAGGAAGAACTTTTTCCCAATATTCTTTAAAATCGGTTGTTTGTTCTTTCGACAATCCAAGTTTGGGCAGGATGTCGCTGAGCAATTTAGGTAAATCATTATATGAAGCGACAAATCCCTCTTTTGGTTTATCAATTAAATCATCGGGGATTTTTGATTCATAATATAAATACTGGTAATCTCTGCCTTGGGCAACTATCCTTCCTCCCGGATACGCTACCACATTCCACCCTGAAGACGCGGGATATAATGGATCTGTATATGTAAGTATGCCTTTTGTTTCAACTTTTACATTAACGTTGGTCGTTTTTTCCGGGTAAAGATAAATGGCCGGTTTGCAGTGAGCGCTAAAACCGATACTATTTGAAACATCTGATTTGATGATAAAAGATCTTAACTGAAGTTGATTTTTACTCTCAGCATCAGAACCCGGATAAATAATTTGAGTTGGCGGCGCGTTACCCTGACATTTGAAAACGTCCTCGTAGGTATAGCCTCTTGCGCCGGTAAGGCTGGCCTGAAATCGGCTTTCCTCCTGATAAACATCAATAAGCCAGAAGTCTTTTTTTTGACCGCTTCTTCTGTCTGTAGCTACTACTGTTTCCGGAGTTCCATCTGTTTTTAAACGAAGAAAGAAAAGAATTCCTTCTTGATGATAACGGAGTTGTGTTGTTGAACCTTCATATTTACTGGCAAAAGCATGATCCAGAGTAGATTCACCCCATTGATTGGGATAATAAATTTCAAAATTTACTCCATTTATAGTTTGGCGGATATATTTTATAAAATGAATGTTTAATCCATCGGATCTATAGTATGGAAGAAGATAAAGATCATCTTTCTTATTATTTATACTCCATTCGTCAATCGGATCAATTGGTACTTTTTCTCTTAATAATCTGTAAGTTTTTGTGGCATTTGGATTCGGGCCTCCCGATTGACCCCTTGTTTCGTCCGAACCAACGCCTTCGCTAAAATTGTTTATTGCAGGCAAGTTTAATACTTTATCCGAAGGGTATTCTCCAATCATGCATCCTGTTGTTTGGGGAATTGTCAAAGAAGAATTATTGTTAGAATTATTGGAATCTTTTTTGACATTTTGAAACAACAATAAACCCCCCATTAATATCAGAATTAGTACAATTATTGCTGTTTGACCTTTTTGTTTATTCATTTTTCCGCCCTTTCTTCAAGTGGATCTTTTAAGACCTCCATCTGCATTTCTTTGGGTTTTTCTTCCTGTTTCTGTTTGGCCTCAACTAAAGTCCCTTCTTCCTCTTCTTTCAACTCCCCCTCCGCCAGCACGCCTTTGGCCGCTTCTGCCTTGGCTTTAAGATAGGCCAGTATTTCTGTTTGGGAAAATCCCCCAATCAAAAGAAACGGCAAAATGTTAGACACCATCTTCATGGCCTCCTGCACTTTTTTGGGATCGCCCGATGACAGCAGATTTATCGCTTCTGTTATTTTGTTAATATCGCCTTTTATCCAATCGCTTCTTGACTGCTGCTGTTTATCTATCGATTGAGGCGTCTCCATATTTCTATAATTTTCCGTCCATAACTTCTTGACTGCCTCATAATCTTCAATATTCACCGATTGAACGCGATTAACTACGGGGAATGTGGTTGTTTTAACAGACTGCGCGGATACGGAAGCAGCGCTTAGTATTGAGGAAGCGACGGGATTTCCCAGTTTGCTGGCCTGTTGGAGTTTTGTTCTGGCTTCCACATACTTTTGGCGCTCCAGCGGCTGGGAAACCGACATTGGATTTTCGATATTTTTAAGAGACTGGTGGATGCGGTTTACTTCCTGTTGCTTATTTGCGTCTGAAGATAAAAGATGCGTTTCGAAACTAGCAATATCTCTCATGGTCGGAACAGTCAGATTTGTCAGCTGTAGAATTTCTCTGCTGACATTGTTTGAAACGATACTTGCTGTCCGCATTGATTGAGAAGTCTTCAAATCCTGCTGCGAATACGATGATTGAGCGAAATTTGGCAACGGCATGGCCTTGGCTGCCGGCTGATAACCAACGGGCGGCGGAGTGGATGGAGGAATAATTGGCGGCGGCTTGGCAAAAAGAGAAGTACCCCTTCCAATAAGACTCTGAATCATTGAATTATCGCGAAAGGAAAAGGAGTGGAAATAATCCAGAAAAATCTGCAAGAGCAGGAATGGCAAAATGATAACTATCCAAAGCATGATTAAGGCCGCCACATACAAGGCAAAGGTGTCCGGCAAATTAACGCTGTTTGTTAAAGAAACATTCTGTCCGGGCCCGCCCAGAAGAATATTAACCGCCGTTGGATATATAATATTTTCAGGTCTTCCTACAGAAGTAAAACTAAAACCCAGAGGAATAATTATTTGCCATAAAGAAACAAGGCTTGACAGTAAAATCGCAAAAACCGGAGCGTATAAAAGCCAGCGAAAAAATTCTCCAATCCAGATTTTGGCGGTATTACGAATCGGAGCGTATAAAAAAAGAGCCGGAAAAATTGGGGAAAGAGAAATAAAAAACCACAAGATTATTTTTCTAACCAAAAGTATTCCTCCCATAATATAGTAAGTGATAGTTGTTGTTTTAATAAGCAAAAGGGAAATAAAGGCCGATTCGTCAAAACTGCTTCCCTGCAATCGATATCCCGCAAAACTTTTATAATCAAATGCCACATTTAACAAGTCACGGGAAGAAATAATTGCTCCGGCGGCATTTTTTAGAAAAAATCCCTGGATGATATCAACAATCTGATAAATAAATTGGATGAGGGCAAAAGAAAAGGTGACTAACATAATACCTGCTATAAATCGCAGAATAAACCGTGAAAAAGTGATGCTTTTCCCGCCCGATACAATCAATATAAATGCGGTAACCGGAATAAAAAGAATAAAAAACGCGTAGACAATATTCCTAATCTTTACCCAAAAATCTATCAGGGGATTAGACGCTCCCTGCTGAACGACAATCCACTGGTAGTTTCTCAGCGCCCAATTAATAAAATCGTTGGCGCGGGCTGCTGTTTTTCCAACAAAGGTAACCTCAGAATCGCTAACCCAGCTGCTCGCCGGCACCTGTATATTATCTATAGCGGCGTGTAATGGCTTTACTTGTAGAAAAAAGATCGCGCAGAGTATTATTGAAAAAATTATCAAGGGCAGTTTTTGTTTCATAACATCATCTAAATCCCGGAATATGCAAAATATCAACAGCTACAACCTGCACAAAAACATATCCAAAAATTACCAGAAGAAGTCCGATAATGGCATACAAAATATAACTTTTGCCTTTATTTAATTGTACAGGATCACCCTGCGAAGTTAAAATAATGTATCCTCCGTAGATGATAAAAAGTATGGCCACTCCTCCAATAATTCCCAGTCCAAAACCGTAGAATTTTGTCACAAATCCTATTGGATCATTAGGAACACAACCTAAATCTGTCGCTGTTTCCGAAGGCAGGCAGGCCATAAGTCAATAGTAACACATGAGGCAATTAACATTCAACCTGTTAATTTAACGTGTTCGGCCTTAGGACCTTTTTCACCCTGTGTTACATCAAATGTAACGGCTTGACCTTCTTGTAATCCATCGAAGGTAACACCTTCAAGGGCGGTTGAATGAAAAAATACATCCTTGTCTCCCTCGTCTGGAGTAATAAAGCCGTACCCGGTTCTCAATGCTTTAATTTTACCTGTCATAAACTCCTCCTTTCTTTTAGAATATGATATTCTATCACTATACCACAATTCATAAATCTTTGCACTAACATTTCTGAATTACGCCTTTCAAAACCAGCTTTTTTTCTTTTTCCCTTCCAGTTCGAATTGTTCAAGCAATTCTTTTTGGCGGTTTGGGGATAGATGCTTACTTATGAAGCCAGAACCTGTTGTCTAACTTCCCGCGGGAAAACCCGTGAGGTTTCTTTTAGAAATTTAGAGGCGTCTAGAATCTCCAAAAGTACTGCCTCTCTATCTGGAGAGAAATGCACAATAATATCGCCGGATTGCTCTGCAAAATCAATCGGCTTTTTATTAAATTCAATCATCAAAACATCGTCTTGTTTATTATACTTAACTCTCATTTAATAATACCTGCCTTTCTCTGCTGGATAAAATGTGATTATTCTTATTATATCATTTTCCCTTCTATAAACAACCCGTAAAATATGTTTCTCATCTATAGAGCCTGAGACAATAATGTTCTCTGAATTTTCTTGCCGTTCTTCGTGCTCGGAATTTTTTATGACTTCTTTTATAAATCGTTTACCAACGTTGAAGTTGTGTTTTTTGAGCATCATGAATTTATCAATTGCGGCATGTTTCGTATAAACAATCTTCACAAAATTATTGTATCAGAAAAGTACTCTTAAGCTAAAAGGGGGAATTGTAATGAGGGACAACACTACGCTATAGCGTACCTTTGTAACCAACTCATTTTTTCCCTTGGCTTCGCTTTTTCTCTATTCGAAAGACTAGGTAGGACTATTTTTAGTAGATCTAAGTAAAGAGAAAGTTCCTCCCCCAAGAATTGCTCCCTTTATAAATCTTTGCTTTTTGTTAATTAAAAACACTTCCAATCTCCCTTGAACCCACCCTGCTGTAAACATCTTTGTCCAGTAAAATTATTTACTCTAACTACTGAAGTTTCTCCAAAGGTAATATAATTATATCTGTGAAGCCAAATAAGAATAAGTAAAAGAAAAATAATCAAATAAATTAGTTTTTTGCTCACTTTTTTATTATATCACCCCTTTGCAACTTCTTAATTATTTAGTACAGACAAGAAATTCCTTAAGAAAGGCTACCGCTATAATCTTTCTAAGATAAAATGTCCAAACGCCCAAAATGCTCCAATTAAAAATAAAAAAACCAACAAAAAATTAACTCCCCAAAAGAGCCAGTATTTATATAGTCCTTTCATTGGCCTTTTGACCATATTATCGACGGACTTATCCGCTGATAAAATACTTTTGCTAAGGTTAACGTAAAACATAATCTTCATATTCCATTCCAAGGCAACCATATATTTTTCTCATAATACTTTAATCCCCTAGGAAGGTTTGTGAGTATTAGATAATTATCCATAAATACGCAAAAACCGACCATCGAGCCACCATTTTATTGGCTTTTTGATCGGTCTGTGGGTTCTTCCCTTAAGACCTAATTAATTGTTTTTATAATAAATCTTTTCTATTAAAAAGTCAAATTGAATAAGTTGTTTGTACGCTTGGCGTTGACAACTAAAACCAGCCTTTTTTGTGTTTGCTTTCCTCTTCAAACTCCTCAAGCAATTCTTTTTGGCGGGCTGTCAGGTGTTTGGGGACAACGATTTTAATTTGAACGTAATGGTCTCCCCGGCCGCTTCCCTGCACATGCGGCACTCCTTTGCCTTGAAGACGAATGACGGTATTTGGTTGGGTACCGGCCGGCACTCGCAGCTTAACTACCTCATCAACTGTTTGTACGTCAACCGCCGCTCCCAATACTGCCTGACTAAAGGGGATTTCTAACTCCGAAATAATGTCATATCCTTCTCTCTTGAATTTTGAGTTGGGACGAACATCAACAACTATATCGTAATCGCCAAACCGAATTCGTGAGCCTTCGTCCACCCCTTTGGGAATTTTAATAGTTTGAGTCCGACCACCAATATCAACCTTCTTTTCTACACCATGTACTGCCTCCATAAAATCTATTGTTAAAGAGTACGTTGACCGCCGCTGTCTTGCGCCAAATGGTCCGGTTCCGCCGGAGCCAAAGAACTGTTCAAAAATTTCAAAGGGGTCGGAAAAACCGCCAAAGTCAAATTCAATATTTGGATTGCCGCCGCTGGTATAGTAGCTATAACGAAATGGCCCGGATTGTCCTCCTTGAGCTCCACCAAACGGCCCTTGGCCGCCGAATCCGGCTTCGCCGGAGAAGGCGGCATGTCCAAATTGATCGTACTGGGCTTTTTTTTGAGAATCGGATAAAACTTCGTAGGCTTGGGTTACTTCTTTGAATTTTCCCTCCGCCTCTTTG
>CAZWMJ010000020.1:0-10093 GCA_964635045.1 uncultured Gammaproteobacteria bacterium
TTATCGCCTTGAGTAGAATTGGGATTAAGATTTACTACAGTTACGTTTCCACCGGTAATAGCCGCCGCGGCAAAAAAGTAGCCGGCCGATGAATAGTCGCCTTCAACAGTGTAACTACGAGCGGTATAAGACTGATTTGGCAAAACAGAAAATGTTTTATAATCATTATTGATTACTTTCACTTCAAAGTCTTTCATTGCCTGAATAGTGATGTCCACATAGGGCTTTGATCTGATTTTTTCAACAAAAATTTTTATGCCATTTTGAGTAAAGGGGGCGATTAGAAGTAAGGCGCTAACAAATTGCGAACTATCTTTGGCATTAATTTTGACGATATCGCTGGATATTTTTCCACCGACAATCTCAATTGCCAGATGGCCGTCATAGTTTATGGAAGCGGCAGAAATACCGAGCGTGCGGAGTGTTTGCAAAAGTCCACTCATGGGACGCTCTTGCAAACGCTTACTTCCTATAAAAACTGTTTTACCGTAAGCCAAGCTCGCCACCGCCGTTAACAAACGTAGGCTGGTGCCGGAATTTCCCAGATCAATAGCTGTTTTGGGGGCTTTAAGATTGCCGTCCGTTCCAATAATCGTTAAGGTGTTCTCTTTTTGTTTAATGACAACGCCAAACGCCCGCAGGGCGTTGATGGTAGCATTAGTATCGTCGGCAATAAGAACGTTTTTAATCATAGATGTGCCGCGGGCCAAAGAAGCCAAAATAATCGCCCGGTGGGTGATGCTTTTTGAGGGCGGAGCCGTTACTTGTCCATTAACTTTTGATGGGTAGATTTTGATATTCATACTTTTATGTGTTTAATTAGTTTTTCCAATCCAACAAGATAGCTTTTTTCTTTAAGTCCCATTACTTTGTCTACAGCAACACCGTTAAGAACATCAATTTTTCTAAACTCCTCCCGTTTGGTGATGTCAGAGAGATGAACTTCCATAACGGGAACTCCCGCATCTTCCAGGGCGTCGCGAAGAGAATATCCATAGTGTGTTAATGCTCCCGCGTTGATAAGTATGCCATCAATTTTGCCTCGTTGTTCTTGAATAGCATCAACAAGTTTGCCTTCATGGTTTGACTGGAAAAAGGTCAGCGACACAGCTTGTTTCTTTGCCTCAACAGCAAGAAGATTATTAATTTCTTCAAGCGTCAAAGTGCCGTAGTGGTTGACATTTCTTTTGCCGAGCATATTTAAGTTGGGACCGTTTAACACTAAAATTTTCATAAAACTACCTCTTTTAATACTTTTTGTACCGTTTCTGCGTCAATTTCCTGTTGAGTTACTGCTTCTCCAATTCTTTTGAGTAGAACAAAACGGAGGACTCCTCCTGTTGCTTTTTTGTCTTCCCGCATAAGGTTTAACACATCAGCTTCTTTTACATTGTTTACAGTAGTTGGCAGTCCGTATTTTTCGATAATCATGATGGCTCGTTTGGCATCACTTTCGGTAATTAATTCAACCGTTTGACTAAGCCGTATGGCAAAAATCATGCCAATGGAAATTGCCTCTCCGTGAGAGAGCTTGGCAGTCCGTTCAATGGCGTGACCTACGGTATGACCAAAATTACCTGTCTGGCGAATGCCTGTCCTGTCAAGAGGGTCTTTCACAACAAAACTCATTTTGAGTTTTACACACCGTTCTATTATTGGTAATAAGTCTTCGTCCGCCAGTTTTTGTTTTGCTTCTAATATTTCAAAAAGTTCTTTGTCCATGGAGATGGCGTATTTAAGAATTTCTCCCATGCCCGACATCTTTTGGCTTTTTGGTAATGTTTTAAGAAGAGTGGGATCGATAACAATAAGTTTTGGTTGGCGGGTTATCCCGATGGTGTTTTTATGATTACCCATATCGACCGCCCCCTTGCCTCCTATTGCCGCATCAACTTGAGAAAGAAGGGTGGTAGGAATAAGAACACAATCAATACCCCGATAATACAAGCCTGCGGCTACTGTGGCTATATCGCCAACTACTCCTCCGCCAATCGCCACAAGAACACCTTTTTTGTCAACATTTTTCTCCTTCATGAAGATAACAAGACGCAAAAGCGTGTCCATATTTTTATCTTCTTCGTTGCCTTCAATAACCAATGCGGCGACCGGTTTTCCCAGAGACAGCAGAGCTTTTTCTATCTTGTCTCCAAACAACTTTTTTGTCGCATTGCTTAAGAACAGAATATATGACGTGTATTGGCCCGGTTTCATAATCTTTGCCAGATTAGAAACAATGCCACTGCCGATAATAATATCTGTTTGTTCTTGATATTGTATGTTGTAATGTAACTTTTTTAGCATATTAATGTTTTAACTCCTGCAAAAGCCGGGTTAATTGTTCCCAAGTCAGCTGCTGTTTGGCATCGGTTTTAGCTACAGCCGGATTGGGATGGACTTCAATCATAAAGCCGTCAAACGAATAGTTAGCCGCCTCTTTGCTTAAATAAAAAACATTTTCTACCGAGCCCCCGGTATGGGAGGGATCAAACAGCATCGGCAAGTTTGACTTTTGTTTCACCCTCATCGCCATTTCGTAGTGCGGTATGTTGCGATAGCCTCGCGGGTTGTGGCCGTTGGGACTAAATCCCCGGTGACACACCAAAAGATTGGTTTTGGCTATTCCTCCAGACAAGCAATGCTCGATAATACCGTCCCAGTGGTCTTCACTTTCCCACGGCTGGTTTTTGACCAATAAATATGCTCGCTTATCACGGGAAACAACTCTGGCAATTTCCTGCTGAATATAATGATTTTGATTGCGGGCCCCAATCCACAGCAAAAGTTTAATGTTTTTGCTTTTTGAAAGCACTGCTTTCATCACCATTTCCGCATGCGAGGGAATAATGACTTCGGTGGCCGGATTTACTCCCTGTTTGGCCGCTTCAATAAGAAACGGGAGGCCCTCTTCTCCCAAACCGTCAAATCCGGGTTTGGTCCGCGGTTTCCACAGACTGCCTCGCAGAAAGTCAATATTCAGCTTCTTAGCCGCTTTTATCGAGAAAAGCATTTGTTCTTTTGATTCGGCGGCGCAAGGCCCGGCAATAATAATAGATTTTTTTGTCATATAAATACAAAAAACCTCCCTTTAGGGAGGAAGTTTGAATAGACTAATATCCACCAACTTACCTCCCGGTTTGGGAAGCAAAAAAAGTAAAATAAAATCCTGTTTTAACTTTGTAAATCATATAGTTAACCTAACTATGTAATTGTATCAGATATTTTTTACCGTGTCAATGATTTGCCCAAATGTTTTTGGGTCATTAACTACCATATCGCTTAAGATTTTTCTATCAAGTTCAATTTGAGCCTGTTTTAATTTATGCATAAAAATACTGTAGGATATTCCCTGTTCTTTAACCGCCTGCCCAATACGAGTGATCCAAAGACTGCGTAAATCTCTTTTTCTTAATTTTCTGCCATGATAAGCGTATTGACCAGCATGAAGCATGGCCTCTTTTGCCACCCTAACAAGGCGACTTTTTGTCCCCCGATACCCTTTGGTTTGTTCAAAAAGCTTTTTATGTTTTCTTCGGGATACCATTCCCCGTTTAACGCGCGCCATATATTAACAATTGTTTATTTTAGGAATAAGACAGCATTTTTTTAATTTTTTTGGCAAAGGTTCCTATTAAAACTCCCGGTTCTTTTTGGCGTCTTATTCTTCTTTTATTCTTCTTTCGCATCAGATGAGCGTGATATTGATGGGAAAAAAGTACTTTTCCTCGCTTTGTTATATTAAATCTTTTGCTGAGCGATTTTTTTACTTTCATCTTTGTCATTTTTCTTTTTCCTTTCCGGAGAAACAATGGTGATTAATTGTTTTCCTTCAAATCTTGGTTCCCGCTCTATTTTTGCGATATCGGAAAGCTCGCTTACCACTTTTTTCGTCAGTTCATACCCAAATTCAGGATGGGTAATTTGCCTGCCGATAAATTTTACCACCATTTTCACTTTATCATTGTTCCCCAAAAATTCTCTTGCCCGTCTGGTCATCGTTTCTCTGTCATGATCGTCCATGAACGGACCAAACCTTACCTCTTTTGTTTCGGAACTTTTGGTTTTTTTTCTTTCTTCCTTTTTTTTCTTTTCTTCCTGATAAAGAAACTTTTTAAAATCAATTATTTTAGCCACCGGCGGTTGGGCGTTGGGCGCGATTTCTACCAAGTCAAGACCTAACTGTCGAGATTTAGTTAGGGCTTGAATGCGGGAAATCACGCCAATCTGTTTTCCGTCGCTTCCCAATACACGAAGCGTACTGGCAAAAATCCGCTCGTTGGTTCGATAATATCTTTTTTGATCCTGTCTTTTCTTAAATCTTTTTATCAATTTCTTTTTGCAACCTTTGTAAAAAGATAGAAATTTTCATCTGTCCCAAGTCTTCCCCTGTTCTTGCTCTAACGGAAACAGAACCATCTTTAATCTCTTTATCCCCTATTATAACCATATAAGGCGCCTTTTGTAAAGTGGCGTCTCGTATTTTGGCCTGCATGGTTTCCGATCTATCATCAATAGTAGCGCGGATGTTATGAGTTAGGAGTTCGTTATAGATAGCCTGAGCATGAGTTTGGTGCCGGTCGGCTATGGGAATAACTACTGCCTGAACAGGCGAAAGCCAAAGAGGAAAAGCTCCGCCTGTGTGTTCTATATAGATTGACAAAAATCTTTCTAACGAGCCCATTAAAGCAAAATGTATCATCACCGGTGTTTGCTCTTTGCCCTGCTCATCAATGTAAGTTAAACCAAATCTCTTTGGCTGGACAAAATCAAGCTGGGGTGTAGCCAATTGCCACTGTCTGCCAAGAGAATCTTTTACCATGAAATCGATTTTTGGCCCGTAAAAAGCGGCCTCGCCTAAAGCTTCGAGGTAATCAAGTTTATTCTCTTCTGCCACCTCTTCAATTATCTTTTCCGCTTTTTCCCAAAGAGCATTTTCTCCCAAATACTTTTCCGGAGTCTTTGGATCTCTTAGGGAAATGCGAGCCCGGTAGGTCATTTTCAGCGCATCATAAAATTCCTTCACTACTTCAATCAGCATGTTGTAGACTTCTTTTATCTGATTTTGCGTGCAAAATGTATGGCTGTCATCTTGAGTGGCTGATCTAACTCTGGTAAGACCAATTAGCTCACCTGCTTTTTCATCCCGATAAACAGTGCTTGTTTCCATGTATTTAATTGGCAAATCTTTGTAGCTTCGGGGTTTTGAGGCGAAAATTTGCTGGTGGTGTGGACAATTCATTGGTTTTAAAACCATTTCATCTTTAGTTTCCTGGCTTTTTACCAAGAAAAGTTCGTCTCCGAACTTATCCCAGTGTCCGGAAGTTTTATAAAGTTCTGTTCTGGCAATATGGGGTACAAAGACTTGTTGATAACCTTTTTTTAATCTTAACTTTTGAGAAAAATCGTTTAGCAGTTCTCTAAGCATGGTACCTTTTGGGGTAAAAAGAGGCAAGCCTTTTCCTACCAGATCGGAAAAGGTAAACAGATCCAGTTCTTTGCCCAGTTTTCTATGGTCTCTTTTTTTTGCTTCCTCCAGCATTTTTAAATATTCATCAAGCTCTTTTTGAGTTGAAAAACAAGTTCCGTAAATTCTGGTGAGCATTTTGTTTTTCTCGCTCCCCCGCCAGTAGGCTCCGGCCACAGACAGCAACTTAAAAGCCCCGATATCTTTGGACAGATTCTCTGTATGTCCACCTTTGCATAAATCAAGAAATGATCCTTGTTTGGTTTCGGTAATTGTTTTACCTTGAGTAGCCAGCTCATCAATGAGCTCGAGTTTGTATGGATTCCAAGCAAAATCCCTTTTAGCTTGTTCCACAGAAACCTGCTTTATCTGAAAATCATCCCAGGTTTTGAGAATTTGACGCATTTTATTTTCAATTTTCGGAAAATCTGCATCTGAAATTGTGGTAGCGCCCAAATCAAAATCCTGATAAAAACCCTCTTCAATGGCCGGGCCAATGGCATTTTTAGATCCGGGAAAAAGCTCAAGCACTGCCGCGGCCAAAAGATGAGCGCAGGAGTGACGAAGATTGTTTACATATTCTTTTGAAGTTTGTTTGTCCACGTATTTACTATAGCAGAATTTTAATTTTATTTCACCAAGTCTGACTTGGTCGCATTTCCGATGGGGCCTTTGTATTTTCTCAGCCATTCAATAAAATCAACAAGGATATTAACCATATAATCATGATAAGCTTTGCCTTTTTTGGGCGAGGCGTTTTTAGAGGCGGAAATTGCCCCGCTGGGGGTAAAAAATCTTTCTTCTCTACTGTTCCAGGGAATATCAATAATTTCTCCTCCCGGACCAAACAGGTCGTCATTTGAGTATTTGCCGAAAACTTCTTCAAAATCAACTTTACCGGAGGTTAATTTGTCCTTCTTTATTAGTCTCGGGTATTTGTACCATACGTGGGATATTTCCAGCTCGCCGCTGTGATGTTCGTTGGTGCTTTTTATTTCGGCGGAAATTTTCCGTCCTATTTTCCACGGATCAATCACCGCAAAAAAAACATCCGGAAATTCGTATTCATGTAATTCTTTAACCGCCAAATTAAAAGATGGTAAATTGGACATTTTGTGGCCGTTAATTATTAATATTTTTTTAAATCCATGTTTGGCCAGACTTCTTGCCACGTCTTTGATGACTTCCATCAGCGTGTCAGGGCGAAGTGAGATGGTGCCGGGAAAGGCCATATGGTGACTGGAGTCGCCAAACCAAATAGGAGGAGTCAGAAGCACCTTTGCTTTTTTAGCCGCATCTTCCGCAAGAGCGATGGCCGCGTAAGAGTCAACACCCAAAGGTCCGGCCGGTCCATGCTCCTCTGTTGATCCTGCCGGAATAATGACGATATCATTTTTCTTAAGATAGTCCTCAACATCCTGCCAAGTTAATTCCTGCATCCAAACCGATAATAATTTTTTCATGCTCTTTGAAACCACGGCGCTCTATTTCCCAAAAAAACGCCGGGCATGCCTTCCGGAAGTATTATATCAGAAGCGCCGGTTTTTCTTCCAGTGGCAATAAGAATACTATCGCTGTAACGCATTGCAAGAATAGGTTGTTCTCTCATTCTTGTTATCATATAACGTCTGGCAGCCTCTTGGGGAGTTTCCTCTGTTTGATTAAAAGATTCGGCATTAGCTACCAGCCAGTGTCTGTGTCTTTCAAAAACTGATTCTGTATATGGATCATGTAAATAATTGTAAGGAAATGAACGATCAATATTATATTGACGATAAAGATCGCTTAAATAGACAACACTATTGATAGGATAGGTATTCCCCCCACCTAACTCCGCGTGTACATCCTCAAAATACACTTGGGCAAGTCCAAGATCTCCTGTTGAAGGATCAATATAGCCATTGTTAATGACGTGTACGTCTCCAAAGATAATTTCCAAGCCGACCCCGTGAGGGTGTTGAGTACTTAATTCTTTAGCCATATGGGTTAGTTTTTTAAATAGCAGAAACTCCGCATCGTCCATGGCATGTTTATCAGATGCCCCCCAAAACATATACAAGCTGATTGGCTGTCGGTCTGTAATTTTTCTGACAAGTAATTTTTGTATGGCGTTCCCATCAGGATTAACAACACCCCCTCCCGCAAATTTCTTGAAAACAACGTATAAACCATCAGCTCTTTGGTTTAATTCTCGATCTTCACCATTTCTTTCCTTTCTCTTCACGTCTTTGTTATTAGCGTCAGTCATAATACGGCCAATAGCTTCGAGCGAGAGTGTATTTCCCTTTTTTCGTTGTTCTCTGATAACTTCTAAGACCGCCATCGCGGCTCTGTCTCTTTCGTGTAATGACATATAAATCCTCCAAAACCACAAAAAAACCTCCCGTTTGGGAGGCTGTATAATGCGCGAAAACAACCTCCCTAGGAAGTTGTCATTGCACAATTTACTACTGTCAGTTTCATTAATAAATATACTAACATAGTTATTTGGCGTTTGTCAATAAGTAATTTTTAAAATCAGCAAAACTGTTGGATAGCACGATGGATTTTTTCTTTCCCTTGAGATAGTATTCAAGAGATTTTGGTATATTAACTTTTTTGCGCAGAACTTCTTCAATCAGCTCCGGAAATTTTGCCGGGTGCGCGGTGGCCAGTAAGATTCCGATAACCTGATTATTTTCTTTTTTTAAGTATTCCGTCAGGCCCAAATAGGCCACAGCGCTGTGCGGATCTAGCATGTAGCTATACTTATTATACACCTGTTTTATGGCGCCAATTGTTTGTTGGTCGGTAAAGCTTTCACTCCACACATCTTTTCGGATATTTTTAACATCATTATTATATAGTTCCAATATACGGGCAAAATTACTCGGATTGCCTACATCCATGGCATTTGATAAGGTGCTTATGGATGGTTTCTGTTTGAATATGCCGTTTTTGATGTACTTTGAAAAAACATCGTTTTGGTTTGTTGCCGCGATAAGTTTGGCAATGGGCAAACCCATTCTTTTGGCAAACATTGCCGCCGTCAGATTGCCAAGATTACCGCAAGGAATAGAAAAAATCAGCGGTTTGTTTAAATCTTTTAATTTGGCATAAGCATAGAAATAATAAAATATTTGCGGGAAAAGACGGGCCACATTTATAGAATTGGCCGAGGTTAAAGTCATAAATTTATTAATTTTGAGGTCGTGAAAGGCTTGCTTCACCAGACTTTGACAATCGTCAAATGTGCCTTTTATTTCAATTGCCTTGATATTACCGTCCATAGTGGTCAACTGCTTTTCTTGAGTTTTACTTACCTTGTCTTTTGGATAGAGAAGAATAACGTTGATTCCCAAAACTTTGTAGAAACTGGAAGCTACAGCGCTGCCGGTATCTCCGGACGTGGCCACCAATACGGTTAGTTTTTTCTTTTTCTTTTTGGCGTAGTAAGAGACCAGTTGCGACATGAATCTAGCCCCGAAATCCTTGAAAGCAAGAGTTGGTCCATAAAACAATTCCAGCGCATATATTTCTTGATTTAATTTTTTGAGTTTGATATCAAAATCAAAACTTTTGTTCACCATTTTTGTTAGATTTTTGTCGCTTATATCCTGGCCGAAAAGGGCTTTTGCTACGTAAAAGGCAATTTTTTGAAAACTAAGCGAGGGTAAAGTATTAAAGAAATCAGGCGCAAAACGGGGGATTTCTTTTGGCATAAACAAACCGCCATCCGTTGCCACGCCCCTCATAACCGCTTCTTCCAGAGAAACCGTAGTGTTTTTGTTGTTGATGCTGTAAAGTTTCATAGTTTTACAAAAAAACCTCCCTGCGGAGGTTTATGTATTAATGCCCTAACCTCCTTTAGGAAGTTTTAGTTGCAATTATAATACAAATGATAGAGTTAATTTTTATCATTATTGGTATTTTATCAATACGCGCGAGCAATGTCAACGCTATGGCCAAATTACTATTACAATCCTAACTGATTGGAGATTGATTGCATTGCCATGAGGGCGAGATTAACAAAATCCGCCAACGGGATGCCTAATTCCTTTTCACAGGTTAAAATTTGTTCTCTATTAGCGCCCGCCGCAAAATTTTTCTCTGAAAATTTTTTCAATACGGAATCAGCGGTAACGGATGATAATTTCTTGTCAGGATTAACAAGGGCGACGGCAATAATAAGTCCCGATAATTCATCGGCCGCGTAAATAGACTTTTCCAGCAGATTTTCTCTGCTGTTTTTGACCCCGTCATGATGTGCTTTAATGGCATTAATTATTCGATCCGATACGCCAAGCGGCCGTAATTTTTCTTCCGTGATAAGGGTATGGCGGGTGGGATCTTTTTTAACCAGCTCATAATCGGCATCGTGCAAAAGCCCAACCACCGAATACTCCTCTTCATCCTCGCCGAACTTTTGGGCTAAAGCTTTCATGATGTTCTCAACCGCCAGCGCGTGGTTTCGAAGCTTAGAATTTTGCACCATCTGGGTCATCAGTAAATACGCTTCGTCTCTGGTCATAAAGTAATTATAGCAGTTGTTGTTTTTGGGGGTGTTGTTTTGCTACAATTACAGATGGTTTGGACTCGTAGCTCAGTGGTAGAGCGCTTCGTTGACATCGAAGAGGTCAGAAGTTCGATCCT
>CAZWMJ010000021.1:0-9190 GCA_964635045.1 uncultured Gammaproteobacteria bacterium
TCGTGACTACTGCTTTAGCCAAAATATTAACACCTCGTACCAATGATTGTCGTGCTTCTTCGGCAAATTTAATTTGTTTAGCCATATATCAGCGTCTAGCAATTAGCGTCTAGCGTTTAGTTTTTTACTCATTTCTAATACCTCTTCATATGCGTTCTTTTTATCTTCTTCTACTACCGCAAGGATGTCTTTTTGTTCCACCATGGTCCATTCCTCGCCTTCCACTTTTACCTCGTTGCCGCCCCATTTTTTGTACATAACTTTTTGTCCGATCTTAACCACCATGGGAATAGTTTTACCGTCATCGTTTACTGCTCCCGGACCTACCGCCATCACCACTCCCACCTGCGGTTTTTCTTTGGCAGAGTCGGGCAGGATAATACCGCTGGGAGTTTTTTCTTCCGCCTCAAGCGGTTTGATTAAAACATTATCAAATAGCGGTTTGACGGTTTTGGTCTTAGTCATTTTTTTCAAAAAAATATCACTTGCGTGACTTGAGTGCTAAATATAGCAAAAGAAAAAGCTCTTGTCAAGAGCCTATAGTTAAAGTTTATCTTCGTTTAAACACAGTCATTAAACTTCCGCCGGCGGTTGAGTAGAAGTAGGCGGCGGGATAATGGGCGGAGTTGTTGGTGAAAGTGGAGACGAAGATGATGGGGGTTGCGGCGGTTGATTCCTGCGTTTTAAGAAATAAAATACCGCCAAAGCAATACCGGCAGTTAAAATTAAACCTCCGCCCGCCAGAGCTAAATACAAAAAGAGCTGATTAGCGGTTTTTTGGGTTTTTGTTTGATTTTGGGAGTTGAGTTTTACTTCTTTCCCCCAGACCGCGGAAATGGTTTTGGCAATATCGCGGGAGTCGTAATCAACGTTGGCTGGGCAATCGGGATCAGGCTTTTCCTTGCCCGATTTGTAATTGCAATAGCCGTCTTTGGCGTAAGCTTTAACATCTGAAGAGCAGGAAAGGAAGGTCTCTTTGTTGTTTTGTTTTGAATCATGGTTGCAAAATGGAGTTAAGTCATAGGAGAGAATTTCATTCCCCCTCCGTTTAACTATTAGCTTTGCAGCCCTATTGTCATATTGCAATTGTATATTCTGAATTACAGAATCGGGCTTATCGTAAGGGTAATCCGCGATTAGTTCGGGTGGAATAAAATTAAACTTGGTCGAAGATAAATCTGAACCCTTTGCATCAATTAAACTAACGGTGAATATGTCAGGGTTGATCAGATTAAAATCTTTCTCATTTGTAGCCCAATCAGCTTCTAAAACAGCGACGTTCTGAATGGTAATAGAAAGGCCTTTTACAGAAATGTTAAAATCAACACTCAAGACGGGAAGAACTTCTGCTTTCACAGAAGACGTAAAGAGAAATAGAAAGGTTAATATAAAACTAATTAGTAAAAACTTTCTCATTTGGGTATTTCAAACGGATAAACGGGTGTAAAAGGTTGATTAACGCAGGCCCTCGCCTCCGGCTCTGTTAATGTACCCATCACGCTTTTACGATCTCCAAAATTACTTCCAGCCGAAGGCATCCAGTCATTGCTTGTGTCAATCTTCACCCCATCTTCCTCCTTCAATACGCAATTTGCTATATCATAGCAATTATTGCCTTGCACCCCTTTATTATTTGGGTGATCGTTAGCGCAGATTGGGTAGGGATTTACACAACCCTGTCCGTAGATTTCCATTTGTTTATTATTCTGACTAACCCAATTGGCATCTTGAATATTGAAAAACCGAAGTATGCCTAACAGGAGGTTGCCAATGATTCTAGCAATGGGGTTCCCGCCAGTTCCAGGAAGTGTATATGTGTATCTATATTCTTCGCAAGCACCAAACGTATGACCTAATTCATGAACACAAGTAAGCTCTCCTTCGCCGCACACTGCCACATCGCCACGGATTGGAGCAAATCCTTGGGACAATCTCTCACTACCAAAGATATTTATACTTTTAACTGAATTTAATCCTATCAATCTGTCATTTGCTAAAGAAAAATTACCAGCAGGGAACCAATTGTTAGGCGGCGACCAATATTCATTTAATGATTTTGCACATTCTCTAAGATTAAAAATTGAGTTAACCCCCAAGCTACCGTTTTCGCAATCACCCTCGAATCTTAATATGGCCATTGCGTCTTTTCCCAAGCCGGTTATCTTTAAAATCTTTTGATGTTCTTCGTTAGCTAAGTTTTTAAAATCCTCCTTGCTGCCGCTATATTTTAGCGGGAGATAGATAAATAAGTGTTTGGCCACGTGGAGCTTTTGAGATTTTTCAATTGTCTGTCCTTTATATTCAACTTTAAAATTGCATTCCACGTCTGCGCCCCGTTTATTTTTGAAGAACGGAGCATTTTTGTTGGAAATAAAATAAATGTTGCCATCGTCTGCTTTTTGACCATCAGCATACTGACCGGTTATGGGCAGTTGAGATAAGTTGAATGTTTCGGAAAAGGGAGCGCTTGTCCCTTCAACAAAGGCATTCCCTGAAAAGGTTACTTTGGCATTTTCATAATTTTGATTTTCGCCGAAGGAAATTTTGGCGGTGCACAAAATCGGGTCGTAGGGACTAACCACATCGCTTTCCGGATTAAGTTCTTTATCGCGACCTCTATATGTGTAAATAATATTTGGATCAGGGACTAATTTAACTTCTAGAGAAGCAAAATCAGAATCTAATAATAAATCTTTTCTTACTTTAACTTTGATCTGTAAGCCATAAGGAAACCAATCCTTACTCCCAGAAGAATCCAGTTTTACTGCAGGCCTAATAGTCACACCTATATCAGGAGTACAATTTCTTGTTCTATGACAAAAGGACAATTTAATATATGTGGGTGATTGTTCAAATCTACCTGAATCATCAATCTCAAAACCCTGCGAACTTACACTTTGGACATACCATTCTCTGATTTTCTGAAGGTCAGTTTCTCGAATATGATATGATACTACAATATAGCCTCCTTCGACTCCTTTTGGTTGTATGTCTATACGAGGAGTAATTATTCCGCTACTATCCTGAAAGAAACTTTCGCACCTCGCGGCATCTTTTTCTAAAGTCACTGGAGGAGGAATTTGCCATGTCATTACACCAGTACCATGAGCTAGCCCCGATTCTTTACATAGTCCTATAATGGAATCTTTGTCAAACTCTTTACCCCCCGGATAAACCAGCCAGTCTGGGATTGATTGGGTTATCTGATTATTTTGGGCAAAGGAAGTTTTGGTGAAATTAGAGAAAAATGGCAAAAGGGTCAAAGAGAGAATAAAGAGCAAAATAATTTTTAGAAAATTAAACTTTTTCATATTGTATCTAAAAATTTAACGGTGGAAAGAATTTGTTTAAATATCTCATCCGTTCCCTCTGTAGGATATCCCCTTAGAAAAAAACCATTATTCTTAACTGCCACCCAAACTCCACTTCCTTTTGAACCGGAAGGAATAGTTAGTTGTTCTATGTAAGTAGCCGACTTACCGTCTATAGCAATTGGTTCTAGGTATGAATTCTCCTTATATTGTTTCATATAAATTTCCTTCAAACCTTTTAAACCTTCCTCATTGTAATCTTTGTAAAAGATCGTATCTAAAAACTCTAAAGCGCTTAATTTTCCAGAATTCTCATAAACCTCTACGGCAATTCCTTTTTGAGTAAGTGCATTTACACCATTAACTCCAAGTTTTTCTTCAATTTTCCCTTCATTTTCCACCCAATTTGACGGATACTTAAATGAAAAACCATACTTTTTGTTTGTATATGTTTTCCAGTTGGCTGTTTCATCTGAAGTGGAGGTTGGGGTAGGTTGTGGATTTAGTTTACTTTGATTATTCGAATAATTGGTATAAACTAAAACCCCGCCGACTAGAACTGCGATTATCGTAATTCCAAGTAAAATAATAATCGGCGCAAATCCCTTTTTCATTTTCTCCTAAAAAAACCAAGAAGGCTTCCTCCAACTGCCAAACCGCCGGCAATCCCCACCGCTACGTTGCTGGCAATATATAGACGTCTGGCTCCTTCCATTTTTTGCGGATTTTGACGGGCAATTTCGGCCAGCCGGGAAATACTAACCGGTGGATAGGGAGAAACCAGCTTGTTTTGTTCTACCAGCCCCTCTAAATATAAAAGATAAGGCCAATAAATAGGATTATAAGTAATAATCTGCAGATGATTTCTTTTCCGGATTGAATGGATTAACAGCACAAGTCTGATAAATTCCGCGCCTGAAAAGGCTAGAATCAGAATTAGTCCCCATAAAACAATTACCGCAGCCATAGAACTGCCAGTTGCAAAGATTAAAGCTAAAACAATACCCACTCCTACCAGAGCGCTTAGCATACCTAACAAAAAAGGCTTGCTAATCCGCTTGGCTGTTTGAGAAGCGGTGACATCTGCTAAACCAAGCGATGCTTCAAGTGAAGATAATTTTCCCAGAGAAGAAGGCCCGCCAAACCCGTAGACCTGGGCTTTATCATCAAGCGCTAAAAAAAGAAATTTAAAAAGAAATAAGCCGCGGGCTTGCTTGATGGTTTGGGGAAAGGAAAAAGCGTAAAGACCAACTAAGATAAAGGGCGAGATGGCCATAAAAATGGTGGCGGGTTGAGGAATATTAAATGAACCGGGAAATTTTAAGATGGTGATACTTAGCGCGAGGGTCGCCCCTAAGAGAAAGAGGCCTAGCGCTGCTGCCAGAAACTTATTCCAGAGATTAAATCTTAGATAGGGATAGGCCTCCGGAAATTCTTTTTTGACAATATCGACTACTGTTTGATTTTGAGTATTACACTTTGGACAGTTCATTCAAATTTTAGTCTTTGGCTTATTAAAGTTAAAAATACCATTTCCTTCCAGAAGATCTTGGGGGAAACGGATCTTGGGAAGTGGAGGATCGCCGTATTGGTTTGGACCGTTTTGACCTTGCTTAAATAACAGAATTAATGAAAGTATTATAAGTGGCAGTAAGGTTACAATCGAACGAAGCAGGGAGATAAATGTTTTTATAGAAGAAGGGCCAAAATCAGACAGAGCAAAAATAATCATCCACAAGATGATATCTAGTACTATCCACGCGATTATAAGTTTGAGAATATTTCTGCTCCAGCCAAGATCATACGCCCGTCTAACCGAAATTGAAACGACTAATAATCGAATAACCGGTTCTACCCAAGCCATGTAAAGTCCATCAAAAGTACGCGGCGTTAGAAAATAGGAAATTAAAGTTATTAAAACCATTCCGATTAGATAGTTTCTTCGGTTTAACCTTCCCTTAAAAAGATCAATTATTTTATCTAAAAAATTTGTTGAAGATGATAAAATAGGCGCACCTATCGTACTAGCGGTAAGGGGAGAACCGCACTTGATACAAAAAGAGGCGGTAGGTTGATTTAATTGACCGCATTTTGGACAGTTCATAATTTCAGCTTATATTAGCTTGACACCTTCATTGTAGTATAAGCTTAGTTTCCCGTACTACCTTGTTTGTAATCGCTCCAAGCCTTCTTTAATTCTTTGGTTGTTGGGATCGAGTTGCAGTGCCGTCTGGTACTGCTTGATGGCTTTGTCCGTTTCACCTTTTTTCTCGTAAGTCAACCCTAAATAAATGTAAGCGGTGGGTTGTTTCGGCTCGTATTTGACTGCTATCTCAAAAGCGTTGATGGCATAATCCAGCTGATTTTCATTATAGTAAAATGCTCCCCGACTTAGACTCTCTTGTACCAATCTATTTTTAACCTCCAAGTCATCAGGGTTAACTTTTAATAATTGCTCAAGACTTGTTGTAATAATATAGTCCTCATATGAATTTTTTTTATCAGTCAGATAGTAAGATTTCATAACAGAATAAACTTCCGGTTTCCTGGCAAAATCCGGATAATCCCTCATTAGTTGTCTATATCTACCCATGGTAAAGAGTGTTTGGGGTATATTTTTTGGGAAGAAAAGGATAAAAGCCCCAAAAGCTATTACAAGAATGCCGGCTATTGCAATGGTTATTTTTATTGTCGTGCGTGGATTTTTCAATAACTTGGTGACGAAGAATTTGGAAAGAATAAAGAAGAAAATTATTTCTGGGAGAAAAATAATGCTGCCTTGGCCAAGATTTTCACCATGAGGGGCAGTGTCACTAAGTCCAATCGAGTAAAAATATGCCCAAAGCTTGACTTGAATAAAAATAGAGACAACAAATAGAAAAAAAGTTATTAATAATGATAATGGTAAGATCATACGATCTTTTTTAAGCAAAATATTACCACATTTAGTGCAAAACTTAGCCCCTTCTTGATTTTGAAAATTGCATTTAGGACAGTTCATTTATCTTAATTTACTCAAGTCTTTCAGGCTGACGTTAATTAACTCACCGGTTTGGGGATCGATGTACACTTTAAGCTCCGCCGGGAAACCTTCTTGGGTGCTTTTATAGGAATAAGTGATCATCCACAAAAACACCAAATCTCTAGTATTGGTAAGGTAATCATAAGCCAAATCGGCCTTGACGCTGCTGGTTTCAAAGGATTGATCTCTGCTTTTTCCGGCCTGTTCCCAGGCAAGGCTAAATGCTTGATCCGAGTTTATCTTCCACAGAGGTACAATATCGCCCTGATCCTGCCCCCGGACGTTGCCGATAAAATACGCATTGTCGCTGGCCATATAAAGACCTCTGTTTTTTTCAAACCGCACAAAGAAAATATCTTTTTCTGTTTTTGTCGGGTCACGAAACCAGTAGGTCCAGTTTTCTCCGGGGAAAGAACCTTGGCCTAACGCCACTATGTCTATTAAAGGATCTCCGGCCGTATAATTTCCGGCTACCTTAAACAGATGTCCGTTGGAGTTAAAGTCTTTAGCTGTTTTTAAGATCTCGCTTAATTCACCTTTGGCGGTAACCGTAGATACCAGCTGACCGCTTTTTTCCATATCCTGAACTGTTTTTTGAAATTCTTTGTCTTTAAGAATTTGCTCAAGGTCTTCAATAGTTTTGCTGTTTTTTAGCTCGTTGGACGAAGAGTAAATAGAGGCATTTTTTATAGATGACATAAATTTATTTGATACTAAACTAACCATAATTCCTGCAAAGATCATAAGGCCAATTATTAATCCCGCAATTGCCCAGCCACCCCATCTCTTTTTTGTATCTACTACCACTGTGCCGGCAATCTTGTCGTGCCAGCCCTGCTTTTTGGCATCAAAAGCAATCCAGATAAAACCAATGTAAAATACCAGACTGGAAACAAAATATCCTGGGCCGTGCCGTATTAGTGATTTAATCCAACCAATTTTCTGACCGGTTGATATATCGACAACTTTCAGTCCCAGCAGCAACTTTCCCACTGTTCCCCCAAATAGCGCAGTCGTTGTTGCATAGTAGCTATAGTAAAGAACAATAGTGAGTGCATAAATCATCAAGAGCGGGATAAAGGATGAAGTAAAAGAAGCAGATTGATTGATTATGTCAACCGGAAAAAAAGATTTTGTCGGTAAGAATAACAGAATTAAAATGGGGAAGATGGACGAAATAATAAAACCATCGATTAGATAGCTTGCCAAAAGTCTTTTCCAAAAACCCCCATAAACCAACTGCGGACTTTGCCCGGCCGGCGCAACTGCCGATTTTAACGGTTGACCGCAATGAATACAAAAAGAGCTTCCTGCTTGATTTAATTGACCGCATTTTGGACAGTTCATAGGCATTAAGGCGTGTAAAGATAGAGTACTTTTATTCCCGGTTGGCTGTTGAAATAGTTTTGCAAGTTAGGCAGAAGAGAGAAGTTAAATTTTCCGCCGATACTTCCCAAAAGTGAATCCAGAAAATTTGGCCGGCCAAACTCCACCACCGAGGCCTCTTCCAAACCGGCTAGATTTTTGGCGGCGGCAATGGCATCTTCCAGCGTGCCTATGCTATCGATTAAATTTAATTCTACCGCCTGTTTGGCGCTGTATATTCTGCCGTCGGCTAAACTTCGCACCTGATCTTCGGGCAGTTTTCTGCCCGTTACCACCGCCTCGACAAAGTTGTCATAGGTATCAGCAATGATGCTTTGGATGATGGCTTTTTCCTCATCAGTCGGGTCTCGAAATTCGCTAATAATATCTTTGTGCGCGCCGCTTTTATAAACAATATTTTTTACCCCATACTTTTCGGCAATATCCTTAAAGTTCAAATAGGAAATAATCACGCCTATGCTGCCGGTAATAGTTGATGGATTGGT
Organism: uncultured Gammaproteobacteria bacterium; assembly: GCA_964635045.1. Classification (GTDB taxonomy): domain Bacteria; phylum Patescibacteriota; class Microgenomatia; order Levybacterales; family UBA12049; genus CAZWMJ01. Next base: position 8,205 of record CAZWMJ010000021.1, read on the forward strand.
AACTATTTGATCGGCAGCCATGGAAATGTAGTAGGCCCCCGATGCGGCAGTATCGGAAAAATAGGCAACAACTTTTTTACCTGATTTTTTCTTGAAGCTCAAAAGATCCCGATAAATTTCCTCCGATGCCACCGCCGAACCCCCGGGGCTGTTGACCCGCAAAAGCAAAACCTTAACTTTTTCATCTTTTTCTATTTTCCGCAAAATTTTTTTTACCTCTCTGGCAGATGTTTCGCCTTCGGAGATCGTGTTAAATCCCTTTTGGGAGGCTGTCTCCACAATTATCCCGTCCACATTAACTAGGGCAATTTTATCCTTACCGGAACCGGAAATTACCGTTTCTTCTTTATCAGTCTTTCCTATGGAATTGATAAAATTATAAAAAGCAGACATAGGCAAGATGACAAAAGCCACCACCAAAACTACAGTAATAATTGTGCCTTTATGACGAGCCAGGAAGGATTTTTTGGGAAGATTAAGCGGGGTGCCGCAAGCATGGCAGAAATTGGCTCCGGTGGTATTTACCTGATGACATTTCGGACATTTCATATAGGCAGTTTACTTTTTAACCACCAGCGTTCCTGCTATTATATCGTGAAGAGCCTGTTTTTTCTGGGTAAAGGCGGTCATGATGTAGCCGATAAGAAGAATTAAGGTAGAAATTATTTTGGCAAAGTAGCGGCCGGTGGCCCGGGCGAAAGAAATTCTGTTGCCGTTGACATCGGTTACTTTAATTCCCAGAGCCATTTTGCCAATGGTGGCCTGATTTGAAGAGCTTTCCATCAGCGCAAAATAGAGCCAGGCGACTATAACTGATAAGATATTAATCAGTATGTCTGCGGTTTTAGTAGAGCCTCCCACAGCCAGTCCAATGACAAGTCCCATTACTCCTCCAACAGCCGCTCCGATAATATTGTCAAGAAGAAACGCCGCAAATCTTTTCCAAAACCCGGCGTAGATAGTACTTACCGCTACCGTTGGCGCTG
>CAZWMJ010000022.1:0-8853 GCA_964635045.1 uncultured Gammaproteobacteria bacterium
ATAATTACCAAGGGGAGGCTTAAAAAAAACCGCTTCTTAAAACTTTCTTCCATGCCGACATTTCCTTCCTGGTGCTCTTTGTGCATAGCTACAAGAGCCATACCGCATTTGGGGCAATTCCCCGGCTGTTTGGAAACTATCTCCGGATCCATCGGACAGGTGTAATACTTTACTTCACCTGTTTCTTCTTTTTCAGCCAGAGGCTGATCATCCTTTGGACGATTCTCCACCAAATCCATCCCGCCGCATTTAGGGCATTTTCCAGGTTTATCAGATTTAATTTCCGGATGCATTGGACAATAATATGTTTTCATTATTTGGCCCATTTGTTATATAAAGTAATTGTGCCCCAAGTAGTTATCCAGGTCAAACCAACTGCTGTCACAAATCCCCATAAAAGCGACCCAAAACTCGGATTAAAACCGGCCTTGACCGACCCCAGATTAATAGTGTGCATCCAAGATTGGGCCACGCTAAATAATAAATCCGGCGCGATAAAAGATACCGCAGCGCAACCTACCACCCAAATTCCCATCACTGCAGATGCGGCATTTGCGAAAGCTTTTGCGTTAAGCATAATTTCTCACCTCCTTCTAATTTACCTTATCGTCCAACCTCCATCAACAACAATTGTTTGACCGGTGACAAAATCCGACTCCATTGATGCAAGGTAAACTGCGGCGTAAGCAATGTCTTCGGGTTGACCCACTCTGCCAACCGGTGTTTTCTCCAAAAAAGATTTTTTGCTTGCTTCATCCGTCAGAAAAGCTTTTGTCATATCTGTTTCTATCACTCCCGGAGCAATGGCGTTGACATTGATGCCGCGATTTGCATAATCCAAAGCCATCTCCCGCGTCAAATTAACTACCGCTCCCTTGGCTGCGCAGTAAGCGGCGCTCTGTTCAAAACCAATCAATCCTGCAATTGAAGCAATATTTATTATTTTTCCGCCTCCCTGCTTTAACATTTCCGGTATACAGGCTTTTGAACAAATCCAAACGCCTTTTAAATCAATAGACATCACCTTATCCCATTCCTCTTCACTGGCAGATAAAGCGTCATGAGGAATATAAACACCGGCATTATTAACTAAAATATCAACTCCCCCAAAAGTCTCTACTGTCTTTTTAGCCATTTCGGAAACTTGTGCAAAAGAAGACACATCTGCGGCAACTGACAAAGCCTGACCGCCATTTTGTTTTATCAAAGAAACAACCTCGTCCAAAGGCTCTATTCTTCGACCACAAACAACCACTTTCGCTCTCTCATGAGCAAACATCAAAGCAATTCCCCGGCCAATCCCTGTCCCTCCGCCTGTAATAATAGCCACCTTATCTTTTAATCTCATATTAATTTTTTATACTCCGCAACTTACTCCTTCCTTAGGCTTTTCCAAAATTCCCATCTCCTGCATTTCTTTTCTGATGGCCGCATATCCCTGCCCGCTGGAATATTTACTGCTCAAAATCAGTTTGGGATCAATGTCTTTCCATTGTTTATTTCGCTTAACTTGAAAGTAGTCAGCCAGATCAAGGTAGGTTTGAGGGAACCAAAATGAATTAAGATATAGCGCTTTTTTGTATATCTCTTTTTTGTTCATTCCCGAAGAAACAGCCAATTCTAGAAACCCAAGCATAGCCGCACCATGATTGCAATCCGGGAAAAAAGTGGAGTTGCCGCAGCAGGAACGAAAGATATTTTGCGAAAGTTCCTTTACCAGCGCTTCCTGTTGCGGCGTTAAATTAACAATGGCAAAACGGTTAAATAGTTTACCTCCCTCTTCTTTACCCAAAGTCCATCCCCCTGTCGAAGCAAAATTGCCCACCCTGTCTTTATAGATTGTCCCCATCGGCCCCTGTGATAAAACATTTGTTTTATTGGCAAGTCCCAACGGCCAGAGTAAATTTAATAACACAGTGGCATTTTCTTTGGTAATAACTAACTCCTCCGCGTTTGCCCTGTTAAGAAACTTCTCATAGCCGTTTCCCAAAGACAGCATTTTGTCTTTATCAATCACTCCCGCCTCCACCATTTTGACTACCGCATCGCCAAACTTTATTCCCAAGGCCACGCCTTTTTGAGGTAAAACCTGATCCTTTAATTTCTCTTTCTCCAGCGCAACTTTCTGAAGTTTTTCCCGCTCTTGAAAATCCCGCCATTTAGTTTGCGCAATCGGCAGCAGCACAAAAAGAAGAACTCCAATCATGAGTCCGCTGATAAGACCTAAAATATATTTATTTTTTTCCATTCTTTATCTCCCTGAAAAAAAGAACTAACAAAGCAATAATAATGAGTAACACCACGATGTCGCTTAATGGACGAGCCACCGTTGAGGATAGCGAATAAATAAGATTTCGCACCACTTTGGAGTATCCTTCATCCCCTCCCATTTGGATACGATTTTGCAAAGCCAAAATAGCAATGATAATGCCGGCCGCCACAAAAATAACCGATGCCAAAAGTTTAAGCGGCCGCTGAATATTTTTTTTAACATTTGACAGATATTGACTGGTAAGTCTGTCATAAAGAAGAGATAGGAAAAAAAGCGGCGCCACAATTCCCAAAACATATGTTAGCGCCACAATTACGGCAGAAAACAGAGTCGGCGACAATGAAGAAAGAGTGATGGCGGCAAGCAAAACCGGCGCGCAGCAGCTTGAAGTGATGCCGGAAATTATGCCCAGCGCAAATGTGGAACCAACAGTCACCCTCTTTGGCATGGTGAAGGAGGGCAAAAAAGGCAGCATAAATTTGGTTTCAAAAAAGGTCATCAGTCCCAAAACTATCAGCATCAGCGCTCCCAAAAGATAGACCACAGTATGAAATTCATTGAAAAAAGAAACAATAAAACGAAAGCCCAAAGCCACAGGAACCAAAATAACGGCAATGCCTGCGGCAAAAATCAGAGTTAAGAAAACCACTCTGCCCTTGGTCTTAAAAATGGTGCCAAGATAAGCCGGAAAAAGAAAAGTCAGACAACAAGGGGCAAAAAGAGCCACCATGCCGCCCACAAAGGCGGCAGTTAAGGAGATGCCAAAAAAAAGACCATCCATAAATTACTCGACAAATGCTTTGATAGTGAAGGTCAGCTTTGGATTGTCGGGGTCGTTGGTTGATACATAAACATCTCTCGTCACAGCTCCCTGAACCGGCATGATGGAAGGTTTATAAATTGCAGTCACCGTGGCTTTCTCCCCTGCTTTTACCTCTCCAACCCACGAACTTTTTCCATGCATGCCAAACTGCGGACTTTTAACATTATTAATAGTGACTGTGGCAAAGGTGCAATCGCAAGAAGTGCTGATATTAAACAGCTGTAAAAGTTTATCGCCTTTGTTTTCAATCACAAAATCGGCGCTTTTTTCATCGCTCACCTTCATTTTACCAAGATCCAAAGAGGTGGAAGACAGAGAAACTTTGGGGCGGCTGGTGTCGCTTTTGGAATAAGATGGGACGCTGGTTTGATCTGTTTTCTTTTGTTCAACCATCGAAAAAACGATAATCCCCGCAAACACCAGCACAGTTGCCCCGCCAATTATTAAAAAAATAATCTTTTCCGTTTTCATGACACTTATCTTTTGCTAAACGCCTCAATTAACTCTTTAATTTCCTTATCTCCTCCGCCTGACTTAATAGCATTAGTGACGCAACTGCGAATGTGCCCGTCAAGAAGCAACTCGTCCACCCGCCGCAGGGCGCTTTGCACCGCAGTTGACTGCTGAATAACATCCGGACAATAAGCCCCCTCCTCCACCATCTGCCGCACTTTCTTCAAATGCCCTTCAATAATCTTTAGGCGATTAACCGCCTGCGTTTGCGTATGACTCTGCATAAAGTAAACTACTAACTTCTAACTACTAACATTTTTCGTCTAACCCTCTCCTCTAGGGTAGGATTATAAAGGAAAAATAAAAATTTGTCAAGAGGTTTTTAGGGGTAGTTCCTCTTCCAAAAACTCCTCCGCTGTTAAAATTTTAATCTTTTTATATTTTCCCAGCTCCAGCAAATCCTGATCCCCGGTAATGATAAAATCGCAATCCCCCTCCACTGCCGCCTCCAAAACCCGATTATCATCCGGATCTCTTGAGGCTTTAATGGAAACTTTTGGAGAAACTACCTGAAGGTTTTTCTTTAGCTTCTTTTCAATACTCTCCAGTCTTAAAGCCAACTTGGGAAATTTTTTATTCACCACTTCCTGAAATTCCGCTAAAAGAATTGGTGAGGTGACAGCTAAAATCCGCTTTTGCAAAATCAGGTGGAAAATTTTCCTTGGTTTACCCCGGAAACCTAAAGCTGAAATTAGAATATTGGTATCCAAGACTACCTTAACGGGGTTTTCGACCATGTCTGAATTCATAAACTATTTTATCTACGTCTTCTTCACTCTTGATGCCCATTTTTTTCATTGCTTTTTCACCATATTCAAAAATTTCTTCCCACTCCTGAATATCCTGTAGATAAATACGCAAAGCTTCGCGGATTAATTCGCTTCTATTTTTATATTCTTTTTTAGCTCTTTTATCTACCTCTCTTACCAGTTCTTGAGGTAAAGCAATGTTGAAGGTTTGTGTCGGCATATACAATAATTGTATCTTTCTTGTATGCCTTTGTCAAGAGCTATTTAATCGTCCAGCCGCCGTCAACCACCAGCGTTTGGCCGGTCACAATGGCCACTTTATTCTTAAGTCTCATATTTCACTTAGCGCAGGCTTTCTTCTATTTTATTTCTAAACTCGGCAAGGCTTAACACGCCGGGGAACTTTTGGCCGTTGATAAAAAAAGTGGGCGTGGAATTAACACCCACAGCGCTGCCGTCATTTTTATCTCTAATAATTTTTTCCGCAAATTTATTTTCTGAAAGAGCCTTCTTAAATTTCTCTTCGTCAAGGCCTAAGCCTTTGGCGTAACTTATAAACAAATCAAGCGCCTGACTGCTTTCACTCCACTCTTTTTGGTTTTGAAAAATTAAATCATGCATCTGCCAAAACTTCCCCTGCTCCCCCGCAGCCTCGGCCGCCTCCGCTGCCAGCTCCGCATTTTTATGTTGAGGCAGGGGAAAGTGGCGATAGACAAAATTTATTTTGCCCTGGTATTGCTCCAGTATTTGTTTAACAATGGGGTGGGCCGCGCCGCAAGCCGGACACTGAAAATCCGCAAACTCAACGACCGTCACTTTGGCGGAAGTAGAGGAGATCTTGTAGCTGTCGCCGCGTTCCAAAGCTTTGCTATCGCTCTTTGGCGGCTGAGAGTTTGACCCCAGCATTATTACTCCGCCCACCACAATAATAATTGTAGCAATGCCGATACCGAAAATGGTTTTTGCCTCCGAACTCATTTTTTATTTACCTTTCTCATAATTATCATCGATATGGTAATAATTGTAAATGCCGTAAAAGAAAGAAACGGTATGGTCACAAAGCCAAACCACGCCACATAGCGGGTAGCGCAGGACACTCCCAAAGTGCAGGGCAAAGAAGATTCGGGGAGCCAACCCATTTGCAGTAAGTACTGATAAAAAGCCACCGCCATCCCCAATATGCTTAAGGGCAAAATATAAGAAGGCAAACCCTTATCTTTTTTTAGTATTCCGACAGCAATCAGTAAAACCAGAGGATACATCAGAATTCTTTGATACCAGCACAAAAGACAAGGAACAAAATTCTTAGCTTCACTAAAATAAAGACTGCCGATGGTGGCAGCTATCGCTTGTATCAAAGCAAGGTAAACAATATTTTTTCGAAGCCACAACATAGCAACCTACTTCTCTTGTATTTTTTTCCACAGCCAAACGCCCACCAGAATAAGATCAATCACCACTACCAGCCACAAAAGCAAACCCAGCGAACCGGCTCCTCCCCAACTCATTGTATTTCCATAACCCCACGGCATCATACTATCACCCTCTTTCACCCGCCGCTCAAGCGCTCTTCAAGCCGTGTACGAATAGTACTGAAAAGGCTTGAAGTAAGCTTAGGCGGGCCTTCCTTTTTTATCCTACACCCTTTTAAAAATTTTAGCAAGAATTATTTAATCGGAGTTTATTATGCCGCGGCGAGGTTGCGGCCAACAATTGTTGACAGATAGCCTAAAATCTCTTGCCTTGGTGGCATACCCATATTATTTTAATAAAATAATAATTATCGCTCCTGCGATTAACGTTATGTTGGCGGCAATAGCTATCGTCCAAAACAAGGGCACGGGAATGGTAGTGGCTTTGCCGGCTCTTCTTGTGGCCGCCATCACCAAACCATAATAAAAAAGCAAAAATAAAAGAATTATTATAAAAAAGAACTTGACCAAAATATTAAAGCTCATGTGATCAGCTCCTTAAGTATATCTTCTATTTTCTTGGGGTTACTGGGCATATTAAAAACAAATGGTTCTGCCCGCTCAAGGTGCGGGAAGTAAACATAAACATCCTCTATATCAAAAAGGTCAAGCAGTAGATTTGGAGCCTTTCTGTCTATTTCCTGCTCCTTGATTCTTTCCAGAAAAACTTCATCAATATGATATCCGCCTATTCGAAAAAAATGAATATGTATTAGACACCGTGAGGTAATAATATAAAATTGATAATACCAGCGCATAAAAATAAAAGTTTCAAAAACCAAAATAGCGGCAAAAGACACCAGAACAAGATAAAAAATATACAGCGGATTAAAAGATAAAAAAAAGAATGACTTTTGAGAAAAAAATAAGAGCATTAGCAAAAGAATTAATCCAAGCAGGGGAAAAAGCATGGGAAAAATAAGCGCGATCAGGTGCTGGCGCTGTACGCAAAGAATTTTTTCTCCCGCCAGAGGATGGATCAAAGCGCGGTCTTCCAATGCTTGCTTTGGCTTTTGCTCTTTAGTCCTTTTTGCAGCGTCGAATATGATTCTGGGATGTGATTTTATAATCATGGCAAGTGCAGTATACAACCAATTTTACCAATTGACAAATAACCCAAAATTCTCTACTCTTTCTCTATGGCCAAAAATAGCATAAAGAGTTCTTACACTCCGATTTTAGTTGTTCTCTTAATTATTGCCTCTTTTTTTCTGGGAAATTTGTACAGCAGGCTGCAGTTTTTGGAAAAAGGACAAAGCGCTCCTTCAACCCCAATCCCCAACCAGCCGACTACTCTTTCCCCTTCTCCTTCTCAAAAAGTAAGCGTTGATATCGGCCACCTGCCTGTTTTGGGTAATAAAAACGCCAAGGTGACGGTGGTGGAATTTGCCGATTTTCAATGTCCGTTCTGTGAACGCTGGTTTAAAAACGTTAAGCCAAATCTGATAAAAGATTACGTGGACACGGGCAAAGTCAAGTTAGCATTTCGCCACTACGCATTTTTGGGACCAGAGTCAACCTGGGCGGCGCAGGCTTCGGAGTGCGCCAGCGAACAGGGAAAATTCTGGGAATATCATGATTATTTGTACGATCATCAGGCGGCGGAAAATTCGGGAGCCTTCGCCAAAGACAAATTGATTGGTTTTGCCCAAGCTTTAGGACTTGATATGCCAAAATTTTCCTCCTGTGTGGAGAGTAGCAAATACGCCAAAAACGTCAGCGATGATCTATCCGCCGGACAGAAAGCTGGAGTAAATGGAACGCCGGCCACCTTTATTAATGGCCAAATAGTGATGGGCGCGCAACCCTATGCCGCTTTTAAGACTATCATAGACGCCCAGTTGGCAAAATAACATGACTACCCACGAGTTTTGGCGAACTGTAAAAACTCAACTGACTGTTAAGTCCTTTTTGCTAAGCTTTTTTATTGGCGGGCTCTACGCGCAATTATCTTTATATCTTCTTAATATCAAACTGGTAAAAGCAACCATCCTGGGCAACTTTTCATTATCTTACAAAGCGACTCTTCTTTTCCAACTTCTGGGCGGATTATGGACTGCCCTATCGATAGTTGATTTATTGCTGTTAATAATAACCTCTTTGCTGGCCGGATTTAATATACTCCTGATAATAAAAACTTTTAGGAAAATAAAACAGCATGGCAATCTTACTCTGGCTGTGGGAACCGGCAGTATTTTGGGAATTATCAGCGTGGGCTGCACTTCCTGCGGCTTTTCCGTTCTTTCTCTTTTGGGACTGTCCACCTCGCTGTCTTTTCTGCCCTTTAGCGGATCTTATTTTCATCTTTTGGCAATATTTTTTCTTCTCTTCTCAATTCTTTTTACTATTCGCGCCCTCAACAGCAAAATCGCCTGTGAGAGAATAAAAATCCTTAAGTAACTTTTGCAGTTTGGGGTAGATGACGGCCTGACAATATGGATAATCCTGGTTTTTATCATAATAATTTTGATGGTGGTTTTCTGCTTTATAAAAACTAGCAAAAGGTACAATCTCCGTCATAATTCTGTCTTTGTAAATTTTTTCTTCCTCAAGTTTCTCTTTTAACTGCTCTGCCATTTTTTTCTGTTTTTCGTTGTGATAAAAAATGGCCGAGCGATATTGCTCTCCAACGTCATTTCCCTGTCTATTTAGAGTAGTCGGGTCATGCACTCGCCAAAAAACTTCCAATAACTGCTGGTAAGAAATAATTTTGGGGTCAAAAACTATTTGAATTGCTTCGGCATGACCGGTTTGGCCAGTACAAACCTCATCGTATGAAGGATTTTCTTTCCGGCCGCCGCTATAACCGGAAGCAACCGAGATCACTCCTTTAAGCCGTTTAAAAAGCGCCTCGCTGCACCAAAAACATCCTCCGGCCAAAGTAGCTGTCTCAAAATTCTCCATATAATTATTTTAACATAACCTAAAATTTTTCAGCAGAAATTAGATCCCGTTTCGCCGCCTCAAAACGCTCCCGTTTCGGAAGAATTGAAGATTATCATCGGCATGGAAGAAGGTTTATTC
>CAZWMJ010000023.1:0-8479 GCA_964635045.1 uncultured Gammaproteobacteria bacterium
CAATGGATGATGAGGCGGGAAATGATGCCAAAATAATTGCCGTGCCGCTGGCAAAGGTAGATAGCAAATTCGCCGCGTATAATGATATTGCCGATGTGCCAGAGAAAATTCTCGATGATATTAAGTACTTTTTTGAGAATTATAAAAAAACCGAGCCGGGCAAATGGGTGAAGGTGAAAGGATGGAAAGGGAAAAAAGAGGCACTGGAAGCGGTAAGAAAAGCGATGAAATAATCAACTAATCAACAAATAATCCAATTTCCAATAAACAAATTATTGGTTATTAGTTGATTTGAAATTAGTTTATTAGATGATTTATTGAACTTATGGAAATTGGTAAGCTCTTAAAAACAGAAATCTCAGCGGAGATGAAGAGGGCGTATCTTGATTACGCCATGTCGGTGATTGTCTCCCGCGCTTTGCCCGATGTAAGGGACGGGCTCAAACCGGTGCACCGGCGCATCCTCTTTGCCATGCACGAAATGAGCCTTGCCCATACTGCCAAATACTCCAAAAGCGCCAAAATTGTGGGAGAGGTGATGGGAAAATACCATCCTCATGGCGATTTACCAATTTATGACGCTCTGGTTCGCCTCGCCCAGGATTTTTCCATGCGCTATCCTTTGATTGACGGGCAGGGAAATTTTGGTTCTATGGATGGCGACCCGCCGGCCGCCATGCGTTACACCGAAGCCCGCCTTGCCGCAATTACCAGCGAAATGCTTTTTGATTTAGACAAAGAAACTGTTAGTTTTACAGATAATTTTGACGCCACCTTAAAAGAACCGCTTTTTCTGCCTGCCAAACTACCCAATCTACTGCTGATGGGCAGCGAGGGAATTGCTGTCGGCATGGCCACCAAAATTCCCCCCCATAATCTCTCCGAAATCATTGATGCCATTATCTTTATGATTGGAAAGACAAAGTTTGAAAAGAAAGAAGTGGGAAATGAGAAATTAGATCCCGAATCTTTGATGTCTAGAAATCAAGATGTCAAGGATTCAAGTTCAAGAATATCCCACCTCCCACTTCTTACCTCTGATGTTACCACGGATGAGTTAATGGAATTTGTCAAAGGTCCCGACTTCCCAACTTATGGTGCCATCTACGACATTTCGGAAATTAAAAATGTCTACACTACGGGACGCGGCAGAATAATTATTCGGGGCAAGGCGGATATTGAAGATATAGGTCAGGGAAAATCGGCTATTATCATAACCGAACTTCCTTATCAAGTAAATAAAGCGCTTCTGGTTGCCCGAATAGCCGATTTGGCAAAAGAAAAAAAGATTGAGGGAATTTCCGATCTTCGCGATGAATCGGACCGTCACGGAGTGAGAGTAGTTGTGGAGCTTAAACGAGACGCTGTACCCCGCAAAGTGCTCAATAATCTTTTCAAGCATACCAGTCTTCAAACAATTTTTCCGGCCAACATTGTAGCGCTGGTTGATGGGACGCCGCAAACACTCAATCTTAAAACAATTCTTGAAGAATATATTAAACACCGCTATTCTGTGGTAACCAAGCGTTCAGAGTTTGAATTAAGGGCGGCTCAAGCAAGACTTCATATTTTGGAGGGGCTAAAAATTGCCGTTGATAATATTGACGCTGTCATTAAAACCATCCGCGCCAGTAAAACGCAGGAAGATGCCAAAAATAATCTGATGACTAAATTTAAACTCAGCGACCTGCAGGCTACAGCTATTTTAGACATGCAACTGCGAAGATTAGCGGCTCTTGAGCGGCAGAAAATTGAAGACGAATATCAAATGGTCAAAGAAACTATTGTTTATCTAGAAGATCTACTGGCAAATCCCGGAAAAATCTTATCTGTGATAAAAAGCGAACTGGCAAAATTAAAAGAAAAATATACCGATACTCGACGGACCAAAGTTTACAAAGGAAAAGTCGGTGAATTCTCAGACGAAGATCTTATTCAAAATGAACCAACAGTTATAACCCTTACTACCACAGGATACATAAAACGTCAAAGTCTTAACAGTTTCAGAACGCAGCATAGAGGCGGAAAGGGAGTCCGCGGCATGACCACCAAAAATGAAGATGGCATTGCCTACATTCGATCGGCTCAAACACACGATAACATATTATTTTTCACTAATAGAGGAAAAACATATCAGCTCCGTACCTTTGAAATTCAAGAAAGCGCAAGACAAAGCCGCGGAACGGCAATTGTCAATCTTCTTAATATCGAACAGGGCGAAAAAGTAGAATCATTTGTGGTATATAACATGAAAGATAAAAAAGAAGGATATATCTTCCTGACAACGCGCAAGGGAACTGTTAAAAAAACCAGCCTTTCCGAATTTGACAATATCAGAAAAAGCGGCATTGCGGCAATCAAACTGGAAAGCGGCGATGAACTGGCCTGGAGCAATATCACCACAGGCGATAACGACATACTCATTGTAACTAGAAACGGCAAGGCCATTCGTTTTTCCGAAAAATCGGTGCGGTCAATGGGCCGAAGCACCATGGGTGTTCGCGGAATTAAGCTAACCAAAGATGATCAAGTCATCGGTATGGATTTGATCGGCAAAGGAGAAAATTTGGAGCTTCTCACTGTTATGGAAAAAGGACTGGGCAAAAAAACACCGGTTTCTCAATTCCATAAGCAGGCAAGAGGGGGACAGGGAGTAAAGGTGGCCAAAGTTAGCGCCAAAACGGGGACAGTCGTAGTGGCCCAAGTCATACCCTCTACTTGCAAAGAAGTTATTATTACTTCTAAACGCGGTTTAGTGGTAAAACTGGCCATCACCTCATTTCCCAGACTTTCCCGGGCCACCCAAGGAGTAATTCTGATGCGTTTTTCAAATCCTGCCGACAGCGTCACTTCCGCAACTTGCATCGAGGAACATTAACATGAAAATTGATGGAAGGGAAATCGCTCAAAATATTTTGAGCAATCTTAAAAGAAGGGTAGAAACGTTGAAAAAAAAGGGTATCACGCCCCATCTTGTGATAATTCTTGTCGGCCATGACCCGGCCTCCGAAGCTTATGTTAAACAAAAGGCTCAAAAAGGAGAAGCAATTGGAATCAAAGTAACAGTTAAAAATTACCAATTATCAACTACCAATTATCAATTACTTGAAGCAATTAAACAATTTAATAATGACAGCAATGTTCACGGTATTATAGTCCAGCAGCCGCTTCCGCCTCAAATAGATGTTTCCGCGATAATTAATGCTGTTGATCCCCAAAAAGACGTTGACGGCTTTCACCCCCAAACTAAATTTCCCATGCCTCTGGCCGTTGCAGTGTTAAAAATTCTGGAAGAGGTGTCTTTTAGTAACACCTCAACCTTCATAAAGTGGCTTGGGGGAAAGAAAATCGTCATCATCGGCAAGGGAGAAACGGGCGGGGGACCGATCATAAAAAGACTTAAGGAATTAGGAATTAAGACAATAGTCATTGATAGTAAAACGCCAAATCCCCACGAGCTAACCAAAACCGCAGATATAATTATTTCTTCAGTTGGCAAACCAAATATTGTAAAAGAGAGCGCGATTAAAAATGGAGTAATTTTAATAAGCGTCGGGCTTCATAAAGGCGAGGACGGAAAACTGCATGGAGATTATGAGGAAGAAGAAATCGCCGATATCGCCGGTTTTTACACTCCCACCCCCGGCGGTGTGGGCCCCGTCAACGTGGCATGTCTGCTGGAGAATCTGGTCACGGCAACAGAAAAGTAATTTACCTCTCAGCATTATTCCCTTGAACATTATTCCCTAAACAATACTCAAACATTACAAAGTTATAACAAAGTTATAGTTATAATTTTATAATTAAAATTTCATCACAAATTGTGCAATTGATAAATTTGTGATATTTTAGAACCATGGTTGTTTCTACTAAAACTACCAAGACTGACCCCAAAGTTAAAGATGTTCTCATTTTACTTGGGGTAGGAACCTTTCTTCTTGCAAGCGCGATAATGCCAGCTCTTCCAATAGTGATAAAACCATTCTTAGATGAAAAACGAAGAAAAGATGAAAATGAATGGAAAAAATTTAATACCTGGCGATTAAGACAAGTCCTAAATAGAATGCATCAACAAAGATTTGTAGAAGTTATTGAAGAAAACGGAACGCAAATAGTTAAAATATCTGAGAAAGGCAGAAAAAAGCTTCTAAAATACGACCTTGAAACTATGGAGCTGAAAAATAAGAACTGGGATGGAAAGTGGCGAATAATAATTTACGACATTTTCTCACAGAAAAGGGAGGAAAGAGAATTATTCAGAAAAACGCTCAGGAAACTTAAATTTCTACAACTACAGAGAAGTGTATATCTAACACCATTTAAATGTTACGATGAGATTGAATATCTTAGGCAAATTTGCAATATTGATAAAGAAGTATTAATTCTTACCGTGAGTAGTCTTGAAAATGAGAAAGCATATAGAGAATACTTTGGTCTTTTCCAACTATTCTAAGCTATCACATTTTACGCAATTGCATATTTTGTGATATTCACATACTTTATCAATACGTTTATAGGTCATGGGCCCCGTCAACGTGGCATGCCTGCTGGAAAACCTCCTCCAAGCCGCCGAAAATCAACCCTGATCTTCTTCCTCTCTTACCCATTGTATGGGCTTTCTTGCTGCACCAACACGTGTGGGGTACAATTCAGTGGTAAAAGAAATTCCCATCTCGGTAAGAACTGGCAAGAGGTCTGCCGGAACCATAATTGATCCGCGAACAACACCGGCCGCATCTTTAATAAAACGCTGTCTAATTACCCGGCCTCCGCTAGCTGCGCTTATTTCTTCTGCACGCGTCAAAAGCTCAAAAAATTTAAGTGCCGCACTGTTTGTATCATCACCTAGTGGAATTTCTACATCATATCGGGTAATTACATGAGCTGGTGTTTCAACTTCGGCAAATTCTTCTGCTCCCAGAATCATTTCCGCCGTTTCCCATCCTCTCCCCACATTGAAAAGAATTCTGCGATAAGGTTTTCTATACTGCTGGTACCATTGGATATAACTAACGTCTGCTTCATGCTCTTTTTTCCACCTTTCATAATCCTCTTGCAAGCAAGCTTGATATTCTGACGAGTTTTCAAATCCTGCGCGCTTCTCAAAAATAAAAGCTTCACCGTCCTCAACAATTTTCCTCTCAGCAGGTGAAGCGTATAAGGCAAGCACATCTGGGGAATACTTGGCTTGCGCTTGGATAATTTTTAAGCGAAGTTGCTCTTCTCTTAACCTCGCATAAGTATTTTTACCCAGCCGCGCTTCTTGCTCTGGGTCATACGGATCAATAGAAACTTTCTGTTGAAAAAGTGTTGGCCCGCCGTCCAAATCTGTATCCGCCACATGAAAGGTAAAGCCTGCCGCCTGCGGATTTTCACCGCTATCGGCTCTACTTTCCGGTCTAAATCCCTTAAGAAGGGGCAGTTTAGACGGATGCACATTGATAATCCGTCCCGGATATGCTTCTACCACCACCGGATCTAAAAATACTTTAAAGTTAGAAAGAAAAATAATATCAGGACTCATCCTTTGCAAAAGATCTAACAGATTTTCACAATAGCTGCGTCTATATGAAGGTTCATTTCGTAGTCTTGCCGGGTCATAAGGGGCATGATGAAAACTAAACTCTGCCTCTGGTGAAAGAAAACGCATGCCTATTGTGTCGTCCTCTTCTTCTCCCAAAATTGGTATACCCATCCCTTTTTCACGCATATCCCTAACCGCATCTGCCATGATGATAATTTCATCATCAAATTCCCCTCCGGGAACGATGACGCCGCCCAGCTGCATCGCCCATGGAAACTCATTAATATAACCAATAATTGCCCCGAGATTGCCAAATTCTCTATCACCTATTATGGCAACTCGGGGAGAGGGGATCCGCCGTTCTGCACTTGCTGCTATCTCTGAAAACCTAAGGTTTAGTTCTTCAATAGAATTTAACATATTAACAAGAGCTTCGATTTTAGCATATTTACTGGCCAAATGACAATTTTCATTTTCCCGGTTGACAAAGGAGATAAAGCGGTGTAAACTAAAATCCCAGAGCAAAGAAAGTTCTGGGTTTTTTTATGGCGAAAACAAGTTTGCCCAAGATAAAAGGAAATTTTAAGGGGAAAGATATCCTCTCGCTTGACCAGTTTGATACTGCTTCTTTGCAGAAACTTTTTAAACTCACCAAGCAAATGGCAGAAATTGCCAAAAAGGCTAAGCCTTCAAACATTCTCTCCGGTAATATTGTCACTCTTCTTTTCTACGAACCATCCTCGCGCACCTTCGGCTCGTTTGCGTCAGCTATTAAACAGCTGGGAGGACAGACAGTAGAAATTTTAGATCCCCAGCATTTTTCTTCGGTTTACAAAGGCGAAACATTTGAAGATACTATTCGCGTTTTTGAGGCATATTGCGACGCAATTGTCATCCGTCATCCGCAAATTGGATCTGCCGAAGCTGCAGCTGACCTTGCTTCGTTTGTACCCATCATCAACGCCGGCGACGGACCGCATGAACATCCCACTCAAGCCCTGCTTGACCTTTATACAATTTATGAAAGGTTCAAAAAACTTGATCATCTAATTGGCGTCATGGCAGGTGATATGCTTAATGGCCGAACTGTTAAATCCCTCATCCGGGGCTTAGCACTTTATAAAGCCAACACAGTCTATCTTCTTTCACCTAGCAAGCTACGGCTGTCAAAAGATGATTTTACCGATTTATCAAAACGCCACATCAAGCTGATTGAAATAAAAAACGAGGAAGATATCCCCAAAAACGCTCATTTTTGGTATTGGACTAGGGTGCAAAAAGAAAGATTCACCGACCTAAAAGATTATGAAAAGGTTAAAAATAAGTTTATTTTAACGCCAAAGCTGGTGAGGGAGCGGGCCGGGGGGCAAACTATTTTTATGCACCCCCTGCCTCGAGTAGGAGAAATATTGCCCGAAGTGGATAGCGATCCAAGGGCCGTCTATCTCCGCTCGCAAATTCGAAACGGCATGTACATCCGGATGGCGCTGTTGGCGCTAATACTGGGAAAAACTAGATAAGAATCATGAATCTTAAGAGTGAACTGGGTATTTAGTTCATCATTCATGATTCTTAATTCATATATGAAGGGCAAATTTGTCTTAAAAGACGGTTCTGACTTCGAAGGGGAAAGTTTTGGCGCTCATCTTAGCGGGGCTGGGGAGGTGGTTTTTAATACCGGCATGGCGGGATACCCTGAAAGTCTCACTGACGCATCTTACAAAGGACAAATTTTGATACTAACTTATCCTTTGATTGGAAACTACGGGGTACCGGATAAAAAATACTGGGAATCCGATAGTATAAAAGTCTCGGGGCTTATAGTTTCTAACTATATTAACACCCCATCCCATTTCCAAAGTAAGCAAACTCTCTCTTCCTGGCTGAAAAAGTCAAAAGTGCCGGCTCTTGAAATAAGCGATACCAGATTTTTGACCCAAAAAATACGGGATAAGGGGGTCATGCTTGGCAAAATTGTAATTAACAAAAACATTTCTTTTTACGACCCCAACAAAGATAATCTTGTAGCTCTTGTCTCAACCAAGAAAATAGTGGAGGAGGGGAGTGGTAAAAAAACCGTGGTTCTTATCGATTGTGGAACAAAACAAAACATCGTCCGTTCCCTTATCAAACGGGGCGTAAAAGTAATCATCGTCCCGTGGGATTTTGACTTTTCTAAAATTAAAAAGTTTGACGGAATTGTCATTTCCAACGGTCCCGGCGACCCGAAAATGGCAAAAGCAACTATAGCCACCATTAGAAAGGCTCTTGCGAAAAATATTCCCACTCTGGGAATTTGTTTGGGTCATCAGCTTTTAGCTTTAGCCGCAGGCGGGGACACCTATAAACTTAAGTTTGGACACCGCAGTCAAAACCAACCCTGTTTGCTTACCAATTCCAACCGCTGTTACATTACAACTCAAAACCACGGCTTTGCCGTAGGCAAAATTCCCCCAGGATTTAAGGAATGGTTTACCAATGCCAACGACGGCTCAAACGAGGGAATTATTCATGAAAAACTACCCTTTATGTCCGTCCAGTTTCATCCCGAAGCAACCCCCGGACCCATGGATACGGAGTGGATATTTGATTTCTTTTTAAAGAAACTATGAAAAAAGTCTTAATTCTAGGCTCTGGTGCGTTAAAAATAGGGGAGGCGGGGGAGTTTGATTATTCAGGCAGTCAAGCCATTAAAGCCCTCAAAGAAGAGGGGATTAAAACAGTACTGGTTAATCCCAATATCGCCACCATTCAAACCTCCAAATTTTTGGCTGATAAAATATATTTTCTGCCGGTGACTGAATTTTTTGTGGAAAAAATTATTGCCAAAGAAAAACCCGACGGCATTCTGCTTTCCTTTGGCGGACAAACGGCCTTAAACTGCGGCATCGCTTTATACAAAAAAGGTGTTTTGAAAAAATATCATGTCAAAATTTTGGGCACTCCCATGTCGGC
>CAZWMJ010000024.1:0-8455 GCA_964635045.1 uncultured Gammaproteobacteria bacterium
ATTTACGTCCGAAAAAGGATTTCACCCGATTTTTAAAAAAGTTTGCCAAAAAAAAGTAAAATTTTTCTTCCGGTGTCATCGTGGTTTAGAGTAATTATTTACACATAATCGCTATTTGTGTTATGCTCTATGTTAAGCAATGTGAAGTAAAAAATCAACATTTCTATGGACAAAATAATTAACTCTATAAAAAAATCAAAGTGCTTTTAATAATCGGTGTTTTGATTGCCGGGTCTCTTATTTATTGGTATGAAATAAGAATTGGGCGAGTGGTCTTTCCTGTCGTTCAAGAGTGTCTAAAACAAGCAACAGATTATGGTTCAGAGAAATCAAAACAAATTGAAGATTTTTCAGAAAGGTTGCGTGTCTACGAAACTAACCACAATACTTTTTACGAAGATTGTTTAAGAAAATATAATCTACAAGATATTGTGCGGTAAAAATCCACACCTTTTATGGGTGAAACAACAAAACAAAACATACAAAGGGTCTTAATTTATATTGTCTTGTTTATCGGCGTTGTGTCTTTTTTGGACGAGTTTTCTGGGATACGCGATGACATAAACCTCGTTATTTTGAGTTTAGCTCTAACTACTCTAATTATTTTTATCTGGGAAAAAATTATCAAACGAATACTGAATAGGTGGTTTTAGAAATTTTTGAACGCTATAACAAAACACAATAAAACTATGACGGACGAGGAGAAGAAAAAAATAGAAGCAACAGGATATAAACTTATTGTATTTTGGTTTATAATCGGATTTATTTTAGGAGCAGTTATTTTTTAATAATGATATAATTTTATTAACAATTTGATTGCCTAACTCTTGCGAATTAAAAACTCCGAGATATGGCAGAAAAAACCCGCTACAGGATAAAAAGCTCGTCGTCAGAGCACCTGTAGCGGGTCATATCCGAAAGGATATGGGTAGCGAAAGCTATCACTGGCGGCGGGCTTTTTGTCATCCGCCAGAGGCATAATTAAAACCCGCTACAGGATGCCCAAAAAATTACAATTACAAAACTGGACCAAAGAGCAACTCGTTGACGAGGTTGCGCGGCTTCGTAAGCGCAAGAAATACGGCCTTGTCTGGGAAGATAAGCCGGAAGATGTTGTTGAACAGGTCAAGATAGAATTGCCGATGCTCAAAGAAGTAAAAAATAAAGCGATTACTAAAGACAAAAACGGCCCCGTGAACATCCTCATTGAGGGCGACAATTACCACGCCCTCTCGGTCCTTAATTACACCCACAAGGGCAAAATTGATGTCATCTATATTGACCCGCCTTTTAATACAGGAAGCGGCGATTTTGTTTATAACGATAAGCGCGTTGATTTAGAGGATGCCTTTCGCCATAGTAAATGGCTTTCGTTTATGGCTACTCGTTTGAAACTCGCCAAACATTTGCTTTCAAGAAAAGGAAGTATATTTGTTCATATAGATACTAATGAAAACGCTCAACTGCGATTACTTATGGATGATATTTTTGGTCCCAACAGTTTTCGTAATCAAATAACTTGGTTGAGGAGCTCCAGTGGTAAAACAATATCAAGAAACTTGGCTGACGATACCGATTATATTCTGTGGTATTCATCAACCACTAACTACTATTTTTCAAAAGTATTCAAACCGTTAGCTGATAAGACGCGGGCTATGTATAACAAGGATGATAAAGATGGCAGGGGGCCATATCGTTTATACCCTCTCCAGAAAACGGGTGGTCCCGGACCAGAAACAACATATGATTACAAGGATAATAACGGAAAAGTTTGGAAATGTCCGCCAAAGGGTTGGAGAATGAGGTTTGAAAAGCTAAAAGCACTGGAAAATGACAGAAGGTTGTTTTTTAATGGCAAGGCATTATCAGAAAAAGCATATTGGAACGAAAGAGAAAATGAAGGTCAAATAGCAAATAACTTATGGAACGATATTCCAAATATACAGGGTGCAAGCAGAGAGAAAACTGGTTTTACGGGAGGCCAAAAACCGATAGCACTTATTGAAAGAATACTGAAACTAACCTCAGATAAGAAATCAGTAATACTTGATTTCTTTGCCGGTTCCGGCACTACCGGACACGCCGTCCTTGCACTGGACAAAGAAGATGGCGGAAATCGCCGGTTTATTCTCTGCACAAACAATGAAAATAATATTGCCACAGAGGTTTCCTATCCACGAGTGGCAAAAGTGATTGAGGGATATAAAGACGCAAAAGGTAAGAAGGTTGCCGGTATCAATGGTAATCTCAAATACTTCCGCACGGCGTTTGTGGGTGCGGAGCCGAATGACAAAAACAAAGAGGCATTGACCAAGCAGGCAACGGAAATGCTCTGTATGCGCGAGGATACTTTTGAGCCGGTAAAAGAAACGAGCACGATAAAGATTTTCAAAAACCCAAAACAGCACACCGGCATTGTTTTTGACGAGAACGCCATCCCCGCGCTCAAAAAAGAAATTGTCAAAATTGGTGGTATTTGGGGTGTGTATATCTTCTCGCTCGGAGATGACACTTTTGAGGACGAGTTTGAAGATATGAAGCAAAAAATAACCGTTGCGCCGATACCCGAAGCGATTTTACGGGTATATCGGCGTTTATTCAAACCATAATATGACTTTCAAACTTACAAAATATCAAGATACTGCGGCCCGCGAATTATTACAAAACACAGAGCGTCTTTTGTCGCAAATCGGCAATAAGAAACTTGTGTTCAAGGCCCCCACCGGTTCTGGTAAGACCATTACGATGGCGGAATTTCTTACCCGGTTCGCAGATGACCATCACCATCCGCCCTGCGCATTTATTTGGGCCGCGCCACGACAGCTTCACGAACAAAGCAAGGAGAAGCTGGAAGCATACTTTGAAAACAGCCGAGCGATGGAGTGCTCGTTTTTTGAGGACTTGGATGACCGGCAAATCGGCGAAAACGAAATCCTATTTTTCAACTGGGAAAGCATCCGGCAGGATGGAAACATTTATATCCGAGACAACGAGCAAGACAACAACCTTTCAAGTGTTATTAAACGAACTAACGATGCTGGACTGAAAATAGTGCTTATAATTGACGAGAGCCACTTCCACGCCCAAGCTGAAACATCGCAAAATCTTATCTCGGTTATATCGCCAAATCTAACAATTGAAGTTTCTGCAACGCCGGTAATGCAAAATCCAGACCAGATGGTAAATGTTGATATTGGCGATGTGAAAGCCGAGGAGATGATAAAAAAGATGGTTATTCTCAACGAGGACTTCAAAAGTGTTGTGCGTCGCGGCCAGACAGAAACAATTAAAAGCAAACTCGCCGGTAGCACTGATGATATTGTCTTGCGAGAAGCGTTGAAGAAGCGTGAGGAGCTCGCCAGAGCATATAAAGCAGTTGGTGTTGCCGTAAATCCGTTGCTTCTCATTCAGTTGCCGGACCGACACGGCCAAGCCGATGAGGACCGGCAGACAATGATTGTGCGAGCACTCAAAGATAAGCACGGCATTAGCGTTAAAAACGGTAAGCTCGCAATCTACTTCTCCGAAAATAAAGAAAACTTAGAAAATATTACTCGCAATGACAACGAGACGGAGGTTTTGATATTCAAGCAGGCCATTGCTCTTGGTTGGGATTGTCCGCGAGCGCAGATACTTGTGTTATTTCGTGAATGGCATAGTCCCGTATTCTCAATTCAAACTCTCGGCCGGATTATGCGTGTGCCAGAGCCGGAGCACGGATATTACGACAATGACATACTCAATTTTGCCTATGTTTATACGAACATTGACGACATCATAATTAAAGAAGATGTCGGGGATGATTATCTGGTGATACACACGAGCAACCGAATTGCGAAATACAAGCCGATTAAATTGCTTTCGGTGCATCGTAAGCGACACCGCGAGCAGACACGCCTGAGCCCGCTTTTTACACGACTATTTCTTGAGGCGGCGCAAAAATACACAAGCAAGGATAAAAAGAAAAAGGGTCTTGAAAAGACAATAAAGACCAAAGGCCAGCGTGTTCAACCGGCGTTTATTTCTGATTGGAAAAGCGAAAACATTGACGAGTTAAAAAATGTTCATATTGTGGCAGACCAGAAATCGCAGTACATTACCGACACCGACTTACAGCGTCTGTTTGATTATTTCGCGCGTAAAAATCTTTCCCCCTTCCATCCCGAAGGCCGCTCTTTGGGCCGTTTGAGAGGGTCTATTTACCGCTTTTTTGAGGAAAGGTTTAAGATGACGCTTGAAAAGAATTTTAGAGACATCATAAACATTGTTTTGAGTGATAATAACAAGCCACATTTTGAGGCAGTTATAGACAGCGCCAAGCGTGCCTATATTTCGGCAACCGAAAAACGAGAAAAAGAAATCATAGAAGATATTTGGGAAGTGCCGGAGCGGGCCGCTTTTGGCAAAGGATATGAAGAAGTGAAAACAAATAAATCTGTAATGAAGCCGTTTTTTTCAAACGAGAACTGGAGGTCAGAGACAGCTTTTGTTGGTTTCTTGGAGAAGCCGCGAAATGATGTATCGTGGTGGTTCAAAAACGGAGACCGAGACGCGACTTTCTTTGCCGTGCCGTATAAAGACGGTGATGATCTGGCCCCGTTCTATGTTGATTTCGTGGTAGCGATGAAAGACGGGAGTATCGGGCTATTTGACCCGCACGGCATCCATTTGGCCGATTTCGGCGCGAAATCAGATGGCTTGCGGGCATACATAGCCGCATTAAAGAAAAAAGGCCGCAAAATATCCGGTGGCATTATCACTAATACCAAACCCGATTATACCGGCCAATGGCTGGTCTATGAAGGCGAGGGCAAGGAAGCCAGTGAAGGCAACTGGGATAATTGGAAACAATTGGGGCTATAACATTCCTTGTTTTAAGCAAATAATTCTGATATTCTTAAGTTAAGTATGACTCGGAAATCGTCTATTATTGCCGCTGCTTTTTTGATTGTAGGCATAATTTTGGGTGCTATAATTCGTATTTCTGGCACCGGAGATGGGTTAATAACCTTAAGCATTTTAGATATTGTCTTTCTAATACTTGCCGTTGCGTCCATAACGCTCGGCATCGTTGCAATAGTTTTTTCGTGGATATTTTACACCAATGGTCAGAAGTTAAACCAAAACTCCAGAGATATTCTTTCAGACATCACCCAAAAAATATCTAAAATGGATGAGATTATTACTCAACAACATGATAAATTGTTGGCAAAGGTTATTGGTGTAAAACACGAGGGCTCTGTGCCAATGGAAGAAATCCAGATTTTAAGGAAAGCACATAAGAGCAGAAGAAAATAATTTTATGGCATTGAATACACCACAATTTGATATTAAAGAGGGTCGCATTGCTTTTATAGTTAGGGCGGGGCAGGTTATTTGGAGTGATAACCAAGTTAAAGTCCTTGTGAAATTATCAAAGGATGCAAACTTTATTTCTCTAATCAAAGATGAAAAAAATCAACTTGTTTTTACGCATTTTTCTATAGAATCAGGGCAAACAACCTTGACTGTGGATGCAAAAAACCTACCCAGTAATAGGGATTGGCCTTTTATTCTCTCTTGGTCCGTGCCGAATAAAAAAATAGAGCTTTATATCAACGGAACACTTAAAAAAGAAGAAACAATGCCAACCGCCGTTGGTTAGTTAGAGATGGCTAAATTGCAACGCTGTATAAAAAAGACGATTTTCCTTGCAGTAAAAGAGTTCTAATTTCGTCCAAGAAGCCCAACCATGAAAGTAAAAATTAAAAAAGGAGATATCTTGCTTCCTGGAGAATATGAGTTAACCGATCGCTCCAAATTGGATAGGGCAAAAAGAGATGCCGGCTCCAGCGCGAGTGGTCGGGATATTTTAATTGCTTATGACAAGATAGCTGGCAGGATTGTAGATCCACAAGGAAGTGTTGTTCAACCACAGTCGCTTTGGAGAATAGAAATAAAGCACAAAATTGTAAAAAGACTTGTAAAAGGAAAGGAGTTGCAAACTAATAGTAAATATGGAGAGTTTATTATACAAACAAACAAAGTTCAGTGGCTTTTGGTTTTACAAATACTCAGCAGAGCACCTAATCCAAATGACGAATTAAAAAAAGTTCTAGAGATATTTACATTCGGTCCTTTAATTAGCGCATTTCGTATTTGTGCTTACGCTACTTCAGAAGAAGAAAAGATTATTGACTTGTTGGCCAAGTATAAAGGGGCTAGAGATGCGCTTGCACATAAAATGTTTACAGATAGGAGATTAACTCCGCGTGAATGTATAACCGCAATAAAAATAGGCAATAAAATTATCAAATATTTAACTAAGAACATGAAGAATACATTAAAACTTAGAATAAAGGGAGCTGATAAAATAAACGAGTTTCCTGAAAAGTTTAATAAATTGGTAAAAAGGGTTGAATCACTTGAACTAAAATTGAAAAAGGTTGAAAGTAAAGGCAAGGAGAAAAACAAATAGTATTTCCTAAATGTTGCGGGAAATTAAAATTATTGAAGTTTAATAAAGGTCGAAAAATAATATAAAATTTTTATGAAAAACTTAGTATATGTTTCCATAATTATTGCCGCAATTGTCGTTATTACCGAATTTGCATACATAGGGCAGACAAGTCTTGCATGGGTGATTATGGGCCTAGCGGTGGCCGTCGGACTTAACGCCCTGGCCATTCTCAATATCCAAAAATAAACCATCTGGAGCCCTATTTCCAAAACAACATTCTAACATTCTGCAGAATGTTAGAATGTTGTAAAATAATCTTATGGCCCAAATTTTAATTTCAGTACGGGAAAAAGAAAAAAGGGATGACGGATGGATTTTTGATGTGGATGTTGAAGGAGCGAGATATAAAGTTACCGTGCCTAAGGAGTATTGGGAAAAATTGACCGGAGGCAAAGTGGAGCCGGAAGAATTGGTGCGCAAATCTTTTGAATTTTTGCTCGCGCGCGAACCAAAGGAATCCATCCTGCGGGAATTTGAACTTCCCGTGATCCAAAAATATTTCCCCGAATACGAAACCCAAATAACATTCTAACATTCTAACATTCTGCAGAATGTTAGAATGTTGCGTGGAATGTGTTATCTTAGGAATGTGAGGAAAACTTCAAAACAATTGGAAAGATATTTTAAGGGCGCGGCCAACCACCGGCGAATTGATATTTTGCTTACGGTTGAAAGGGATGACGGGATTACGGTTGAAGAGATAGCGGATGCGCTGGAAGCAAATTTCAAAACCATTTCCCAGCATACCAAGTCGCTCGTTCAAGCCGGACTTTTAAACAAAACATACCGCGGCCGCCAGGTAACGCATTCACTTTCACCGTACGGCAAATCTTTTCTCAAATTCATGAAAACATTCTAACATTCTGCAGAATGTTGGAATGTTGTACATATCCCTTATTCGCTTATTCGCGCGAATAGGCGAATAAGAATTTGCGAAGCGGCGGAAGTTCAAATTATTGAAGCGCTATCCAGTTTTCCTCGTCTTCCTGGTTCTCAAAATAAGGGCCCTGGTCGCGGTATACGCAGGGGTCTTGGTCTCGTTCCTCTTTTTGCAATATTATCTCTTCTTTAGATATGCCTCTTTCTTCAAACTCGGCTAAAACCTCTTGGGATGTGTGGTTAAAAACCGAATCCAAATCGGCAAATGGCCCTCTCCAGTTATCAATCTTTTTGGGCAGAATAGCCAACTTTGCGTAAATAATATCAAAAGTTTCTCTTTCTTTGGAAAGCGCGGCGTACCCAATGATTTCTCCCGCTTTAACTTCGCTTCCTCTTTTCAAGCCCTCTCTCACATCAATATGCTGGACGCTGAATTGCCATAATCCAAACGGTGGCGCGAAGATAAGGCCCGCATTTTTTGGCCTAATCCAAATTTCTCCTTCCAGGGGATGTTCCTCTTGGAGGTCGGAACGAATAACGCTGACATATCCGTCGTAAGGAGAATAAATCTCAACCGTCTGGTTTCTTTGATACTCCGGCTTTACTTGAAAATAATGCTTCATGCTTCTTCTCATCTCCCGCATATCCTGCGGTACGGTGGTGTGCCCAACGCAACTCCTGTATTTGGAAATTTTTTCTATTTTATCCAAGTCAATAAAGTTTGCGGCAAGCACAGGAGCGGGCGCGTTTCGAGACATAAAAAGGGAAATAGCCACCACACCCACCGCGGCAAGTACGAGTATTCCGAGCGCAAAAATAATTTTTTTCAGCATATTTATATTGAAACACATTTTGGATATTCGCGCGACTGCGGGCGGCGCCGATTAAGAAGGGGGCATTTCGGGGTTTTTAATATTTCAAAATTGGGATAAAATAAGATTACATTGCTGAAATTGCCTAAAAACATCAAGGCGGAATTTGGGGGCAAAAATGTCCTTTTGGTCGGCCTTGGATTGCAGGGCGGGGGAGAGGGAGTCACGCGGTTTTTGCTTCGGGCCGGAGCGAAACTTACAATTA
>CAZWMJ010000025.1:0-8257 GCA_964635045.1 uncultured Gammaproteobacteria bacterium
AACAAAGACGAGATTCTATTGAGCAATATAGTAAGGCAGAAAGAAAAGATTTAAGTGATAAGGAACAAAAGGAACTGGAAATTTTGCAAAACTATTTACCGGAACAAATGTCAGAAGAAGAAGTTAGGCAATTAGTTAAACAGGCAATAAGCGAAACTGGCGCAGCTTCCATATCCGACATGGGGAAAGTGATGGGAGTCTTAATGCCCAAAGTTAAAGGCAAAGCCGATGGAACATTAGTCTCTCAAATCGTCAAAACAGAGCTATCTAAACCTTCTTAGTTTTTTTCTGACTCCATTCTTCCCAAACAACAAGTAACGGTGAAGCGTTGAAGATGCTGGAATAAGTGCCGGAGATAATACCAATCAGCAGGGCAACCACAAACCATTTTATGCTTTCTCCGCCGAAAAGAAAAAGAGCAAAAAGAACCAACAGTACCGTTAAAGAAGTATTAAGAGATCGTCCGAGCGTCTGAATAATTGAATCATTAACCACTCTGTCAAAAGCAACTCCCGGCATTCTTCTAAGATTTTCTCTAATTCTGTCAAAAACCACAATGGTATCATGCACAGAAAATCCGATGACTGTTAAAAGCGCGGTTACAAAAAGACTGTCTATCTCAACGGCGAAAAAATGCCCCAAGAGCGAAAAAACGCCAACTACCACCAATACATCGTGGACAAGCGCGAGAATTGCGCAAATTCCAAATCTCCAGCTGCTTGCGGGTTTGGGGACTTGTCTAAATGACCACGCGATATAAAGAATAATCAGAATCGAAGCAAAAATTACAGCTTTAATAGCATTGACTGTCGTTTCCCCCCCTATAGTTGGCCCAACTGTCTGAAAGGTTAATTCTTTGGCATCCTTAAACTTGTCCTCTATTGCTTTTTTTATTTTCTGATGGGAATTTTGATCAAGAGGTTTGGTGCGAATAATGAATATATCTTCCGCTGATTTTTGAACAGAATTTACCTCTGTTCCCTGCCGAATTATAATTCTCTTTATTTCTTCTTTTGAACTTTGTCCTCCAGAGGCGGATCCGCCTTTGGCGGAAACTTTGAACTTTGAACTTTGAACTTCCATCCTGCTTCCTCCGGTAAAATCAACAGAAAGAGTCAGTCCCCAAATAATAAGCGAGATAATGCCGGGAACAATAATTAATCCTGAAAAAAGAAAATACCAGTTTTTTTTACCTATTATATCCATAAATTAACCTCAAAAAGGTTCTCGTGACTATAATGGCCGAAAACATGGAAATTAAAACTCCAATTGCCAAAGTTAACGCAAATCCTCTGACTCCGCCAGTTCCAAACTGGAAAAGTATAAAACTTGTAATCAAACTTGACACATTTGAGTCGCGAATTGAGTTCCACGCTCGTGAAAACCCAAGCTCCATTGCCACATCTTTGCGCTTTCCCCTCCGCAATTCCTCTCTCATTCTTTCAAAAATCAAAATATTGGCATCAACCGCCATACCAATGGATAGAATAAATCCGGCAAGCCCGGCAAGTGTTAGCGTCACCGGAATTAACTTAAACAATGCTAAAACAAAAAGTGTGTATAACAATAAAGCAACATCTGCCAATATTCCTAACCCTCCATATAAAACCGCCATAAAAATAGCGATAACAATAAAACCCAAGACGCCCGCAAATAGACTTTTCTGCAAAGATTCCATGCCAAGTGTTGGACCGATTGTCCGCTGCTGCAAAATTGTCAGAGGAACCGGCAGAGCTCCGGAATTAAGTTGTATACTTAAAGCCTTTGCAATATCTGTAGTAAAACCGCCGGTAATAACCGCATTGCCGCCGGTAATCTCCTGATTCACTCTTGGGGCTTCAATAACTTGATTGTCTATAACTATGGCCACCCTTTTATTTACGTTTCTTTTTGTTATATCGGCAAACTTTTTAGCTCCATCTGTGGTAAAAATAAGCTCTACCTGCGGATTACCGGTGTTTTTATCAAACGTTACCGAGGTCTGTTGCAAATCAGAACCAGTAAGATCTGTCATTTGCGCCTTGGGACCTAAGGATTCTATAATTCCTAAAGGCATGGCGGATGGACTGGCAAACATTTGCGCTGAAGCAGAAGATGAGCTTGATGCGTCTTCCCAAAAAGAGAGCTGAGCCGTAGTTCCAATAAGTTTTACTGCCGAATCGACATCGGAGACGCCGGGAATTTCCACAATAA
The DNA here is from genome assembly GCA_964635045.1 of uncultured Gammaproteobacteria bacterium. Classification (GTDB taxonomy): domain Bacteria; phylum Patescibacteriota; class Microgenomatia; order Levybacterales; family UBA12049; genus CAZWMJ01. The sequence continues at coordinate 2,194 of CAZWMJ010000025.1, forward strand.
TTCTCGATTCTTTATCAATCTTCGAAGTCTGCACTACCGGTTCTGAAACTCCGAAAAAATTAATTCTTCTTTCAATTACCGCTTTTGCGCTATCCAGCGCATCTTTCTGCTGAGATTCTTTGATATTTTGCATATCCGCTTTATACGTTATACTTACTCCTCCTTCAATATCCAGCCCTTTTCGGAAAGAAAAATTCTTTTGTATATGAAGGGGTCCAATAAAAAAATTAGGATTAAAGCCGTAAATTTTCTTTTTGAATGGAAGATCTATTGTTTTTGGCAGATCAATAAGGATAGCTAAAATTGTCAAAGCGATAATAAACCAAAAAAGAAACCGCGGATTTCTCATCGAAAATAATATTATAAAAGCATGCTTTCCTCGTCACCAATCAGCATCACCCTTGAACCGGCAAGAATTGCGGAAATAAACGGGTCATGCTTTTTTTTACGAAAATCAAACTCATCTTCAGACATAGCCGTATAATTTATTTCCGTATTAAGCCTTTTTTCCTCGTTTCGAACAAGCAAAGATAACTCCGGCAAAACGACAGTACCTACAACTAATAGATCTACCTGCTCCGAACTTTTTTTCATCCTTCTTGTAAACTTACCGCTAAACATAGCATACTTTATTTTCCCAAGCTTATTTTTATTTTTTATAATCTGCTCACCCAACCCCACTGTCTTTACTCCAATAAGCAGTAAATCAAAATAAAACGGATAGTTTTTAGACAGCGAGTAATAAAGCCTGTTCGCGCGCGGCTCCTTGATAAGAATCCCCTTCTTTTCCAAAAACGCCAGTTCGCGACGTACCGCATTTATTTCATCTCCCGTTTGACGCACCAGTTCGCGTACATGATAAATATCAAAAGGGTTAGCCAAAAATATCAATAGAAGTCTTATCCGAGATTGTGATGTAATTAAATCTGATAACATAAATCCGCCCTCAATTTCAATTATTTAATAGAAACTACTCCATCTGTGGGCAGGATTTCAAACCAAATAGTTCCTCTATTAAATTTTATCGGTAAACCATCTCCGTCAAAAAGAAGCGTTCTTGCAGTCCTCTTGTCTTTTCTCCAATTTGCGCTAATTTTCTTCCCATCGATAAAAAGCACCGCCTTGCCGGTTCCTTTTGTTCTGTATAAAAGATGAGCATTATTTTCATACCCGTCATTTGCATTAAATTCATCCGTTAATAAAACAACAATATTTTTTGCCGTTAACTGTTTATCGGTGTTCTTATCGGTATGGGGAGACCCGCCGTTTATTCTTTTATAAAGATTGGCCGCTTTGTCATATGTCCAATCAACAAAATATTGATTATAGCCATTCCAAAACTCAAGACGAACTGTTTGAGCTTGAGCGGGACGGGAAGCTAAAGAAATATCGTCTTTGAAACTGTAGGATACAAATGATTTATCCCATAAGTCCCCCTCTTTATCAACGTTTGTTAGTCCTCTGGATTTTGCAAAATCCCAAAGTTTGGCAGTGGTGGAATACATGGTATGCTCGGTGGCAACTTCGCGACCAAGCCTGTTGTAGTCTCGCCAAAAGGTTGGAAAAGGAACTGAAAATTGGTTTAAATCATTATAACCGGTCCATTCATAATTATCTATTTGTGAAAGCGCGTCAGCCGGTCCTGGAGCATTGGCTCCGCCGACATGCGCATAAAGAGGAAAATCTCCGTATTCCGACACAAAATCCAAAAAATAAGTTCTGGCCGAACGGACCGGACCAATTTGTCCCGCATCCTGACAATGAAACAGGGCTAAGAAACGGGTGATTCCGCCTTCAGCAACCGCTTCATACACCACATCCGCAAACGATAATCCGGACTGCGGTCTTGCTTCCTGATGATTTTCAATCATTACTCCCAAAGGCCGATGCTGACTCCACCACTCCTTTTGAGGTTTGGAGTACAAGACGCCATTTAAGGGACACGCTTCCGTTTTTGGAAGATTTATATCAAAAGCCACCCGCCCGTCCTTGGCTTTTTGAGTTTGCGCTAAAGGAGAAGTGACAACCGCGCTCTTTGAATACGAATTATTAGAAAAAATGCTATAAGAAATCGCTGTTGAAACAATATAGACTAAAACAAAAAGAACAATGTTTTTTATTTTATTTTTATCCATTATTATTTTCTTTTAATAATAATTACGTACTGATTTTCGCTTCTTTAAGTACCTTTTTTTCTTCTTCGGACAATTCATGTTCTATCCCTTTTCCCTCAACAACTTTTTTCGCGTACCATCGTGTCCCGGATCTTGAATATAAACCGGAAATAACAAGTCCTGAATCATTGGCATCAACTAAGCTAACGATAAAGCTTTGATTGCCGCCGGTATCCTTGAAAGGATTAAAACGCAACAGGCCAATTTTTTGAATGTGCGTTAAGCCATTTTTTTCTATTATATCACAACGAGCTGTCAGCCGGTCAATATCTTTTTGAGCAACATCAAGACCCTTGAGCAAATTTTCTAAAACCGATTTTAGGCTTTTACTGGTCGTTCCTTTAGTTAAATTATTATAATGAGAAAACATTTGCCAGAAAAGCCAGGTTAATATGACAAGCCAAATAAAACCAACAACAAAACCCAAAAGCGGCAGATTGAATACCATATTGACTCTTATATTAGCCTCTTGACATGAGCATTGTCAATAGTGTAATCTTTCCCTATCGTAATGAGTAAGCGCAAAAAAACTCGCCAACAAAAAATAATTACGGATCTTAGGCGTAAATTAATACTAGATACAAGATATCCTCAATCTCCTTTGGTTTTTGCTAAGCCTAAAGAAATTAAAAATAATTATCAAGATGCATTACCAACATCAACCGCATTATTACAAAACTATCCGTACATAAAACGTGATTTATTAAAAACCGCGTTTCTTACCGGTTCTATTGTTGTATTAGAACTACTCCTTTCGTTTTTACTAAAAACACATCTAATCAAATTGCCCATGGGAAATTTTTGATGAAGGGAGGTGAATAACACTATGGCATCAATGTACTGTGTAAAGTGCCGAGCAAAAAGGGATGACCCAAATGCTCAAAAAGTTACCATGAAGAATGGTAAACCGGCTTTGAAAGGCAAATGCCCAGTCTGTGGTACAGGAATGTACAGGATTGGAGGTTAATTCTTAAAGATGCTATAAGGAATTCCTTATCTTTAAGAAGCACATAAAACCCTCGTGTTTTCTAACATGAGGGTTTTTATTTTACATCAATTCTTCAAGGAGAGGGTTGATATCAATATTATCAATTGGTTGTTTAACAAGGGGCATCTTGGTAATCTCCGGAATTTGTTCGTGCCAGGTGGGGCGCTGTTCCTGATAGAGGATACCAGTCGGTATCCTCTCTTTTTCACTATTTGCCAACGGCACTCGTAGCGGCCACTCTTCGGCCAAGGCGAAGGCCTTCATCTTATCTAATGGATTATGTCCTTTCTCCTCCACTTTATATACCCGTTCATAAAACCAGCTGAAGGTATTTTTTTGATTAAAGGTGACGCAGGGCTGCATGGTGTCAATAATGGAGAAGCCTTTATGTTTAATTCCATCAATCAACAACTGTGTTTCCTGCTTATTATCGCCGGCAAAGCCGCGGGCCACAAATGTGGCGCCGGCAGAGAGAGCAAATGACAGCGGATTAACCGGCGCCTCCGCAACTGGATCCGGCGTGGCTTTATTTTTGACTCCAATGTCTGTGGTGGGAGAATATTGACCGGTGGTCAAACCGTAAACTTGATTATTATGAACTATCAAAGTCAAGTCCACGTTTCTGCGCATGGCATGAAGGAGGTGATTTCCTCCCTCGCCATATTGATCGCCGTCGCCGCCAATGACAATGACTGTTAAATTGTGATTAGTTAGTTTAATGGCTTCTGCCACCGGCATCGGCCGGCCATGCAGGCCATTAAAACCATAAGTTTTCACCCAGTACGGCACTTTGCCGGAACAGCCAATTCCCGAAATTAAAACCACTTCCCAGGGATTAAGTCCTAACTGCACAATGGCGTTTTTCAAAGACACCCACACCCCAAAATCCCCGCACCCCGGACACCAATTGGGCTTGTCATATGTAATCTCTAAATCTTTAAACTCTGTCATTTCAAAACCTCCTTTACCTTTCCTGCCACGTGATCTTTATTTTAATAAAGATTTTACGTGGGTCACTATTTCCTCCGGATAAAATGGGCGGCCGTCGTATTTACGTAAATAACTATTAACTGATAATCCGGTTTTTTCCCGAATTAAACTTTCAAATTGTCCGGTTTTATTATTTTCAATCACCAGTGTTTTTTTGGCTTTTTTAATTGCAGCAGTCACAACCTCTGCCGGAAAAGGCGACAGATAGGCAACTTGCAAATAATTAACGTTGACGCCATCACGAGCTAACCATTTCATTGCTTCTCTAATTGGCATCTTGGTTGAACCAAAAGCAATAATGGTTAAAGGAGCACCGGCTGGGCCAACAACCGCCGGAGCCTCAAACTCTCCATTGGCAATGGCGGTTTCTAACTTCTTAAATCTTTTATCCATCATGTTTTTTCTAAAATCCGCCTCTTCATTATAAAGCCCTCTTTCATCATGTTCGTCGGAACCGGCCAAATGAATTCCTCCCTTTTGCCCGGGAATAGTTCTTGGCGAAATACCATCGTCAGTAAACTCATATCGTTTGTAATCCGTAAACTTAACCGCCTCTTCATCTGTAACCATTTTTCCCCGTTCGAGTTTGAAATTTGATCCGCCAGCTGGCGGATTGAATTCTTCGGTCGCAACCGAAGCGTGTCCCTCAATTAAGTATTTATCAACCAGGATAATCACCAGCAATTGATATTTTTCCGCCAGATTAAAAGCTTTCATGGTTAAACTAAAAGCGTCCGCTAAATCTCCCGGAGCCACCACAATTCGCGGAAAATCGCCCTGATGGGCATGCAGCACAAATCGCAAATCCGCCTGTTCGGTCCAGGTAGGCATGCCTGTTGCCGGCCCCGGCCGCATTCCCTCAATGACTACCAGCGGCGTTTCTGTTTGCGCGGCCAACCCCAACCCTTCTGTCATCAGAGAAAAACCACCGCCGGAGGTGACGGCCAGTGAACGCACTCCGGCAAAAGAGGCGCCAATGGCCATATTTATTCCCGCTATTTCATCTTCCGGTTCTTTGACCACCAAATTATACTCATGGGCTTTGCTGGAAAGATAATTCATAATGGCGTTAATCGGCGTCATGGGATAAATGGCGGCAAATTTAAGACCGGCTTTTATCGCTCCCATTCCCACCGCCTCGCCGCCGCCAAGCAGTATTTGCTTTGATATTTTTTTAACAATTTTTGCAACCGGGGTTTGTTTATAATTGGTTTTGACAAAGTTAAATCCCGCTTTGGCCGTATTGGTATTTATGGCTATAACCTCCTCGCCTTTTCTGGCAAACGCTGTTTTTAATATATTCTCAAGGACAGTAAAGTCATCGCTAAAAAGACCAAGCGAGGCGCCCACCGCCACCGTATTTATCATCAGCTTATCTGCTCCTTGTTCTTTGGCCAGTTTGAGGAGGGTAACGGGCAAAAGAGAAACGGGATTGGGAAATTCATCGGCTGTCACTTCAAAAGCCTCATTGTCAAAAATCACCACCGCCTTTGGAGAAAGTTCTGTTTTGTGAAGATCAATTGTTTGCCGATTTAAGGCAACTAAAATATCCACCGGTCTTTTTTGGGAAAAAATCTGCTCATCACTGCCTCTTACATAATAGGCGTTATGGCCTCCCCGAATAAGAGAGGGGTATTCCACATAATCAAAAACAGACAGGCCGAGGCGAGAAAAAATTTTACTCATCATCATGCCTGTAGTCATGATGCCGTATCCCGCCTCCCCACCGATAGTCCACTGAATATCAATCATAGAAGTTAAATACTACCAATACTACCAATACTACCAATAAATACCAATAAATTCAATAATAAGAGGTGTTAGGCGGGCCAGATTTGTTTTATTTCTTTCCCTTGTTCGTCAACTTCCACAATAATTATGGCGTTGACCGGACAGGATTTGGCGGCGTTTA
>CAZWMJ010000026.1:0-7755 GCA_964635045.1 uncultured Gammaproteobacteria bacterium
GGATAAAACTTCGTAGGCTTGGGTTACTTCTTTGAATTTTCCCTCCGCCTCTTTGCTCTTATTTTTATCCGGATGATATTGCAAAGCCAACCTTCGATATGCCCGCTTAATCTCCTCGGCGCTAGCCGTTTTGGAAATACCCAGCACCTCATAAAAGTCTTTCGTTGTCGCCATCTTCTATTTTCCTCCCCTTAATAACCTTTTTGCTGGTTCTCGCACCATACTTCTGTAAAACTGTCTCGCTAAATCCCCTGATGTAATCGGTACTCTTTCATCTAAAAAAAGAACTACTGTTTCTTTACCGTTGATCGCTTTAAATAAATCGCCTCTAAAACCCGTTAAGACCTCACCGACGACTCCGTTGTGATGTCCATCGGTGCTACCGACTGCTGCGCCTAATCCTGTTTTGTGTTGAAGATAAAAGTTTTTTGCTTGATTATTTAAATGTTGTCCGATTGGAGTACGAGCAGTTCCGCCATTCAATAATTCAAACGCATCTGGATGAACAGCAGAATCTACATGATAAGCAATAGCAAGAAGTACCCGTTTACCAAGTGAGGGAACCAAAGGGGATAACGGGTGAGGAACCAATGCGATTCCTCCCTCATTATGAATTTTTCGAATGGTCCATTCAGGCGACTTACCCGACGCAATATCATGCTCTATACCAAGGGCAACAATATGTCTTCTTCTACTCATGCTTATTTCTGCTCCTACATAAACTTGTAGCCCGTAGCCTTGTTTTGCAGCATATTCCCTTGCCTCCATTGCAGAACGAACCGTATCATGATCGGTAATAGCAATAGCTGTTAATCCTAGTTCTTCAGCTTGATCAATAACTTGTCTAAAATGCATAAGGCCGTCTGTTGCATCCGTATGATTATGAAGATCTCCCAAAGACATACCAGACTCATAAGCACCAAAATAATTTTGGACTCTTGTTTCTATTGCTCTTCCCATAAATATTTATTTTACCGTCACGCTTTTTGCCAAATTCCTCGGTTTATCCGGATCGTAACCTTTTTCTAAAGCTAAATAGTATCCGAGTAGCTGGGCGGGGACAACTTGCGCAATAAGATTTGCCTCACCTACATCTTTTACTTCTATCCAGTAATCAAATACATCTGACTGCTCTGGTCCAATCCCGATAATAAAACCGCCGCGAGCCTTTATCTCTGCTGCATTTGAAATCATTGCCTCGTATGTCTCGTCATTGGGCGCAAAAACAAGACAGGGCGTTCCTTTAGTGATCAGCGCTATTGTTCCATGCTTCAATTCCCCTCCAGCGAGTCCTTCTGTATGGATGTAACTTACTTCTTTAATCTTCAACGAACTCTCAAGGGCTGTTGCAAAAGAAAGTCCTCGACCAATCGTGTATATATGTTCAGCGCTACGTAATTGCAAAGCAAGCTTTTTTATGCCTTTAATATTTACTTCCTGTAAAAGTCGTCCAACCTCATCGGCAGTAGAAAGTAAAAGTTTTTTACCATGATCAAATTTGTTTACTAAAGAATACGCAAGTAGTATCATAACCGAAAGCTTGGCAATGTATGCCTTGGTTGAGGCAACTGCCTTTTCCGGGCCTGCTCCTAAAAGCAATTTATGATCGGACAGGCGATAAATACTTGAACCCAATACATTTGTTATCGCAACGACCTTGCTCCCTTTCTGTTTAGCTCTATGGAGCGGTTCAATGACATCAATCGTTTCTCCCGATTGAGATAACGCAATGATAAGACTTTTGTTTGTTAAAAAATCCTCCAGGTAATTAAATTCCGAAGCAACAGCGGTATTAACATGTGTATGTGCAATTGTCGAAAAAAGATACGTTCCAGCAAGACAAGCATGAAATGCTGTTCCGGCCCCGATAAAAAATGTTCCGTTTGCCTGTTCAATTGCTTTTGCCAACGATGTAATCTGATCTGTATACGTCTGTGCAATATTACGAATAACTTTTGGCTGCTCGTATATCTCTTTGAGCATGAAATAGTCAAATTTTCCTTTATCGACATCTTCTATTTTCCAATCTATCGTTTCAAACGCTAGTTTTTTCTTTTTCCCAGAAGGCAAAGAAAGAAGTTGAATACCGTTTCCAAGAATTACCATTTCGTTATCGCCTAAAAAAAGCATATTTCTTGTATATTTTAATATTCCTGCCGCATCGGATGCGACAAAAAATTCGTTTTTGCCGATGCCAATTACCAACGGGGAGCCGGTTTTGGCGGCCACTATTTCTTTGGAGACGGCATTAACTACCACCACCGCATTAAGACCTTTAAGCATATTAAAGGCATCTCTGACCGAAGAAGAAAACCCCTCTCTCTTTAGATTTTCTTCGACCAGATGTGGGATAATTTCCGTATCTGTTTGAGAAATAAATTTATGACCTTTGACAGTTAATTCTCTTTTCAATTCTTGAAAATTTTCTACGATACCATTGTGAACCACCGCTAACGACTGCGTACAATCCACATGAGGATGAGCGTTGACTACTGTCACGCCTCCATGCGTAGCCCATCTGGTATGACCAATGCCAATGGTGCTATTTGGCAAATCAACTTTTGCATCGCCTATTTTCCCTACATGTTTTTTAATAATAAGCTTCTTACCGCTTTTAACAGTAACGCCCCATGAATCATATCCGCGATACTCCAGAAGCTTTAATCCTTCAAGCACAATTTCCGCCGCATTATTTTTTTTACCAACGTATCCAAAAATCCCACACATATAATTAAAACTCAAAACTCAAAAGTTAAAATTATCCTTATTATATAATAAAAGCCGCATTTTGTGCGGCATGACAACTAACTGCTAGTTGCTAATGGCTAGTTGCTAATTAACTACTTCCCCCTCCACCGGCTTGTCCTTATCGCCTTTTTTTTCTTCCTCTTTTTTCTCTTCGCTGTCTCCCTCTGTTGTTTCCTCTGTCTTCTGACCTCCGCCCGCTTCGCCGCTAGGCGAGTCTTCCGTCTTCTGGGACGAGTACATCGCCTGGCCCACTTTTTGCAGACTATCCGAAAGCTCTTTGGTTTTGACTTCTAAATCTTCTTTGCTACCGCTGTCCAAAATACTCTTAAGCGCCGACACTTTTTCTTCCACTTCTTTTTTATCTTCTTCTTTCGCCTTATCACCCGCATCTTTTAATGTCTTTTCGGCGGTAAAGATAAGGGAGTCTGCGGCATTTCTAGCCTCCACCTTTTCTTTTTTCTCCAAATCTTCCTGAGCGTGCATTTCCGCCTCTTTGGTCATCTTCTCCACTTCTTCTTTGGAAAGACCGGTTGAGCCGGTAATTTTAATGCTCTGCTCCTTACCCGTGGCCTTATCTTTGGCTTTAACGCTTAAAATTCCGCTGGCGTCAATATCAAAAGTCACCTCAACCTGCGGAATGCCGCGGGGGGCAGGCGGAATACCATCAAGAATAAAGCGACCCAGCGACTTATTATCCGAAGCCATCGGCCGCTCACCCTGTAAAACGTTTATCTCCACCTGTGTCTGGTTATCGGCGGCTGTGGAGAAAACTTGAGACTTGGCTGTTGGAATAGTGGTATTTTTGGAAATAAGCGGCGTGGACACACTGCCTAATGTTTCAATACCTAAAGTAAGCGGAGTTACGTCCAAAAGCAGCACGTCTTTAACTTCTCCCCCCAAAACTCCTCCCTGAATTGCCGCTCCAACTGCTACCACTTCATCGGGATTGACACCTTTGTGGGCTTCTTTGCCAAAAAATTTGGTTACCACCTCGACAATTTTTGGCATTCTTGTCATACCGCCCACCAGTACTACTTCATCAATATCGGAAACTTTAACCTTTGCATCTTTAAGTGCCATCTCAACCGGCTTGATGGTTTTTTGGATAAGATCATCAACTAAACTCTCCAGCTTGGCCCGTGTTAACTTCATGGTCAGATGCAACGGCCCCTCTTTTCCTTGAGTGATAAACGGCTGATTTATTTCTGCCTCTTGCGAACTGGACAGTTCAATTTTGGCCTTTTCTGCCGCTTCTTTAAGCCGCTGCAGCGCCTGGGGATCTTTTCGCAAATCAACATTGTATTCTTTCTTAAATTCATCTGCCAAATATTCAATAATGATCTGATCAAAATCATCGCCTCCCAAATGCGTATCGCCGCTGGTAGATTTAACCTCATACACGCCCTCGCCTAGCTCCAAAATGGAAATATCAAATGTACCGCCTCCCAAATCATAGACGGCAATAGTATGAGCGTTTTTCTTATCTAGTCCGTAGGCCAGAGCCGCGGCTGTGGGCTCATTAATAATTCGCAAAACTTCCAGACCGGCTATTTCTCCTGCTTGCTTGGTAGCCTGTCTTTGACTGTCATCAAAGTAAGCGGGGACGGTGATAACCGCTTGGGTAACCTTTCCGCCAAGATATGCCTCTGCGTCGGCCTTTATCTTTTGTAATATTTGAGCCGAAATTTCCTGCGGAGTAAATGTTCTGCCGTCAACTTCAACTACCGCCATACCGTCTCTGCCGGATTTTATAGTGTAGGGAAGAAGCTTAACGTCTTTCACAACCGAAGGATCGCTGTATTTTCTTCCCATTATACGTTTAATGGAATAAATAGTGGTTTTAGGCTTAAGCACTAACTGCCGCTTGGCCACATCACCCACCACATGTGAGATGGGGTCAACCACCGAGGGAATAACGTTTCGTCCTTCTGCCGAATGGATGACCTTGGGACTTCCACCCTCCATTACCGCCACGCATGAATTAGTTGTTCCTAAATCAATCCCAATAATCTTACTCATATTTTCTTTCCTACTTTCACTTTTGCCGGTCGTAATATTCTATCATATAATACGTATCCTGCTTGTAATTCCTCTAGCACTTTTCCTTCCTCTTGCCCTGAGCCTATCGAAGGGTCGACTTGTTCTGTAACCACGCATTCCATAGTTTGCGGATTAAATTCCTGTCCTACAGTCTCAATTTTTTCCACCCCTTCGCTTCTTAATACATCCTCAAACTGCTTAATGCTGGCGGCAAGTCCGCTATCTTCCAAATGTTTACTTGCTAAAATCAGTGTATCTAAAACCGGCAAAAGACGCAAGAGTAGATCTCTATTTGCGCTTTTGATCCATTCTTTTCTTTGCTCAATTGATCGCTTCTCCAGATTTTGATAATCAGCCAGCGCCCGTCTATATTTATTTTCAAAGTCCTCTAATTTCTGTTTTAATTCCTCAATTTCTTTTTCTTTTGTATCTTTCTTAATCATTTACTACCATCCTTTGGCAATTTCCTGCGTCAAATTACCAAAATAGCGAACCATCGGAACAATCGCTGTATAGTTAAGCCGGGTTGGTCCAATCACCCCGATTTCTCCTTCCATATCTTTAGATGTTTTATAATGTGTGAATATAAATCCATAATTCTCGCCCAATTTTTCTCCCAATTCATCTCCCAAAAGAATGTGCACCTCTTCGTCATGCAAAATATGGGAAAAAAGATTTGTAAAATAATCGTATTCATCCAAGGCGGACAAAAGAGTTTTTGTAATATCGATATCGTAAAATTCGGGCATATCCAAAATATTTGCGTAGCCGGCGCAGTAAAAACTTCCCTTTTTTGTTGTGGCAACCGCCAACGCCTTTGTTTTTAAAGCAAGCTGTCTCGTCAACTCTTTAAAAAATCTCTCTGTTTCTTCACGATAATCCCACAGCCGTTCTTTTACCGAAACTTCTTCCGCCACCGACAACTCCTTCTCTCGCATCAGCTGTTTGACATAAAACTTCATACCTAAAGGAGTAGGAACACGACCGGAAGAAGAATGGGGTTTCTTAAGATATCCAAGTTTGGTAAGACTTACCATCTCGTTTCTAATAGTAGCCGGTGAAGCGCTAACACTGTGCTTTTTTTCAAGAGTCTCTGAACCCACCGGTTCCGCCGTTTCAATATATTCTTCTATAAGAGATTTTAAGATGTTTATTTGCCGCTCTGTTAAATCATGCATCTTGTAAATCCTGCACCGACTGGTGCGGGATTAGCAGTATTATATCAGGAGTGCTAAAAAATGTCAAGCCCCGCCTTTGGCGGTTTATATTTTTTCTAGGGCTTGGGAAAGATCGGCAATTAAATCATTAACATCCTCAATACCTACCGATAGACGAATTAAAGTATCTGATATACCAATTTTTTCTCTTTCCTGTTTTGATAATTCAAAATGCGTCATGGTTGCCGGATGTTCGATCAGTGATTCCACGGCGCCGAGACTGACAGCAATATAAATTATCTTAAGCGCCTGCAGGAATTTTATGGTGGTAGTAATTGTTCCAACAGGCTCAAACGACACCATGCCTCCAAAACCTGTCATTTGCGCTTTGGCAATAGTATGACCCTTATGTGAGGCAAGTCCCGGATAATAGACCCGCTTTACTTTTTTGTGATTTGCCAAAAAGGCCACAACCTCCCTGGCATTTTTCTGATGGGTTTCCATGCGAATAGCTAATGTTTTAATGCCTTTCAACAATGAATAGCTATCAAAAGGCGACAGAATTGACCCTACGGCATTTTGCAAGAAGGCCAACCGCTTGCCCAACTCTCTACTATTTGTCATAACGCATCCGGCTATCACATCGCTATGCCCGCCCAGATACTTGGTGGCCGAGTGAACCACAATATCAATCCCCAAATCCAGCGGCTTTTGCAGATATGGAGTGGCGAAAGTATTGTCAATTACAGTAGTAATATTATTTTGTTTTGCGAACCTGGCGACAGAGGCAAGATCAATAATTTTAAGAAGAGGATTTGTCGGAGATTCAAGCCAAATGAATTTGGTGTTTTTCCGAATACGGCCTTTAAGTTCTTCCCCCCGGGTAAAATTAATCAAGGAAAACGTTATCCCCCACTGCGTAAATATTTCAGTAAAAATACGATGCGTTCCGCCATATAAATTATCAATCGCCACCACGTGGTCGCCGGGTTTAAGAAGAAGCAAAACATTGGTAATAGCTGACATGCCGGAAGAGAAAGCCAAGCCATATTTGCCGTTTTCCAAGGCGGCCAGAGTTTTTTCCAGAGCGGCGCGGGTAGGATTTCCGCTTCGGGAATAATCGAAGCCTGCGGTTGGTACAAAAACCTTTTTTCTGGCAAAGGTGGTTGATAAATGAATTGGGACAACCACATCGCCAAATCCGCCTAAGCTGAAATTTGGTTTATTGCCAATATGGATGGCCTTTGTCCTAAACTTCATAAATTTGCTAATGCTCTTTGAAGTCTTTTTCCTAATTTTGTTATCTCGTTTTTATCTTCCAGTCCTCCCGCCACTCTGATATATCCTCCATATCTGGTCCCATGTGATACTCCAGTTTTCTTAAACCCAAAACTTTCTGTGATAACCATATCAACAAACGCACCAGTTTCTTCTAGTTTATAAAATAACTCTTCTGTTGTTAAGCCGCTGGTAGGTGCTGTAGTTAGAAAAAAGACAGGCGATATGCCGTCAGACAGATTGGGATAATCCACGGTAAATTTTTTTCCATTACCCGCTACTTTCTCACAACATTTAGCCAAAAAATTAGTATTGTACATAAAGGTTTTAATCTCTTGATTAAATTGCTTCTCATTGGCCAGTACTCGGTCAAAAAGTCTTACTAAGGCAAGGCCTGGAGTTGATCCATTTCTGGTTCGCTTGATAAACAACTCGTTTCTTAATTTATCAGAAACCACATATAATATTCCTCCCAAGTCTTCATTTCTTAGATAAAATTTAGTGGCGCTTTGAACTCCCACAATATTAAGAT
>CAZWMJ010000027.1:0-7445 GCA_964635045.1 uncultured Gammaproteobacteria bacterium
AACTCGCTTCTCCACCTTGGGAAGGTGGCATACTACCGGTGTACTAACCCCGCAGAAAAATTTCTTTTTCTCAATTATATCATTAAAAAAGAAACTAGCGGGGAAGTTTTAAAACATTTTCAGAGAAAATCAAACTGGGATTTTCCAGATTGTTTTCCTTGGCAATATCTGTCCAGCGATATCCATCACCATAGGCCCTAATCGCTATGTCCCATAAATAGTCACCCTTTTTAACTGTGTATGAATCCTGCGTAATCTTACCATTTATATTATTTTGTTCCGCTTTCATAATGTCTGATGTAACTATTTTGGGCACAGCATTCGGGATAGTCAATTTCATACCAGCTGTAATCAATCCCGGATTTTCCAGATTGTTTTCCTTGGCAATATCCGTCCAGTTATATCCGGACTTATAAAATTTTTCCGATATTCCCCATAGATCATCGCCTGCCACCACCGTATAAGACACGGGAAGGACTGTACTTTTAGTTTCTTCTTCTGTACTAACAGAAGATGTTTCTTGTGTAACACTCTTCTCTGTCGTAATTCTGTTCTTTACGAAACTTATAATAAGAATCGCAACTATTATTACAACAATAAATCCTAAAATTAAACTGGTGTATGACTCTGTCAGTTTAAATTGTTTTGAGATACCAAACTGTAATGATTTTTTACGAAGCATGATTTCCTCCTTTCTGGACAGAGATAGTGGGCAGCGGGGTGAACGGGACTCGAACCCGCGACCTCTTCCGTGACAGGGAAGCGCTCTAACCAACTGAGCTACCACCCCAAAATTTTAGCGGGCGAATCGCCCTCGGTGCAACAATGGTATCAAATTCTTGATTGCTAGTCAATGGTTTGATAAAATTTATTTAATGACAAATGCTGAAATTGCAAAACTTTTAAGAAATATCTCAGCAGCATATATCATTAAAAATGAAAATAAGTTTCGTTTTCAAATTATAGCCTATATCCAAGCCGCAGACGCAATAGAAAATTCTACTGAGGAAATAAGCGATCTTTTCAAGCGAGGAGAACGTATTATTTTACCGGGAATAGGTCCAGCTATTGGCGCCCATCTTGAAGAGCTTCTAAAGACCGGTAAGGTAAAGCATTTTGACTGGGTAATGTCGGGCATTTCCCAAGCGGTGTTTCCTCTGCTGAACGTTCCAACCCTTGGTCCCAAAAAGGCATATCGGCTTGTTAAAGAATTTAATCTAACAAAGTCCAAAACTGTCGTTGATGATCTCGAAAAAATTGCCAAACAGGGTAAAATTGCCAAATTAGAAGGGTTTGGCGAGAAATCTGAACAGGATATCCTGCGTGCCATAAACGAGTATAGACAAAGCAAAGGAAAAACCACCAGAATGACGCTTCCATATGCTTTCGAATTGGCACAAACAATGATTGCATATCTGAAAAAATCAAAAGCGGTAATTGAGGCGTATCCTTTAGGAAGTCTGCGCAGGATGGCTTCAACAGTGGGTGATATTGATATTGCCGTGGCTACTAACGACCCCAAAGCGGTAATCGCTCATTTTATCGCTTATCCAAGCAAAGCAAGAATCATTGAGCAGGGTCTAACTACCGCCTCAATGCTGGTTTCTTCCGGTCACCAGATTGATTTGATGACCCAGCCAAAATATAGTTTTGGTTCCCTTCTTCAGCACTTCACAGGATCCAAAAACCACAATATCAAACTGCGCGAATATGCCTTAAAGAAGGGCTTATCGCTATCGGAATACGGAATAAAATTAGCTGGTAAAACTCAAAACTCAAAACTCAAAACTCAAAATTACAATTCAAAACTTAAAACTTATCTGTTTTCTACAGAAGAAAAATTTTATAATGCTATAGGCATGGATTGGATCGCGCCGGAACTACGGGAAGATAGAGGAGAAATAGAGCTTGCTATAGAGCACAAACTCCCAAAACTGGTTGAGCTCTCGGACATTAAAGGAGATTTTCATATCCATTCCGACTATCCCATCGAGCCAAGCCATGATTTAGGAAAAAATAGCATGGAAAAGATGCTTAAAAAAGCAAAGATTCTTGGGTATAGTTATTTTGGGTTTTCCGAACACAATCCAAGTATTTCTAAACATACAAAAGATGAAATTTATTCAATACTAGCAGGAAGAAAATCAAAAATTGAACAACTTAAATCGAGTCATAAAGATGTTCGAGTAATAAATTTACTTGAGGTAGATATTTTAGTTGATGGTAGTTTGGCAATTGATGATAAAGCTTTAGGATATGTAGATGCCATTATTGCTTCTGTGCACAACTCATTTGACCAAAGCCGGGAAAAAATGACCAAACGAGTTCTTGCTGCACTTTCTCATCCGAAGGCAAAAATTTTGGGCCACCCTACCGGCCGATTATTAAATCAGCGTCAGGGCTACGAACTTGAATGGGATAGAATCTTTAATTTCTGCAAAAAAAATAATAAAGCTTTGGAGATAAATGCCTGGCCTCTGCGTTTGGATCTGCCGGACATAGTGGTTCACGAGGCAATCAAAAACAATGTTTTACTGATCATCAATACTGATAGCCATTCATTAGAACAAATGGACATGATGCGCTATGGCGTGGCGGTGGCTCGGCGCGGCTGGGCTACCCAAAACGACATCGTTAATGCTTGGGACTGGACAAAGTTTAAAAAATGGCTTACAATGTAATTATGAATCTGTCATATATTTTATTTGGAATAATTGTTTTTGCCCTATTATGGTTGATGTTTACATATAACGGTTTAGTAACGCTTCGCAACCGAGTCAAAGAAGCCTGGTCGCAAATTGATGTTCAATTGAAAAGACGATCTTCCTTAATTCCTAATTTAGTCGAAACCGTCAAAGGCTACGCTAAACATGAAAAGCAAGTATTTGAAAATGTTACAAAAGCAAGATCGGCTATGCTTTCTGCCAAAAGTCCTCAAGAAAAAGCCGCAGCCAATGATATGCTAACGGGAGCTCTTAAATCTCTTTTTGCAGTAGCTGAGGCCTACCCCAACCTTAGAGCATCAGAAAATTTTAGGCAGCTTCAGGAAGAAATTTCCGACACCGAGACCAAAGTTGCCGCAGCCAGACAATTTTATAACACTAACGTTTTAGATTTAAATAATAATTTGGAAACCATACCTTCTGTTTGGGTAGGACAAATGTTTGGTTTTCAAAAAGCCGAGTTCTTCAAGACAACGGGTGAAGAAATAAAAGACGTTAAAGTTAAATTTTAATCCTGTTTGTGCTACAATAAAATCATGGCCGCAATTCATACTGCGTGGGATCGAGTTTCGCAAAATGTTTTTAAAACATGGTTAATCATGTTTCTTTTTAACCTTTTTACAATGGGCGTGGTTTATATTTTGGGCCGCGGGATGGGGTTTGGGGAAATTGGAGGCGTGGGAGTTGTTGGTATAGCACTTATTATAACCGGCATAATTAATTTTGCCTCATATTTTTGGTCGGACAAAATTGTTTTGGGAATATCGGGGGCAAAATCTATTGCCAAAAAAAACAATCCTGAAGTTTATAGAACTGTTGAAAATTTATGTATTGCCGCAGGTTTGCCGCTACCTAAAATTTATATTATTAATGACTCTGCTCTCAATGCTTTCGCCACAGGAAGAGATCCAAAACACGCTGCCATTGCTTTTACTTCCGGAATTTTAGAAAAATTGAATAAACAGGAGTTGGAGGGAGTAACCGCCCATGAGCTTTCTCATGTAGGCAATAGAGACACGCTACTCATGGCTGTGGTTTCAGTTTTAGTAGGTACCATTGCCCTTTTGGCAGATTTTTTTATGCGGTCAATGTGGTATGGAGAAAGAGATAGGGATAACAAAGGTAATCAGTTGTTTATGATTTTGGCAATTGTGTCAGCCATTTTAGCTCCGATTGTAGCCACATTAATCCAACTGGCAGTATCCCGGCGCAGAGAACTTTTGGCAGATGCTTCAGGAGTACTGCTGACTAGATACCCACAGGGTTTAGCTCAAGCTTTACTTAAAATTTCCCAGGACAAGGAACCTCTGGAGGTAGCCAATAGAGGAACCGCTCACTTGTATATAGTTAATCCATTAAAAGGCAAGGAAGCAGGTGCTTGGCTGGCAGGACTTTTTAATACCCATCCTCCAGTTAAAGAACGAATAAAAATCCTTCTAGCCATGTAATATGACTCTTTTGCTCATTTGGATATCCAAGCTTATTGTTTTTCTAAGCCGTGCTTTAGGTTTGGGAGCTGGATCCACATGGCCGGGGCATATAGCGCTCATGGCAAATAAAAATTTTATTCGCGAACTCAAAACTCAAAACTCAAAACTTAAAACGATTTTAATTACCGGAACAAACGGTAAAACTACCACCAGTAAGATGTTACGCACAATTTTGGAAACAAATGGTCAAAAAGTGATCCATAACGAGGCAGGAGCAAATCTTCTCAACGGTATCGCCTCAAGTATAGTACTACATAGTAGTATACTTGGTGCATTAAATTATGCCTACGCCATTTTTGAGGTTGACGAGAATACTCTGCCATTGTTACTTGATGAAATAACTCCGGACGTATTGGTTGTTCTCAACTTATTTCGTGATCAACTGGACCGCTATGGAGAAGTAGACAACATAGCGGCAAAATGGCACAAAGCCCTGTTAAAACTGCCCAAAAATGTTGATGTTATTCTCAATGCCGACGATCCCCAGGTGGCCTTTTTGGAGAAAAATATTAGTGCCCAAGTTTCCTACTTTGGCCTTGATGATAAATCCTTATATCTTAAAACAAAACCTCATGCCATGGATTCAGGTTTTTGTCCAAACTGTAGGGAAAAACTTATATTTGAAGGAATTTATCTGTCCCATTTGGGAAAGTGGCAGTGCAAGAGTTGCAGGTTAAAAAGACCGGCACTTGATTACAACAAGAAACACAAAGTATTGCCCGGCCTTTATAATTTTTATAACGTACAGGCGGCGATACTGGTGGCAAAAAAACTTAATGTTAAAGATAATGTAATCGAACAATCATTACAATCATTTATTCCTGCATTTGGTCGACAGGAAGAATTTAATATTAAGGGAAAAAGAATTAAAATTTTTCTGTCCAAAAACCCCACCGGTTTTAACGAATCAATACGAACTGCCAAAGAATTGGGGGCAAAAAATGTTCTTTTGGTTCTCAATGACCGAATTCCCGACGGACGGGATATCAGCTGGATTTGGGATGTAGATTTTGAGGAGCTTGATGATATGCAAAGCATTGTTGTTTCCGGAGATAGGGTGTATGACTTAGGGTTACGACTTAAATATGCATGCTCCTCAAAAACTCAAAACTCAACCCTTCGACTTCGCTCAGGGCAGGAACTCAAAATTTATGAAGATTTGAGAGAAGCGATTTATAAAGCATTAGAAACAATCAATAATAATGAAACCCTTTACATTTTGCCGACATATTCGGCCATGCTGGAAGTTAGAAAAATACTAACAGGAAGAGAAATCTTATGAAACTTACAATTGGCTGGCTTTATCCGGAACTGATGAGTACCTATGGAGATCGGGGGAATATTATTGTTTTGCAAAAAAGATGCGAGTGGCGGGGAATTGACGTGGAAATAAAATTTGTGGATTTAGGATTTAGAATTTTGGATTTGAAAGCATGTGACATGCTTTTTATGGGAGGGGCCCAGGACAGACAGCAAAAAATTGTGGCAGAAGATTTGCGCCAAAAAGCAAAAGTATTAAAAGGGATGATTGAGGAGGGAGTTCCCGGACTTTACATCTGTGGCGCTTACCAGTTTTTGGGGAAGTATTACAAAGAGGCGGACGGAACAACGATTGAGGGACTGAATATTCTTGATTTGTATACCGAAAATCCGGGAGAAAATGTGAAGCGATTGATAGGAAATGTTGTTGTTGAACTAAACGCTAAACGCTATACGCTAGACGCTAATACCATTGTCGGTTTCGAGAATCATGGAGGCAGGACATATCTTGGGAAAGGGATTGAACCCCTAGGGAGAGTCGTTGTTGGCTTTGGAAACAACGGTGTTGATAGAACAGAAGGAGCGGTTTACAAAAACTCTTTTGGTAGCTACCTCCACGGCCCCCTTCTCCCCAAAAACCCCCATCTGGCAGATTTATTAATTAGATTGGCATTAGAAAAAAAATACCTGCCCGAAGCTGCTGCATCGCTGCAGGCGGGTGGGAAAAAAGTGAAACTGGAAAACCTCGACGACTCCCTCGAATGGCTCGCCCATAAAACCATTGCGGACAAGCTTGGAGTAACTGTATAATAGTTACATGAAGATTGATGTAAGTCATGTAGCTAAGCTTGCGAATTTGCCGCTTAGTGAAGAGGAAAAGAAGAAGTTTGAGAAACAGCTTTCTGAAACTCTGGATTACGTTAATCAACTGGAGGAAATAGATACAAAAGGTGTTGAACCGACAAGTCAGGTAACGGGACTGGAAAATGTCACTCGGGAGGATGTGGTAACACCGTCGTTGTCGCAAGAGGAAGTATTAAAAAACGCCCCTTCGACAGGCTCAGGGCAAGCAAAGTCAACACATAATGGATTTTTTAAGGTGCCGGCAATACTAGAAAGCCATTAGCAACTAGCCACTAGCAACTAGTATGAAATTAAACGAATTAACTATTAAGCAAGCGAGAGAAGGGTTAAGAGCAAAAAAATTTTCTTCGGTGGAGTTGACCAAGACTTGTTTGGAGAGAATTAAAAAGCTTAATCCGCAAATTAACGCCTTCATCACGGTTTGCGAAGAGGAAGCCGTTAAATCTGCCCAGCGGGCAGACAAGATATTAAGTGATGAAGATATTAAGATACTAAGTGAATTTCCACTTTTAGGAATTCCTTTTTCCATGAAGGATGTTTATTCGACAAAAGGAATAAAAACGACTGCCGGATCAAAAGTTTTAGATAATTATTATCCGGTTTACAACGCCACTGTTTATCAGAAGTTACTTGATGCGGGGGCGGTATTAATTGGCAAAACCAACATGGATGCCTGGGGACACGGAGCATCAACCGAAAATTCCGATTTCGGAGCGGTTAAAAACCCCTGGGATATGGAGAGAGTGGCCGGTGGCTCAAGCGGTGGGGAAGCGGCGGCGATAAGTTCTGATATGACAATTTTTGGAATAGGAGAAGATACCGGCGGCTCTATTAGACTGCCCTCCTCTTTCTGTTCAACAGCAGGATTAAAGGTCACTTATGGACGAGTTTCAAGGTACGGTGCCATTGCCTATGCCTCCTCTCTTGACTCTATGGGACCGATGGGAAAGAGCGTTAAGGATTGTGCGGAAATTCTGTCAATTATCGCCGGAAAGGACGACAAAGATGCCACCAGTTCGCCAAAAGAGGCGCCGGACTATGTGAACAGTTTAAAAAAGGGAATTAAAGGTTTAAAAATCGGTTTACCCAAAGAATTTTATGGTCAGGG
>CAZWMJ010000028.1:0-7086 GCA_964635045.1 uncultured Gammaproteobacteria bacterium
CTAAATGCGGCGGGATGAATTTAATTGAGAAAAAAGAGATGCAGGTTCAGGCCAGCGGTTATTATACCTGCCCGATGGATCCGGAAATTGTTTCCAAAAAGCCGGGAAATTGTCCCAAATGCGGCATGAAACTTGTAGCTATGCATAAAGAGCACCAAGAGGGAAATATCAGCATGGAAGAAAGTTTTAAGAAGCGGTTTTTTTTAAGCCTCCCCTTGGTAATTATTATTTTAGCTTTATCCCCCAAAATTCAGGAATGGGGAAGGTTTAGTCTAAAGTTTGCAGGGCAGGAGTTTTGGGTTTTTATTTTGGCTTCTATCATGGTTTTTTGGGCCGGGCTGCCTTTTTACCAAATGGGGTGGGCGGAAATTAAAGCCAGAAAATACGGTATGATGACCTTAGTTTCTCTGGCGGTTTTATCCGGTTATTTTTTCTCGGTGGCTGCCACATTTTTGTTTCCCGGGGAAAGTTTGTATTGGGAAATATCCACTTTGGTTTTAGCATTCCTCTTGGGGCATTGGATTGAGATGAGGGCAGTGAGGGGAGCAAGCGGGGCCTTGCAGGAGCTGGCCAAACTAATTCCCGATACTGCCCACTTAGTTTCCGGCAAAGATGTTAAAACAGAAGAGCTTAAAAAAGGAGATTTGATTTTAGTAAAACCCGGGGAAAAAGTACCGGTTGACGGGGTGGTGGTGGAAGGGGAGTCGGCAGTTAATGAGGCCATGATTACGGGTGAATCTGTGCCGGTTAACAAAAAAATTGGCTCGGAAGTAATTGGCGGGACTATCAATAGCGACGGTTCGCTAACTGTTAAAGTGACCAAAACAGGTGAAGATACAGCTATCTCGCAAATTATGGAATTGGTCAGGCAGGCTCAAGAGAGTAAACCCAATGTGCAAAAAATAGCTGATAAGGCAGCAGGCTTTTTAACTTTTACGGCCTTATCTGTTGGCATAGGGACTTTTTTATTCTGGTTTTTCGCTTCCCCGCAAGGGGCAATTTTTGCCGGAACCTTGGCTATATCTGTGATTGTAATTGCCTGCCCCCATGCTCTTGGTTTGGCCATTCCCACTGTGACAACCATTACCACGGCTTTGGCTGCCAAAAACGGCATTTTGATTAAAGATATGAAAGCCTTGGAAATTTCCCGAAAATTAAACTGGGTCGTGTTGGATAAAACCGGCACTTTGACCGAAGGGAAGTTTGGAATAACAGGCGAAGTGAGCGACGATTTATTAGCTTTGGCTGCCGCAGTAGAAGCTCATTCCCAACATCCCATTGCCCAAGGCATAGTAGAGGAAGCCAAAAAAAGAAAGCTAAAAATTGCTTTGGTCAAGAATTTTAAATCTTATCCGGGCAAAGGGGCAGAGGGTGTGGTTAATGGCAAGAAAGTAATAGTTGGCAATCAGGCTTTAGTTAAAGAATTAAAAAATCAGGGAGAGGGTAAAACTTATGTTGGAGTGGCTGTTGATAATAAATTCGTGGGGGCAATTGGTTTGGAAGATGTTGTTAGGCCGGAGTCAAAAGAGGCGATTGAGGCTTTTCATAAAATGAACATTAAGACTGCCATGTTAACAGGCGATCATGAAGAAGTAGCCAAGACAGTTGCTAAAAAACTGGGTATTGATAGCTATTTTGCTCAAGTTCTGCCTGAAGATAAAGTTAATAAAATTAAAGAGTTACAGAAAGATGGATCAGTGGTGGCTATGGTGGGGGATGGGGTAAATGACGCGGCCTCGTTGACACAAGCCCATATTGGCATTGCCATTGGGGCAGGTACGGCTGTGGCAGTTGAGTCGGCAGAAATCGTGCTAATGAAAAATGACCCCCGCGATGTGGTCAAAGCCATTAAACTTTCTCAAAAAACCAATGTCAAAATGGTTCAAAATCTGGTTTGGGCAGCCGG
This sequence comes from uncultured Gammaproteobacteria bacterium, assembly GCA_964635045.1. Classification (GTDB taxonomy): domain Bacteria; phylum Patescibacteriota; class Microgenomatia; order Levybacterales; family UBA12049; genus CAZWMJ01. Next base: position 1,907 of record CAZWMJ010000028.1, read on the forward strand.
TTATAATATTGTCACTATTCCCATGGCAGCCGGTTTATTTTATAAGTCGTTCAACATTCTTCTTCGTCCTGAATGGGCAGCTCTTTTAATGACTGCCTCGTCAGTAATCGTCGTCTTCAACGCCCTGCTTCTCAAAAAAGAAGATTTAAGTTAAAATAAATTAAGAAATAGCTTTACCAGGCCAGGCCTAGGAGGTTATATGATCAATCATCGCCGTCTTCAGCGGCCTGAGGTTGAGAAAAGAAAGGCTTTAGTTCTTGACAAACTTCCCCCCCTTGAGGAAGTGTTATCTTCTTAAAACTACGAGTTGCGAAGATGTCTGCAATACGATATCATAAGTCAAGTATAATTTTATGGATACCCAACCACCACTTTCTCATTTGGCAGAAAGATTAATTGAAGCATTTGAAAAAAAACACGGACCGGACACGGAGCGCACCATTACTGTAAATCCTTTAATTTCAAAATTTGCTTCATGGTATGAAAAAGTCCGAAACGCCATGGATTATCGGGAGCAGGATGTTATTCTGCGAGCCTCCATTGAACGAATTTTGAAACGGCGAATCCTTTTGGGGGGAACGGGGAAAACTATAGCAGAGCCGTTGGTTAGAGAACTGGTGTGGGCCAGATATTTTCCGGACGACAGTTTGTCGTTGTCAATCATTGATAAAGTCAGTAAAAAGATCGATATTTACCTAAAACTTCGCGACAAAATTATCCTACTTCACAAAATCAATGAAGGCGAGGCTGGTGAATGGATGCTTCAGCTAATGTCATCTGACCTTGAATCTTTGCTTCAGCCGGTTAAAGAGAAGGAGATCATGTGCAATTTTATGTTTCAGATTATTCGGCCGAGCGTGACTATCGTTGATGACAATGAACAAACAAGAGACAGTCAGGTTTTTATTGCGGTTCGCCGCGCTTTTGCCAAAGACGATTTGGCGTTTCTGCGCTATGCTTTATTCAAGCAGTTTTTTGGAGAAGTTAAGGAAGAAGATATTGACAAGGTAGCGGCTTCTTTTCCGGATGGATACAGAGAAATAAATCTTCAGCTGCGCTATCCGGCAAAGGAGAAGATTTTTTCCTATGTAAAAAGTAAAACAGCCATCTTTCTAATTCTGGGAGATATTCTTCATGGTCAATTAGGCAATATCCGTCCTCTTTACCAAGACCAACCGCAGTTTTCAAAGGCGGTTTTTGAGACATGTGAAACAAAATACAATAATATCTCGGCAAAGGTGCGAAGGGCGATTATCCGCAGTGTGGCTTTCATACTTTTGACAAAAACATTTTTTGCCTTCGCGGTTGAAGGAACTGTTGAAAGCATTTTCTATGGAAAAATTTATTGGAATTCGATAGTTATTAATACCGGCATACCGCCGCTTCTGATGATTGTTTCCTCTCTTTTTCAAAGAACTCCCGGCAGGAAAAATACGGAGAGAATTCTCTCTTATATAAAAATGGTGTTATCGCAGGAGCATCCAAAGCTTGGCCAGTCTTTGATGGTTAAAAAAATTCCGGACAAAAGACCAATTCTGCATGGCATATTTACCGCATTTTGGTTTTCGACATTTCTTGTCAGCTTCGGGGGACTCATTTATGTGCTAAACAGGATAGATTTCCATCCCATCAGTCAGGCGGTATTTCTGTTCTTCATGGCAATTGTGTCCTTTCTTTCCTACCGCATCGGTGTTTTGGCCCATGAGTACACAGTAGAGGAAAAGCAGGGAGCGTTAAGCCCGATTTTTGACTTTTTCTTTATGCCGATTGTGAGGGTGGGGAGACATTTGACAGAGGGGATAGCTCAAATGAATGTTATTATTTTTGTTTTGGATTTTATTATCGAGGCGCCATTTAAGGGCTTGTTCGCCTTTTTTGAACAATGGTTTTTCTTCCTGCATTCCAAACGTGAGGAAATGGGGTAAATTAGCCATTAGCCATTAGCAATTAGCAACTGGCAACTGGCGTTTAGTTCTTGACCAATAAAATATTTCCTGATAAGCTAGTAATATTGTATGTCAGATATCATCTTCACTGACGCGAATTTTCAACAAGAAGTTCTGCAAAGCAAAACTGCGGTGGTGGTGGATTTTTGGGCGCCGTGGTGCGCTCCCTGCCGCATTGTTTCTCCGATCATTGAACAACTGGCCAAAGACTACGAGGGAAAAGTCAAGGTAGGCAAACTCAACGTTGATGATAATCCCAATACTGCCACCAAATTTGGCATCATGAGTATTCCTTCGATACTAATTTTCAAAAAAGGAACACCGGTTAAAACAATGATTGGCGCAAGGGGGAGGGAAGAGTACAAGAAAGAAATAGAGGAAGCGCTGGGATGATCTACGATGTTATTATTATTGGCTCCGGGCCGGCCGGTCTGACTGCCGCTATTTATACCACCCGGGCAAATGTGAAGACTTTGATTATTGGCGGAAGTAAATGGGGCGGCCAGCTTATGCTGACAACACTGGTGGAGAATTTTCCGGGTTTTCCGGAAGGCATTCAGGGGCCGGATTTGATGACGGCCATGCGAAAACAAGCGGAAAATCATGGGGCGCAGATTCTGGAAGCTGATTTTACAGAAGGCGATTTTTCCCTAAGACCGTTTAAAGTAACTGCCGGGGGGCAGACTTATGAGGGGAAATCGATCATTATCGCCACAGGAGCTGATACCAGATGGCTTGATGTTCCCGGAGAAAAAGAGTTTATCGGTCGGGGAGTATCAAGTTGCGCTCCCTGCGACGCTCCATTTTTCAAAGAGAAAAATGTGGTGGTGGTGGGAGGGGGGGACAGCGCGATGGAGGAGGCGCTGGTTCTTTCCCGCCTTGCCAAAAGTATTACCGTGATTCATCGAAGAGATGCTCTTCGGGCAAGTCATATTCTGCAAGAGCGAGCAAAAGCAAATCCTAAAATTAAATTTATTTTTAATGCGGAGGTGGTTGAAGTTTTGGGGCAGGACCCTTCGACCCTTCGACAAGCTCAGGGCTCAGGGCAAGACAAAGTAACGGGAATAAAGCTGAAAAATAATCAAACCGGTCAAGTTTTAGAAATGCCGATAGAAGGAGTGTTTGTGGCCATTGGTCATTTGCCAAACACACGCGCTTTCAAAGGGGTGGAAATAGACGATGGCGGATACATTGTGGTTGCCGATCACACAAAAACTAACGTGCCGGGTGTTTTTGTGGCCGGAGACGTACATGATTCAAAATACAAACAGGCAGTTACCGCCGCCGGTTTTGGCTGCGCCGCCGCGCTGGAGGCGGAGAAGTGGTTAAGGGATAATTAAAAATTTTTTGACGTATTGACAGACAAGATGTGGCTGTGATAAGATTACTTTTACTTAATTTCTTTCTAAGGAAATTAAGGGAGCGAATCGTTTTTATGACAAAAATTTATCAAGCAATAACTTTAACCCCGAGGGGTTTTTTATTGGCTTCGTAACGAAACGGTTCCTCTTTTGATTAATTAATAGTTTGCAATATTTCGTGGATGTTGGCGAGTCGGGCCCGAAGTTTACCCGGTTGAACGCCTCGTTTGCAACGAGGAGGCAGGGGGTTCGACTCCCCCCGGGTCCACAACGGAATCTAGAATTCAGAGTTTAGAGTTCAGAATTAAATTCATAGTTCTAAATTATAAATTCTGAATTGTTGTTTGGCTCTTTGACAAGTGAAGGGAAAATTATTAGCGTCTTTATCCCGCCTTTGGCGGGACAAGAATTCTACTCATAATGCCAACAATGGATGCCTAGGAGGCTTTGGCCGAGGAAGGACGTATATGGCGGCGATACTCGTCGGGTAGGTGCCATAAACCTATGATCCGGCGGTTTCCGAATGGGACAACCCACCCCGCCTTTGGCGGGGTACGCGTGCCTAAAAAGGCACTTCAAACAGTTAACAAGTTAACAGTTAACAAAAATCAAAATATAGTTAATTGTCAATTGTCCCGCCATTGCGGGATCCCGCTGCGGCGGTGATTGTTTGTTGATTGTTCGAAGTGCCCATAGGGCACTCGAGGGCACGGCGTGAACTGAAACATCTAAGTAGCGCCAGGAAAAGAAATCCCGCCTTTGGCGGGAGATTCCCTAAGTAGCGGCGAGCGAAAGGGGAAAAGCCTAAACTTGTGCGTAGCACAAGAACGAGTAACAAGTAACAGGTAACAAGTAACACAAAAGAATTTAAATCTTTAAAGTTACAAGTTACAGGTTACGAGTTAATTGTTCTCGCGCTGCGCGCGAGGGTTGCAGGGCAGACGATATTCGATGTTGTTTTGGATAGCAGAAGGACTTGGAATAGTTCCCCAAAGAGAGTGAAAGGCTCGTACGCGAAATTCAAAACACCGATAGTCTGTACCTAAGTACCATGGGGTACGGCTACCCTGTGGGAATCTGGGGCGACCACGCTCTAAGGCTAAATACCAAAGTCTACCGATAGTGAACTAGTACCGTGAGGGAAAGGTGAAAAGCACCCCGGGAGGGGAATGAAATAGACCTGAAATTGTTGGCTGACAAGCAGGCAAAGCTTGTGCATTGCACAAAGGACTTTAGGAATATAAGATTTAAATGATAAGTCAAAAGAAAAAAATACTTATCACTTAATTCCTTAAATCTTAAATTCTTTCGCGCAGTGCGCGAGTGATGCCGTGCCTATTGAAGAATGAACCGGTGAGTTATTGATTGCAGCATTAGTTTAACCAAGTCAAACTTGGGAAGACGTAGTGAAAGCGTGACCTAACTGGTCTATTACGTTGCAGTCATTAGACCCGAAACCGGGTGAGCTAACCTTGGGCAGGGTGAATCCCGCCGAAAGGCGGGAGGAAGCCCGAACCCGTATCTGTAGCAATAGGTTGGGATGACCTGAGGTTAGGGGCAATATGCCAAACGAACCCGGAGATAGCTGGTTCTCCCCGAAATATATTTTGGTATAGCGGTCGCCATGTAGTTGCCTGGGGTAGAGCACTAAATGGTTACCGGCGACGCAAGTTGTCGGAACCAATTAAACTCCGAATACAGAGCAACATTGGGCGGCTAGTCAGACTGGTCGGGCTAAGCTGATCAGTCGAGAGGGAAACAGCCCAGACTCTCATCTAAGGTCTCTAAATAAAAGCTAAGTTTGAAAGGAAGTCAGGTTCCATAGACACCCAGGAGGTTGGCTTAGAAGCAGCCATCCTTTAAAGAAAGCGTA
>CAZWMJ010000029.1:0-6766 GCA_964635045.1 uncultured Gammaproteobacteria bacterium
CGAGAACAATAAATAAAGTAATAAGAGAATTGCACTCGTGGAATAAAAATAATTGAGAACTAGACGCGTAAAATAGTAGTAGAGAGCCAGATGAGGATGACTCCGGCGATTAAAAGCAGACTTTCCAGGAAGGCAAAACCCCGCTTCTCGTGGTGAATTTCCGGGATTAAGTCGGAGGCGGCAATGTAGATAAAGAAGCCGGCGGTAAGAGAGATAACGACGGGCAGCAAGTTTTTAACCGTATCCCCCACAAAAAATGTTAAAACCGCCCCGGCCATGGCAGTTAGAGCGCTTAAAATATTTACCCAAATGACTTTATTTCTCTTCATTCCCCGATGAAGCAGTATGGCAAAGTCGCCAATTTCCTGCGGTATCTCGTGGGCAGCCACGGCCAGAGCCGTTACCATACCCAAAGGAACGCTGACTAAAAAAGTGGCGGCAATGGCCACCCCGTCCAGAAAGTTATGAACGCTGTCTCCCAGAATAATTAAGGGCACGGTGGGCTTGGTCTCTTTATCTTCATGTTCGTGATGATGATGAAACCAGTAGATAAACCGCTCTAATAAGAAAAAGGCAATAATACCAGTCAGCGCCCAGGCAAAAATATTAGTTTCTGCGCTTTCCTCCAGGGCTTCGGGAAGTAGATCAAAAAAGGCCGTACCCAGCAGTACCCCGGCGGCAAAAGACATGAGTAAATGAGAAATCTTAAGCGTCCACTTTTCTTTGATAAGAAGTAGTATCCCCCCCACCAGCGACACCACACTGCCTAGAAAGGTAAAAAGAAGAATGTATCCCAGCATAGAATAAGTATATCATATAATACCGCAAAGATTAGTGGATATTGGATAAAGGTTCTTGTATAATCAAGACATATGGTTTTGGGTGAACCGCCAGGCGAAGGCCCCGCTATTCCCTCTCATTGGGAGTTTGCGGGAAGAGATCAAAAAGGATTTAGAGTTCTTGATGTAAAAGAAAACGCTGGCTTTATCAGCTACCACCGCTCATATCTTTATGGTAATAATCAAGTCGGTATAGAATACTGTGAAGATATATTTAATTCCAACGGCAAAAGTATCGCCTCTCTGAAAATAACTGAAAATCATGGTATTGCTAGACTCTTAAGAGAAGATGATTTCGTCGAAGTTGAATTTGGTGCTACTAACCCTCTTGAAGATCAATTTTCTGTGGATGTAAAAATAGGAGAACCGGTTGTTGGTAGATTTGGGAGAGTTATAACTCCGGCAACGACTCTCATTACATACGGCTATAATTTAGATGAGCGAGTATCCGGTCAATACGGTAGAGGGATCATGAAGCTTGTTCTGCGCAGCCGAGAACCACGGCAAACCCCAAAAACAACAACTCATTTATCTGTAAGTCCTACCGATGGAGAATCAACTGATCCAACTACTTATGATTTAAACATTGAAGAAGGCGGAATGGGTCTTAGTGATGCCGAAAAACAATGGCGGCGAGACAATTTTGATGTTACCTTAAGTGGAGATAGGGATGGGCTAAAAGTAACTGAAGTAAACAGAAAAACAGGCGAGGTAAGAACTGTTGAATGTCCTACCATTATTAATATAGAAAGTGTAAAAATGGCATTTGCAAAATCAACTGTCGATGCCGCTACCGCGGGCCTTAAATCTCCCTGGAGAGAACTTGATCAAATTATTCCGGTAAAACTTAGCGGAATTCACCCTCTTCCTCCCCCAAAACCACCAGTTGATCTAGAACCCACTACTGATTGAACTTTAAGAAACGATCTCAAATGAAGAAAATTTGCTAGTCGGTTTTATCTATAGTTTTAGTTTGTTCTCGGCAATAGCCTCGCAAGGTCTCACCTTGCAAGGCTGACCGAAGCTAAACAATATTTTATCCCTGTTGTAATAAATGCAGGTTTCCACCTAAAGTTTCCTGTAAATACCGGCGGGCAAATTCATTTACAGACGCGGGCTCATCTAGGCCTGTTATTGATGCTTGGGCCTGACCAATGTTATAAACCACCAGTTCTACTGCCCAATCAACTATTTCATTGGGTTTATTTTCCTGTGGAAAGCGCGTAATAGGTATGCGTAAAGTTTGATCATCCGGAAGGGATCCTATAGGCAAAATCATCCTTTGATATAAATCTATTTCTTCTTCTGAAACTCCGCGCGCTCTTAAACTACCCCGCACCATTGTTAGGTAATCTATTCGCGGACTAACAGCCAATATACTCCAGTCATGAGGAAGAAGAGACATCACATCAATTTTTTTCCCTCCTCGCGTTTTATCCGTAATCTCAAACGAACGAACTGGATAAAAATCACTGGGTACGGCAACATCAGGTTCATTAGATATGGGCAAGGTTTTCCCCGCTTTTATCATTCTTAGATCAAAGGTATATCCTGGATAAGTCCAGTCGCCCTCGTAAGGATCGGGGTCGTATTGAAATCGTACTCTAAAACGTACGCCATCGGCTTCAATTGTTTGAATAAGGGGATCTTCTCTGTCAGGTCTTCCCAAAAATCGAAACAACTCGTTGAACATGAGATGAAAGGATACCACAAAATTAAACCAACTTCAACTATAGGCTAGTCTATCGCGGGGAGATTAATTTGAGGTCTTTCATGGGAAAGTCGGATTTGCCTTTTACTTTTACCTAATTTCAAACGAGGAAAATTCTCCTCCGCTGGCTGGCGGACTCTCCTGCCACTGGACGCTGATGTCTTTGACTTCAGATAACATCGGGCCTTTTCTGCAAAGCAGAATTATTTTTTTAATCTTTTCTTTCTCTCCCTCAGCAATAACTTCAACCATGCCGTTCTCCGTATTGCTAACCCACCCAACCAGCCCCAATTCCCGAGCTTTACTGCGGACAAAATGCCTAAACCCCACCCCTTGCACCAAGCCGGAAATCATTAAATGAACAGTGTTCATATTTTCAAATCTCAAAGCTTTGATTTTTTATATGAAGCTTGGACATTTGCGTTTTCAGATTTGAGTTGCTTCAAACGCCACATAAATAGAGCCCCCTTATTTTTCGCTCCGCTATCAACTGTAAAGGACAGGGCTTTTTCCAAAATGGAGCGGTGGACTGTTTTAGCCAGTTTGATGTAGAGACCGGTGTGTTTATAATCGCCCAGCTCTTCTGCTAAATAAACGCCGAACTGCTGAAATTCCCGCGACACATAGCGGTCTTTAACCGGATTAAAATTTTTAAGTATCTGCCCCACCTTCTGCATGAAGATATTATACACCACTAGCATTAGCCGCTTGCGGCTGTCCAACCCACTGCGGAACCCAGTCTTGAGAGACCGCGCCAATAAAAATGGGGGCATTCGGTTTGCTATAATTGTCCATTGTCATATTATGACCTATTTGGATATTCTCTCTCAGGGCGGTAAGACGCTCTGCGTCTGACGGATTACTACTTATCATCTCTCCAATTTTTTGCATTTTTAATTCATAGATGCTGGTATGAATCTTCATACTCGCATCTCTTGGACTATCTCCGTCATCAACGCCCAACACTACACGCAGAAAGACCTCCGGAGTTATCGGCTCCTGAAATGACCGCTCTACGGCAAAAGCAATCGCCTCTCTCTCTATCGATTGAGCCTCTCTGCCAATTCGGGTATTAACCAACTGCGTAAGATCTCGGAAAAGACTCCGCTTGCGTTCTATATTAGGCTGTTCAGAAACTCTTCTCATTGTTGCTTCTCCACCGCTACCAATTTCCGTCATATACTATATGATATACTATTTAGACTCCTAAAAACACTCGCTCTTGCGCCGTTAGAAAACCCTTCAACGTTTGCCTAGCCATCTGAGAAACTGTCACATCGGCCCCACCGTCATCCTTCTGACCGGCGCTTGAGGGGTCGGAAAGACTAATAAGCAAATCGTTAAGCTGTCTTGCCTCATCGGCAGTCGTTTTGCCGGTTATTGACCACTCAAACCGCGCCTGAATTTCCGGACTTGTTTCAGTTCCCCGGCTATCCATCTCATCCAATAGTTCGTTTATTTCTGTCCGCACGCTTAATAGTTCTACTTCATGGAACACCTCGGCGATGTTTTGAATCTTTTGCCCGTCCAAAATATCCGCCAGCCGGCCTCCACTCTGATCTTCTAATAATTCACTGCCGACTCGTACGTGCGCGCTGTCAGATGTCATATCCAGAGTTTGGGCAGATTCTCCTCTTTTTCCTGTTCGCCGGACTGCCCGGGCATGCGCTTCAAGCTGAGTATGATCAAGTCCCAAATCTTTAACTACTTTTACAAACGACTGGGCTGCCAGTTTATCACCAAACATATTGCCAAGAAGAGCATATACTTCTGTTGGAGTCATCTCCACAACCACCCGAAACCGCTTATCTTCACTCCCATGACCATGATCATGCACTTCAGCTTCCCCCTCTTCTGCATGTCCCGGCACCTCTTCTACCGCCACAGCGCGAACCACGCCGGTGTAATGACCAAGCGTATTGTCCGCTGTTACCTCGTTAAAAAAGTTGGTGATCGCATTTTCGTACCCTGCTACTCTATCGGGATTCTGCTCCTGTTGGGCAACGCCGATTAGTTCCTGTCTATACCGACCCATAAGTGTATCCGGCACTTCCCCATTCATGGTCTCCATGGCAAGACGAATTTTGAGCAGTGTCCGTATCGCATCTTTGTTCCAGAAAAACTCCGGCGTCTTGGTTTCCACGGTCACGCCTAACGAATCAACGGTTGAACTAATCCCCCGAATAAGACCGTTATGCGCTACTTCTTGTCCATCGCTTTGATATTCCAATCTGGGATAACTATGGTTAAGTACCGCGTCATGAATTGATCTATATCCGTCTTCCCCAAACCTATTAATATAGTAAGCTTTGTTTCCTTCAATAAATCTGGCGCTTACCAGTGGGTGATCTTTTGAAGCTTCAAAACCTTTCGGAGCTTGCGCAGCGCCAGTGGTATATCCTAGATCATGGTCAATCATCACCTGATGTATAATCACTTCGTCTCTGAGAGAAACAACCACGCCTTTCTCCCTAAGACTCTCCATCATTTGCTTGGCAAAACGGATATTGCCATTGACAATGTGTCGAACTCCATGATCAGAACCGGAAAATATGGTCTTATCAATCATATGCTGATAAACAAGTTTTCTGGCATTGTCACGAACTAACTCGTAGGCAGCGGGAATATTTTCTTTACCATAGGCGCCGCCATAAAGATTAGTAAACTCTGTTATCTCCCCGCTGATAGCCGCAAATTCTTCCTGCGTGAGATCGCCTTGTTCAAGAAATGTCCTAACCTCTTCGTTTACTCTACCGGCAATCGCATCATAGGCTGGCGGAACCGATTCAAGATCGGGCTTAACCCCGAGTCTCAAACACATTTCGGTTGGAATCGTTGAGGGATCAACAAGACCCGCGTCTATTTTTTGCTGGAGGTCCTGATAAGCTTGCGCTTGGGCGGCTTCGTGCTCAGAAAGAGTATTTTTACCTTTGTGGTGTTTATTCACTAATCCTTCTCCATACTGATCTTTTCCAACTTTGCTTGGATCGTGAAGCTGAGCGATTCTTGCCTTGGATGCGTCACTCATATCCACTCTTAGCGAACTGAACGGTATTTCTCCGGTTGACTCAGCCAGATTTTGTAAAACTTCGCCGTGATCTGTTGAATCACCTCTGGTTTGTTTTGCAAGAGTATCTGCCAGATCTACGGCTTGCGCAGAAGGCCCGTTTGATCCCTCTGCGGCCGCCGGTGGCGGAGCTGATGGAGGTTTTGGTCCCTTTTCAAGAACAGGTAGTTTTAACTCAGCCATATTTACATTTGATGTATAAAACCATTATTGCAATACTTATCTATCAATTGCAACTTAGTAAAAACTTTTCCAAATCTGTCCGACAAAGAAGACAGCGCTAGAAGATTTCGTAGCTTAGAGTGACGGCAACTGAAACTTCGGAACTTCCCGGCTCAACTTTGGTAGGAGTGCCACCTCCAACTCTTTCCAAGGCCGAGGCTCCATAAAACGGATACCACGGCGCTCCCATATTTTCCTGATAATTGACGATTTTCCCCAGCCTAAACCCCGCTATCTTGGCCGCTTCTTTGGCTTTTCTTTTGGCATCCGCCACCGCCTTTTCCCGCGCCTCGTTTTCCGCTTTAGTTCTGTCATCAACATCAAAACTTATCCCTCCCACCTGATTGGCCCCTGCCGCTGTGACCCTGTCAATCACATCATTAACTTTATCTATATCTTTTACTTTAACTTGCAGGTTGGCTGAGGCCTGATAGCCGGTAATTTTTTGGCTGCCAGAATTATAATCATAGTTAGGATTGATGCTGTAGTTAGTGGTCTTAATATCCTTTTCATCAACACCCAAATTTTTGACCTCTTGAGAAACCCGGTTGATAACGCTATTTATCTGCTCTTGAACTTGCCTGACCGAACCGGCAGTGGCCGAAATGCCAAGACTGACCATGGCCGTATCGGGCCGGATAAAAACTTTGCCTTCGCCGCTGACATTAAAAGTATCTGTTTTGGTAGTACTAACAGAATTAATGCTTAAAGGAAGCGGTCCTGCCAGTTTGGTATAGCCAAACAAAAGTAAGAAAAATAAAACAATAGGAATTGCCGAAGCAACTATTTTTTCTATCATAAGTGCAATTTTAGAGTATTATATTTTTTCTCTTTTGTCAACAAAACCGTTTCGTCAAAATTTTTCAGTATCCGCCCCACTCTTTGCATCAGGATAATTATACAGCAAAAGTCAGACAATTATGATAT
>CAZWMJ010000030.1:0-6171 GCA_964635045.1 uncultured Gammaproteobacteria bacterium
TTGCCCGGATTTCAACCGTCCTTCCAGTTCTTTTTCGGTGATTATTTCCTCCGACAGCCGTTTGATTTTTTTTTCCAACTTTTTACTTAAACCTTTCGCCATTTTTAGATGATAGCATTAAATTCTCTATTTGTGGACGGGACGCAAAAACGGCTAAATCGGCGATTTAGCCGTTTTTTGCCCGATAAAATACGCCTCGGCCGGTTTGACCGACTTGTTCAATTTTGCCCTCCTGTTCAAGTTCATTTAAATAGTTCGTCGCGGTGGCGTCGGATACACCAAGAGAGTTTTCAACATCGTCGTTTGTTATCTCCTTTTTCGCCGCAAACATGCCCAAAATTTTTTCTTTGTTTTGCTCTTTTTCGTTTTGCCTCCGGGTATTTACCCCCGAAATCCCGCTGGCGCTAAAGCTTTGGCGGGCGGACCCTCCGACCCTATTTTCTGCTCCCAACTTTGCCTTTTCATTTTTCATCCATACCCAAACCGCAACTCCGCCAACAACTGCGCCTAAAATAAAAACTAAAAAGTTATTCATATTATTTTTCAATCATTTCCTCAACCTTTCGTTTGGCTTCTTCCAACAACTCTTTCGCTTTTTTGCGAGCTTCGTGGGATTTTCGGACCAAGTCCGCGATTTTTTGCTGGGTTGGTTTGGGCAAAATTGGGATTAAAATATTTTTGACCTGTTCCGGCTTCCAGTGCTTAATAATAGAGCCACCGGCATCCCGTTCCACCTGCGTTTGTCCAACCAAAGAATTTATACATAAAGCAAGATATTCCGGCTCAATTTCCTCTTTTACTTTGAGACGTAAAATTCCTCCGGAAATTATTCCTTCGGTTTTCTCTTTCAAAACATAAGCAATACCTGGTGTCGCGTCTTTTGTAAGCAAAATTTCTCCGACTTTCGGCTCGTAGTCCTTTTTTAATTTTTCATATAATTCGTCGCTCAAATATTTTTGGTCTTTGTCCGTAATGCCGTTTTCAGACAAACTACTCACGCGAATAAATAATTTGCCCTCATCTTGATACGCATCACTTCCCGGTTCAACGCCTTTTTTCACTGAAACTAGGTCGCCAAGATTTATTCCACTATTCGCGCGAATTAGAGATATGATTTTTTCATACTTCGGCTGGAAATATTCTGCATCTATGCGATTCGCTTTTTTGACTTCGGAAAGATTAACAATCGAGAACAAGCCCTCCTCCTTCGCTAAAGCTTCGGAGGACAAGTACAATTCTTCCAGAAGCAAATTCCTGGCTTGGGAGTAAAAAGATTTTGAGTTTTGGAATTCTTGCCATGATTTATTTGATAATTCAGCTATTTTTTCCTGCTCTTTTTTAGGCAAGACGGCAATTTTTATTTGTTTTAATTCTTCCGCATTTACATTGGCTTGATTAACGGCTCGTCTAGCAAATTTTCTTATCTGTTTTAGACCATAAGAAGAATTCAAAAAAATATTTAGATAATCTGACAAAATATCACCTTCTTTTTTCGGCCTGATTCTTATTAAGTAAGAAGCGAAAACCGCATCTAAATCTAGTTTAAAGATTCCGGTACGACCAACAAATTCTTCCGAATTTACACGATTAAAAAACACATCATCTTTCTTTATTTTAAATTCTTTAAATAAATTGTCGTTTACATCGGCATATCTGACTTCATCATCAAACAAAAAAGCGTGGTTTATATTATCCATTTTAAACATTGGGTGTCCTTTTTTCTCGTCATTCATTGCTTGCGAAAGTCCGTATTGGCACAACTCTAAAACTCCTCCGATTGGTCGCCAATTCCCTTTCGTAAAATCAATAAAATACTCCGGCTGATAATATTCCGCATCCAGCCGATGCGCGCCTTCAAGTTGTGATTTTTGGATTATTGAGTAGGCGATCATACAAATTCAATAAATCGGGCTTCATATTTATTTTGCCAATCGTATTTAGAGATAATTCTCTCATTATAAATACCGCTTCGTGGCCAGTTTGCTTCAGAAATTTTAACAGAGCCATCTTGTAAAACATTCTCTATAAATGCAACATGCCCTATTTCATTTATTTTTGGGTCAATGCTTATGCCGGCCGTAAAGCACATAGCGCAATTCGGTTTCGGCTCGTTGAGAATCTTATAAAATCCTGCGTCCTGGAAAATCTTCCACCACTTGCCGCCGTTCCTCCCACTTTTTAATGGCCACTGGATATCTTTGCCAAGTTTAGTTTTGACACAGCACTGAACGTATTCAGTGCAATTTAAATAATCCTTATCCCTACCTCCACCGAATTCGTCGTTGATAATTTTTCTCGCCTTAATGGTATTGGGGTTATCGACAAGATTTGTCTGTCCAATTATAAAATTTGGAAGATCGCTAGTAATTTTTTCTCCGCCTGGATTAGTTTCGGTCAAGTAATCGTAGTGGACCCACCCCTCTTCATCGCCAAGCTTAACTTTCACCCATGGCCCGTCAATAAATTCAAGTTCTCGCCCTTGCGACAACAATTTTGCCCCCTCGGTTATTTCGGGGAATTTTCTAAAACGAACTTCGTTTTCTTTTATATAAAGTTTTTTGTCATTCATGTTTGTTATAACATTGTACCTTCGAGTTGCGATTTTTGAATTATTGAGAAAATGCTGGACACAGTAATTACTCCTCAGTACTAAGATTAATAATTTTTTCCACAGCATGGACAAAAATTGAAATGTGATTAATTGCGTTCTTCACGAAACCGATTTTCAATGGTCGCTTGGTATTATTATGTTTTTTTGATGTAAATAAATCAGCTTCATGTACTATACAGTGCCTGCGTTGAATATAAGATTGTATGAATTCCTTGATTGTCTTTTTGCCATACTTTTTGACACGCCCCGGCCTTCGATTCACCTCCCGAGCCAACTTATACCAAAACTCTGAAATTCCCAATATGCCAATAGCTTTTTCAATTTCTCTTGGACTTTGAATAGTTTGTGTTGAGTAATGTCTTTTTATCGCAGTTCTAAAATGCTCAGCTGGCCTATCCTTAAATGGAATATGCAGTAGTTTCTCATAGCTTACCTGCTCTTTCATCACGCCAATAAAACCTCCTGGCATGTTTGATCCTCTTTTTTCAATCATTGCTGGTATAACTTCAGCAATTTTATCGTGCATATATGCATCCAGCGCCGCTACAGCAAAAACTAGGGACGATCTTAAAATATCGGCGCCCCAATTTGCCGGGGGCTTGCCTTTTGGGAAAGTAGTACGATGGGCAGAAAATAAATCTTTTGCCCGTTCGATATTTTTCTCAAAAACACTTAATGCGGCCATGAATCTACACAAAATCAAACTTATATTCTTTCGCAAATTTCAAAAACCCATCTGCGATTTCGTCCAGGTCGTGGTCTAAAACTTTTCGGCCATTGGTGTCATGAATGTGGCCTCCTTTGGCGTCTTTTTTGTAAATGTAATCGCCTGAATTATCTTTGCCTCCTTTTTTGGAAACCGCCATAAAAATCGGGTAATCTCTGGGTGGTTTTTCGTCTTCGTCCCACTTCTGCAAAAACAAAACGCTTGTTTTTGTGCCTGTGTGCGGTTTGAAGGTGTTTCCATGAAGTCCCACGACCGCCAAAATCCGCGCCTTATCAAAAAGATATTCCCGCACATATTCCGTATTCGTGTTGTTTAAAACACCTTGTGGCAAAACAATGGCCATTCGCCCGCCCGGGCGGAGCATATCAAGAGTCCGCTCAATAAAAAGAATGTGCCGTTCAATTTTATTTACCAGTTTTCCTTTCTTTTTCCCAAAAACATACTGGCGTAAGATACCCTGGTCTTTAATTTCTCCCGCAAAAGGGGGGTTGGTTAAGAGAACGTCAAAATTCATATAGTGAAAAGTTTTTTTATTTTCGGCGTTATCTGCGGAGCCGCCCAAATCAAGAAGTCGCGCTTGAAGTTTTGCTCTGGCATCAAGAAGTTGACCCTCCTCGCCCTGCCACTCTCTGGGGTCTAAAGAATTAAGTTTGAACATATGCGAACGGCCGTCCCCGGCAACAAGCATAAGCGCGCGGGATACTTTTGAGATTTCCTCGGCAAAATCAATGCCCCAGATATATTCTTTGGCGTAAGCCCGCATCCGCTCTTCGGAATTGTTGAGGTGATTTTCTTTCGCCCAATACATAGTGCTGATTAAAAATCCACCCGAACCGGATGCCGGATCCAGCACATATTCGTCGGGTTTGGGGTTGAGCATTTTTACCGCCATATTTATGACATGGCGAGGTGTAAAATACTGCCCCTTGTTGCCTTTAGCCACTTCCGGAATAAGATATTCAAACGCTTCGTCTATTATTGAAAGGTCTGAGCCGAAAAGACGGGTACGCTCAAGCTCTCCGACAATAATTGAGAGATGTTCTTGAGATAATTTGATGTCATCTTGTTCGTAAAAGGTGCCGGGCCATTTTTTGACGGCTTTTTTGAAAAGCTCGTTGATGCTGGAATAAGTTTTTGCCGGATCTCGATACTTTCTAAAATAAACCTCGTTATCTTTGCGGTTTAATTTTGCTTCTTCTTCATCATAAATTTTGGCGTAAATGAGCTTGAAAACTTCGGGGAAAACCTCCGCGCCCGAACCGGCCAAGACCAGTTCCTGTATTCTTTCAACCGTTTCTTTAAGATTTATTTTTGTGGTCGTATATTCAAAATATGTTTTTTTCTCCTCTAAAAGGTCGTCAATTGTCTTATCCGCCGAGGGCAAATCCGGCAAGGTATCATTAAATTCTTTTGGATAGGGTCTATAAAGAATAACTCTCTTCGCGCCGTTTGACCAAACGCCGATTTCCGCGCCTTCCGCGCTTATGTATGCCTTGAGTTGCTCTATGCCCTTACTTTCATTCGGCGCTTTTGTCTCAAGTAGTATGTACGGGGTTATTTTGTCCGGTTTATAAACAATTATGTCCGCGGCTTTGGTGTGAATCTCTCTGCCAAAGTGAATACTTTTTTCCGTATCCATTCTGTCAAAAGGATATTTGTAAATTGTGTTTAACTTGTGAAGCCACAACTGGCGAACAACTTCTTCCGGTCTTCCCGTTCCTTTTTCTTCGTCAAAAACGAAACGGCGTTTGCGAGTTTTCAGGTCCTTAATATAAAAGCGGTTTTTTTCTTCTTCTGTTATTTCCAAAACCTTCTGAATATCGTCAATGTATTCAAACTCTTTAAGCCCGTACACCAAATCCGGGTCCTTAAAAATTTTATCTATTACCTCTTTGGTTTTGTTTTGTTTTTTTGTAGGCATTGATTTTTATTTTACCGGCTTCCAGTAGTTATTTTTTAACACCGATATCACTTTTCCTGTAAGCTGTGTTTCGTCTGTAAAAAGTATGTTCTCATAATTTGGATTTTCCGGCTTCAGATAAACATAGGGTGGTTTGTCTTCAGAGATAAAACGTTTAATTGTTGACTCGCCCCCTATTTGCGCAAGCACAATTTCGCCAGATGAAAACTCTTTTTTTTCTTGGACCAACACCGCGTCGCCGTCATTGATTCCAGCATTTATCATTGAATCACCCAAAACCCTCAAAATAAAAACATTGTGGTCGAGGCGGGACAATTTATCATACACGGAGGGTATTTCTTGCCACTGGCCGGAAATTTCAATTGTCTCTATTGGCGAGCCGGCGCTTGTCATACCCAGAAAGCCCACAAGCGGGGGCCTTCCAAGCTCTCTATATCCGGCGGGCAGTATGCTCAAACCCCTGGCCGCCGACTCACTTTTTTGTAAAAGGCGCGCCTCAAGCAGTTTGTTTAGGTGGTCTATGACACTTTGATTAGAAGAAACGCCCATTTTTTCACGCATTTCACTAAAAGTTGGTGGATACCCTGTGTGTTTAATGTGCTCATATATTGCCCCTAAAAGCTGTTTTTGCCTCTTTGTTGCGGGTTTTTTCATGTTTTTAATTATACCCGACCATTTGTTCTGGGAACAAACTTCCGAGCTGTGGATAAAACAATGCTAAAAATGGCTAAATCGCCGTTTTAGCCGTTTTTTCAGCAGTTGAAAAATAGGCAGAATTGTGTTATATTTGCTCTAAATGGCAAAAAGGACTAAGGGTAAAAGGGGGCTAAGAAGGTTTTTTATGTACGGCGCTGTTGTGGCGGTTTTGTTCGTTGGCTCTCTTTCCGTGTGGGCTTTAACTTTGGACATTCC
>CAZWMJ010000031.1:0-6084 GCA_964635045.1 uncultured Gammaproteobacteria bacterium
TCTAAATCTATAATTAAATCCTTCATTATTTCGTATTAAATCTGTTCATGGCTCTCTCCAAGCCCTCTTCCAGCGCCATTTCAATAGCCCTAGCCCCGCGTTTAATCAGCTCTCTGGCCTTGCCCCACTCCGAACCCTTGAATACACCTAAAACATAATCCTCAACGTTTCTAAATTTTTGATCTTTGATATTTGATTTTTGATGTTGTAATCCGATTCCCATTCTAAACCGCCAGAATTTATCGCTGTTAAGGGCTTTGATAATTGACTCTACTCCCTTGTGTCCGGCCGAGGCCCCGCCAAAACGAATTCTCATCGCTCCCAACGGCAAATCAATATCATCGTGAACAACCCAGACATCAGTAATTGGTAATTGGTAATTAGTAATTAGTAATTTGGCCGCAAGTCCCGAGTTATTCATGTAGGTTTTGGGCTTGACCACCATGACTTTTTCCATTGTTCTTAACTTCGGTTTCCAACCAATCTCGGCCATGTCAGCCTTAAATTTATCATTATTAACCCAAACCGTCTGCCCCACCGGCTCAAAATCTTTGAGAAATTGTTCCACCACCATAAAACCGAGGTTGTGTCTCGTTTTTTGATACTTCTCTCCCGGATTTCCTAAACCGATGATTAATTTCATATAATAATTATAATTTTTATAACTTTTATAAAATCGCCTTCACTTCCTCATCGCCTACTTGTGGAAAGTCCTGATAAAACTGTCCTACTGCGTGAAATTCTTCCGGACTCTCCAGAAAAATCACCTCATCAAAATATCTCTTAATATGTAATAAGGTATCTTTAGCAATCACCGTAGTGGCCAAAATTATCTTTTTTGCTTTCATCTTTTTGACAAATTTACCAGCGGCAATCGCTGTCGCACCGGTCGCCACCCCATCATCAACAAGAATAACTGTTTTATTCTCAAAATTATTATACTTCTTTTCCCCCCGCAATAATTTTTCCCGCTCACGCAGCTCCTCTAACTTCTTACTTCTCACTTCTAACTTCTCACTTTTGGTAATACTTAATTGTCGGCAAAGTCTGTTATCCCAATAAATAATTTTTGCGCCTGCCACCGCTCCAACGGCCAGCTCCGGATTATTGGGCGCCCCGATTTTTTTAATAACGATAATATCCAACGGCAACTGTAAGAATTCTGCCACTGCAGAAGCCACCACCACCCCGCCCCTCGGAATACCTAAAACAACTACCTCTTTTCTCTGATAATCTTTTAACTTAGCGGCAAGCAATTCTCCCGCCTGCTGACGATTTTGAAACATAATTCAAAAAAGTCCCATCTGTTCTACTTGATCTACTTGTGCTACTGGTCCTACCTGTCCTACTTTTTCCCCATCCCATATCTTCACCTTCCCGTACACTCCGTCATAACCGGGAACCACCACGATATCGCGCTCCCGCACCTTTGAAATTCCCTCCGCCACCCGGCTGCTCGCTTTGTTTTCAATGAGCGAAAGGTCAGTTCGAAAAAGAATATCATATTCCGTGCCAATGCTGTAAGTCAGCTGCTCATATAATTCTTTGGCTTTATTTGAAAACTCGCCTACCTCAAGCGCCTCTCTGATAATTTCCAACAGCGGCACCAGCGAAACATAGGGCGGATGAATTTCTTTTGGATCCTCAATCCAGTTGACTCCAAACTCATCCTTCTTAGATTTTTGAACATCAAAAATAGCTTTATCACGAGCTAACTCTTGCACCCGATGTTCAACTCCCACCGTTAATTTTCGCTTGCAGACAGGACAGGTGGTGCCGTCTTTTGCCGAATCCTGCGGGCTTTGAACTATATTGCAATTTCTGTGTCCCGTGTAATGATACTTCCCCTCTTCCGGATAAAATTCAATTGTGTAAGCAATTCCTTTTCTATCAACAATAGCATTCCTAATATCTTCATATCTTAGTCTTTTAGTATCTATATCAAAAACGGTAGCTTCTCTTCCCATCTTGGCCGGACTGTGAGCATCGGAAAAAGAGAGAAGAGCCCGATCTTCCAGATCTTTAATCCTCCAATTCATTTCCGGATCGCTTGACAGTCCCGTTTCCACGCCGTAAATATATTTAGCCCAGTCGCCAAAACATTCCTCAATCGAGTCAAAGCCGGAATTACTGCCGTACAGCGAAAACCAGGGGGTCCAGGCGTGGCACGGTATCAGCAGGGCATTTTTATCAATACCCAAAACCAATTCAATAAGATTAATTGAAGAAAGTCCCATTATCGGCCGGCCGTCTGACAGCAGATTAACACTTCTTCGATGCAACTCTTGATTTATTTTCTCCGCCGTGTCAAAATTGGGAGCAAAAATTAAATTATGGATGCGGCGCAGCTTTCCCCCCTGACTATAAATACTGGACACCTCAACCGTGAGAAGAAATAATGGTTCATTTTGCTTGCCCCGCGAAGCCTCGCCAGTTGGCGGGGCGAAGTGGGGACTTTTGAGTTTATATACCCCTTCTCCCGCTTCCTCCAACAATCCCCTTATTTCCCTAAACCAAAGTGGGTGGGTCCAATCGCCGGTGGTTAAAATATCAATCCCTTTTTTCTTCCCCCACGCCGCCATGGTCGGCAACACCATATCCTGACTAACCGCCCGGGAATACTTACTATGTAGGTGTAAATCCGCTACAAACTGCATATTATTTCTTAAATTGTTCTTTGTACATTTCTACCAACTCTTTAATAGTCGTTGCATCTTCGGCTCTCTTGTCCAAACTGCGAAATGAAACCAGACGGGGGAAACGCAGGGCCAAACCGGCCGTATGAAGAGGTGATTTGGTAATCTCATCTGCCAAAACTTCAATGACAATTTTTGGCTCCACCCACACGCTGGGCGCTATTTTGGAGTTAACTCTGGCCGGCTTAGTTTTCACTTTTAGCTTTTCACTTTTAATTTTAATTTCTCTCCACTCTTCATCCGTTAAACCAGTTCCGATTTTAGAAACTGTCACGAATTCGTCTTTTTGATCATCATAAACTCCGACTAACAAAGCTCCCGCCCCAAAAGCAGTCCTTTTTCCCTTGCCAAAAATATAACCCAAAATGACACAATCTATAGTATCTTGCAGTTCACCGCTACTATGTCTTTTTAATTTCACCCAGTTAAAGTTTCTGCCTCCCGCCTCGTAAGAACTTTCCAAACGTTTGACTACCAACCCCTCCAAGCCTTTGGAAATGGCATCTTCCAAAAGTATTGACAGTCTTTTGGCATCATCAACCTTTTCCGTTTTACTAACTATTAACACCCCATCATCAACAATAGTATTTTTGAGTATTTCTATCCTGTCTTCAAGCGGTCTATCAATCAACGACTCGCCATTTTTGTACAAAATATCAAAGGCAAAGGCTTTAAGCGGCAGTTTTTGGGCCATTTCGGCAATGCCGTATTTTCGGCGGCGCTTGGTGGTTTCCTGAAAGGGCAAAAATTCCTCCGACTCTACCTGATAAGCCAAGGCCTCTGTATCTAAAATAGCAGTTTTCGCTTTTACTTGCTGCAACGTTGCTTTAATTAACTCGGGAAACATGTGGGTCATATTTTCTAAATTTCGGGAAAACATGGAAACTCGCTCCCCATCTTTGTGGATTTGCACCCGAAATCCATCGTATTTATATTGCACATCAACAGAGGACATTTTTTCAATCACCTTCTCGGCAGTCGGCAGCCTCTCACATAGTTCCGATCGAATGGGTTTTCCCACCTGCACTTTCAATTTATTAACAGCAGTAACACCACTGCTAAAAAGAGTTTTGGCAATCAGACCCATATCGGAAGTTTTATTGTAGGCGCCCTCCAACAGTTTTCTTTTCCCCCTGTCTCCTAATTTGGCCAAAGCTAAGCCGTCTAAAATGGTCGGGTCGCCAATACCAAGCCTCATGTTGCCAAGAGGGATACGAACCAGATGTTTGACAGAAGTGGCATCGAGCTTTTTTAATAAGTCTGATAACAGGGTTTGCCGCTTCTCCACCGTTCCCTTCCCTTTGGTCCTAGCAATCTCGGTTAAAATTTCAAATACCTCATCCACCGTCATTCTGGCTTGTCCAGAATCGATTCTGGATGCGCTTTGCTTACCAGAATGACGTTCCGCAGCTATCCCCATATCCCCCAACTCTCCATATAGTTTTAATACCGACTCTTTTGTAGAATTAAAAGCTTTGGCAATAGCCTGCGCCACCGTCTTTTCCGCCATGCCAATTTCCGTGGCTTCAAAAAAAGGGGCTATGCGACCCTGACTTAAATAGATAATTTTTTCAATTTCGTCTTTTGAAGCGTGTTTAAAAAGATCGGCTAAAATATCAATCAGGATAAGCCTGGATGAGGTTTTCTCCAGCTTCTCAAGATATGAAGAAAATTGTGCAAAGGTCATACCGCCCCAATTTTATCACATTTTAGGCTAAAATATAGCGGGCGCCTTTGGTCTTTCCTTTTCTTTTGAGAACACCGTTTTTCAGCAAAACCTTTAATTCATTTAGAACCGTATCTTCCGACACCATCGGAAAGAGCTGACTGAATGCTTGATTTTGCAAATAGCCCGTTTTTTGGATGTACTCAATAATTTTAAGCTGTCTGTCCGATAACATAATTGGTTTTCCTCCAAGCCTTTCTCTAAGTTTTCCGTCAATTGAAATCTTCTCCACTTTTTCTTTAATTTTGGAAAGTTCAATTGCCAAACCTTGCGTAAAATATTCAAGCCAAACTGTCAAATCGTCCCCTCTTTTTTCAACACTTTGCAGAGCTTCATAGTAACTAATCGCATCTTTGTCAAAATATTCTTCCAAAGAAAAAAATCGTCTAATATCGTATCCCTCCAAAAATAAAATTAAGGTGGAGAGCGCCCTCGCCACCCGTCCATTTCCGTCTAAAAATGGATGAATTCTCACCAATTCATAATGAACAATTCCTGATTTCAAAATCGGGTGAATATCTATATCTTTAGATTTATTTATATATGCCAATAAATCCTTTATTTGGTATGGAATGGTAATTGCCGATGGAGGCCGGAACGATATTTGTCCGGTGGCGCTATTTTTTACCACCACCTGCGTTTTTCGATACACCCCGCATTTTTCCTTTGGCAAAATCTTCTGCACTGTAATCCCATGCATCTCTTTTATCGTCTTCTCGTCAATCCAGTTTTGAGTTTTGAGTTTTGCTTGCCCCGCGAAGCCTTGGCGAAGTGGGGAGTTTTGAGTTTGGCTAAGGTATTCAATCACCCTTCTATAATTAATAACCTCCTGTATGTCTCGTTCTCTGGCCGCCGCCACCTCCTGCCCCATCAGCACTTTTTCCGCCTGCGTTAAATCCAGCTCGTTGCCCTCAATATGCGTGCCATAATGAACAGTTCGAACCAGCGCTTCGTCCTGAAACTTTTTCTCGTAGTAAGGAAGAAGAGGAGCATGATCAATAATCTCCCGGCTTGCCTCGATAATACCGATGTTCTTAAGAATTTTATTGCTGATGATAAACTTGGGAGAATACATAATCTTAATTAACGCATAATTCCCGAAGCTTGTCAAATAACAAGTGTCTTCATTATCTTCGGTATCTCATCGGCCAAGTCCGAGGCGTTGAAGTAAGGGCCGACTCGCTCGTAAAGACTTTCTCCGGCTTTTTTGTTGATAAATGACCCGGCAGCTGCCGCCAAAAATAAATCATTTTTGCAAGAAAGGGCCGCCACCAGTCCTGCCAGCACATCGCCAGTCCCCCCCTTAGTCATCCCTTCATTCCCGCCAGCAATATTAACGCATCCGCCAGCTGGCGGACAAACAATATCCTCCGGCCCTTTGAGCAAAACCACACAGTTGTATTTTCTCGCCATTTGCTGAACAATTTCGTTCTCAACTTTTGAGTTTTGACTTGTAATTTTGAATTTTGAATTTTGAATTTTGAATTGAAAGAGTTCTTGGAACTCTTTCCGGTGCGGTGTAATAATCACATTGCCGTTTAATTCTTTCAGCCACTCCGCTTCCATCATTTGCAGACTTCCGGCATCAATCACCCACTTTTTGTGAAGAAATTTTTTCAGCAACCGCTCGGTTAACTGCTTCGTTGATTCTTCCTCCTTTTC
>CAZWMJ010000032.1:0-5573 GCA_964635045.1 uncultured Gammaproteobacteria bacterium
CGAGAATGGCGAGCCAGAGAAGGACAATGTTAACCAAAGCCCAGCCGGGACTTTGTAGGCCAAAAAAGATGACTGACCAGATGGCGTTCAAGAAAAGCTGTAAACCGAATACTCCCAGCGCCATTTTTACCTCTTTCCGTTCCCAACCCATACGCCATATCAAAAACGCCGCAATACCCATCAACGCGTAAAGCGCCGTCCATACCGGCCCGAATACCCAGCTTGGCGGATTCAGCGCCGGCTTCACCAGCGTTGAGTACCAATTCGGAATTGCCGAAATTGTAAAAAATGAACCGACAACGCCCGCCAACTCCGAAACACCAATCGCAATAACCAATTTGAAGAAGTTATTGAGCTTCATTTTTTAATTTTACCACTTGTTACGCCTTTTTATTCTCCTCGGCATGAGCCGTGATCTCGATATTGCAACTCTTGTGCTCCCGGCACCACGCCTCGCATTTATCCGCCCACTCACGATTTTCATAATGAAAACCGCATTCCTCGCACTGATATAACTCCTTATTATCTTTTTCAATTACCTTGACCATGTTTTATTTAAACGATTTTGATAAAACCGAATCAAAGAGTTCTTTGAGTTTTGATTTTTGGGCAAGGAGTTGAGTTTTGTAATCCTGAACTGCGGAAAGTTTGGCAACGATTTGTTTTTGGGTCTGGAGAGGCGGGAGGAAAATTTTTATACGCCCGAATTCACTTTTGTTGATAATCGGCACAGCTGTAGTTTTACCAAGATTGATCAGTTTCTTTTTATCTTTTTGAAGTGAGAAAAATACAAAAAGCGGATCGTTTTCTTTATTACATACGATTGAGTTGATCTGTTGGTTGGTCGCCATTTCTTTGCCTGCGAGCACCATTTTACCGATGGAAGCGATGCAGGTTACTAAAATAGAATTTTGCGGTACAGGGCGAGTTTTCTCGTATCCCGCACGGCTTAATTTCTTTGGCGTGTCAGTAAGTATAAAAGTATTCTCTTTAATATCCGTTGGCGTTGCCCACAAAAATTCTCCATTCCAGTATTCGCTATTCTTTGTAGATGGTGTTGTTCCTGTAATAATATCTCCAACCTCGCTCAACTTTTTAACCTCCCAATCCTTGCCAGCGGGATTGAGTTCTTTATGTAAAAGCGACTGGAAAAGCTCGTCAGATTTTTGGATGAGATTGTCATTCAATTTCTGCGCCTCAACAATCTTATCCAACCGCTCAACGATTTGTTTTTGAATTTGGAGAGGCGGGAGAGGGATTTTGTACATTTTACGAATAACGCTTGGGTGCGCTTTGAATGTATAGTCGAAGTTCAGCTTTTTGTGTGCGAAATATAGCGTGTAATATAAAAACTTACAGTTTAAAATTTCGGATTTAAGAACTCGGAGCCACCCACAAACATTTGTAACGGAATATTTGTGCTCCGGTCGATAAAAAAATTGACCGCCGCCATCTACGGACCAAGTAATCAATTCTTCATCGAACATAAACTTGCCATAGCGCCCGAATTCACCCTCGTTTTGTTGTGAGGAAGAATAGATGGGATAGTCGCCGGGCGTTTCTTCTATATCATTTTTCGAGATAACATTTCCACGTCCGAGCTTAATAATATCGGTGTCCTCAAGATCTCCTAATTTTTTTGTTGGAAAACTATTTTTCATGTTTATTAATTTGAATAAGCAGATTCTTTTTCGCAAGCGGCAAATCTTTTGGAAATTTGGCAAAATCTCTGAACTCATCCCAGAACGGCCAAAAACGCCACGGCCTATGAAATGGTAGTGGGGGGAATCCAAAAAAGTGGTCGCCAATAAAGCAATTGAAAAAATCCTTGTGTAGTTCTGAAAAGCTCTTTGTTGGTAAATCGCCTAATTTGTCGTTCACACTAACAAGGAAAGCAGAAACAAATTGAAATTGCTTTTTGCCATAAACGAGAAAAAAGCTATCCGGCGTACACGCCAACATTCGCCATTTCTGCTCAATGGCGCGTTCATCAAATTTTGTCTGTTTTTTAGCTTGAAAGATGAAAAATTTTCTTAATTCCAAATCCGGTGCCTCAACTATCAAAGCGCCGTCAGCACCAGTAAGAGATTCATCTGAATTAGGGCCTCGGCCAGAAAACTGCCGCGCACGAACACGCAAGCCGTTAAAGTCATGCCCATTAACTCTTTCTTCAATGCGAGTAAGGATATCTCCGGTTATATGATCCTCTTCTCTTTTGTCGCCATCCTTCATACGATCCAATGTATCTTTTTCTACTCCGACAAAAATCGGCTCAAAAATTTCTCCTAATTTTTTTGTTGGGTAGGACATATTATTTTCTATTCAAACGAAAGATATGATTTAAATCTGCATCCGCTGAAATCTTTAAGGAATGATAAGAATAGTTTACTAAATCAAATAAAACCGTGTTTATTAAATGCTTAAAGTAAAACTTTTCTTTATTCTTTCTTCTGGGAATGTTAAGAATTTCCTGTTTGCCCTTTGGAATATAGATAATTGGTTTGTGGTCATTGGTGCCCAAGTTATGCGCTATATCATTTCTAGCCTTATTCAAAAGTTTTATGTTTTCGTAAATAAATAAAGGTAACCAATCCGGGTAAAGAAGCTTTAATTTTTCCGAAAAACTTTTCCGCAAAGCCGCTTTCGTATTTCTGTATTTAGTAGTGATAATTTTGTCTAGGAGATGCTCTGTCAACAAATGCCCAATAATAACGATTACTAATACATGCTGGTTATGTCCGCTTAAAATAGAAAAAAGGATTCGGTAATCTTTTGATTTATCTTCTACTTTCTCAACTGACTTTTTTGTTGTCAAACTCGTCATTAATAAAGCTTTAACAAGTTATTATGAGTATTAACATCAACTAACTCGTACTTCTTGTTATCACGAAATCCAACAATCATATGATCATCCTTGACTTCGTTTAAGATATCTTTGAGTCCAAAACTCGCACCCTTATCGACCTTTTTAATGAAGCGGTGCCATTCTGATTTACTGCCATAAAAATGTCTCTGTGGATTTACTACATTTTCGCTAAGAAGCGGCTTTGAAAGGACTTTTTTATTAAAAAAGGAGATTACTTTTTTATGAATTAAATCAAGGTAATTTTTCTTGCTATCTTGCTTAGGAGAAAGATATTCTCCATGCACTAATCTATGGCGCAAACCAATTGTTTGAGTAAAAATTTTATTAGCCAATCTTTTGCCAAGCACATGCGAATATAAATCAATCGGTTTTTTAAATTTTGCCTTATCTCTTTTCTTCGCAAGCGCCTCAAGCGCAGAAAACATCAATAACAATTTCGCAGAATATCCAAGAGTGTTTACTGCGTCGCTCCAATAATAGTAAAACTCATTAGGCACCTTTGTGGATGCGAGCAATTCATCAAGTGCTTGTTTCTCATTCTCCATAAACATCAAGCCACCAGATTCACTGTCTTTTGTGCAATGAAAAAAGGCCTTATCGCTATCTTCTTTATGCACAATAAAAGGTTCGAAATGATATTCAATATAGGATTGTGATATCAATGCGATGCGAGGTACTATCTTCCATAATTTTCTACGAAATGAATTTATGGCTTTCAGAAAGCTGCTATTTAATACTTCGCCCTTGGCCAACCAAGCATTTTCAAGCCAACCATCCCTGATATTGAAATCCCAATGTTCAAACGTGATATTCCCGATAGAAAATGTGTGGTACAAATTTCTACTTTTGTCGGGAACGGCATTTTGAGCCAGGGTTGTTATTTTATGTTCGATTTTATAAATGTCTTTACTCATATTTTTCCTGTGCTCAAAAAAGAATCCAGTTGTTCTGGAAAATTAAATACTCGCAAGTTCTCTTCTCCATCGATGCCAATCGTTTTTAATACAACAATTTGCGTCAGACGATCAAAAAATCTTAGGTAATCATTTATACCCCCTGCGGTTCCGTTTCCATCCCATAGTATCTGAGTCATCCAATCCTCAGCATAGCTTCTGTCTATCGGCAATTTTCCAGAATGCGCAAGCTGATTTCGCAAAACATGAAATATGTTGTTATTTTCCAGCGTGGCATTAAGCCTTGAAGGCCAGTATTGCTTTAGGATATAAGCAAAAATATTAAGTAAATTGTTTGACTCGTCGCTCGAAGTAGCACCGTTGGGGTTTTTCAGATGAGGATAGAGCCATTCCCAAACGACAACCATTGATAAAAACCGGCTTTCAGCGTTGATAATGTTTGCATGATTAAGAAGCGCGCGAAGATGGAAACCATTATCAAATTGCCTCTGCCACGCGGAGTCTTTTATTTTATTAATGGCAATATCAAGATGCTGTTTACATTCACTAGCGTTTTTGCTTATGTATTCCAACCGGTTTCTGGAAACAACAGGATACTGAGTATTGTTTCTACGAGAATATAATCCCCAGTTCCGCGCAGTAAGTATTGATCCGAGTACTAAAATATCGTCAAGAAACCTTCTCTTTCGGGGGCGATATCTATTGCCTTCCAATCCTCCCATAAAAAGAATTGAATCTTGCTGTGCGCCCCCATACTCCACATACGCATTTTGCTTATGCTGTCTATTTTCGTTCAATATTCTGTTTCCGGTTACAACTACTCGACTTCCTTGAGTAAATCGTCTTTGTGGATGAAAGGTGTAATCTTCAACAGAAAAAGAAGAGGTAAAATCATCGTCAACAATAAATGTTAGGTTGTCTAATTTTCTTCTCATGTCTTTTTTGTTTACCTTTCAAACTCTGAATATGAAGACCCTGTTTTATTAAGGAAGTTTCTGATTTCTTCTTCTAACCTCTCGGTATACTTTTGCAATTTTTCAGCAGAATCAAATAGAGCATTTCTTATGTTTTTGGTTCTACTGATCAAATCTGTTTTTTGTGCGTCTGTCAGATGAGAGACATCGTTTAAAAGCAAGCTTTGCGCATTTATAGATTGTGCCGACAATTGTTTTGTAAAAAGCAGAACCTCAAAGATCGCATGTGATATTTTGTTAAAGTGTTCGTCACTGTTTATGGCATCAAGGAACTCTTGTGAATATGTAAGTTGTAACCAGCTCTTATCAAAATTCAATGCTACTCTATCTAAATGAGCACATACTGCCAAAAATGATATCGCTTGTTCGATAGAACAAATATCCTGATATTGCCCAACAGTATCTCTAATGTTTTGTGATTGATTTTTGAGATATGGCATTGCTATCAACTCCAACATGCCAAAAGTTTTCTTTATTCTTTTGTGTCCAGTTAAGCGTTTAAAACCATCTGCCGCCGCTAGCGAAATAGAAATACCAAAAAATGATCCTATTAGCGTGCTCTTAAAATTTGAAAAACCATCTGGAATATAGAACCATAGAAAAATACCCGCCGCTAACAATAGAAGCGGAAGCCAAAAAAACTCAAAGTATTTTTTTACTTTTCTCATAGCAATTTCTTAACCTCGCCTAAGGTTGATTCGAGTTTCTTCTCGCTACTCTCAGTCTCCTTTAAAATCTCTTTCGGGTCGCGGTGGTTTATTTCTTCCTCGCCGTTGTATGGGCTATAAGTGTTGGCTGAAAGGATGTAATCGTTTTCTG
>CAZWMJ010000033.1:0-5457 GCA_964635045.1 uncultured Gammaproteobacteria bacterium
ACATAACACATCCGCCACAACATTCCAACATTCTGCAGAATGTTGGAATGTTGTGTATTGCTCATTGATTTGTGTAAGACACTATCAAACAATTCTTTGAGTTTTGATTTTTGGGCGAGGAGTTGGGTTTTGTAATTTTGAACCGCAGAAAGTTTGGCAACGATTCTTGCCCCGCATCAATTTTGCCATTGTATTTTGAATATAACATCGCCTTAGGGAAACGCCAAATACTCTCGCGGCTTGCGCGCCCCGAATAGGGGCATCCCGCTATGGGCGAAGCGAGTCGCCGTTGTTTAATCTCGCAAAATTTGGTGCGGGGTGTTTTTGGGTTTTGAAAAATACTTGTAGATAATCCTTAAAACAAAAACTCCGGCTCAATGCCGGATTAAATCATTGTTTTCTATGAATCGGAGTTTTTGGGCGGGTACATCTGTTAATCTCCTTGCCGTCTTCAACGCGTGATCCAGCTCACTCACGAATGGCCGGCAGAGAAAACCTAGGAACCATTCAGCATGATTTTGCCAATCCCAGTAAGCGAGTCGCCTCGCACAAACGCAGTGGGTCAGACAAGCTGGCGCTGCTTCGGGGCTTTAGCTTGCGCATTCAGCCTACTATCTTTATTCTAAACATTAAAACTATGCTGTCAACTTCAAAGTTGTGAATTATCCCCGTATTGATTTGTGTAATGCGCTATCAAACAACTCTTTTAACTTTATTTTCTGGTCAACAAGTCGCTTTTTATACTCCTGAACAGTCGACAACTTCTGGACGATTTGTTTTTGAACTTCTAATGCAGGAACGGAAACTTTAAAATTTCTTATGTTTGTTAAGCTTAAATTTGTAATTGTTCCCATGACTTTAGCTCCAAGTATTTTTTTCTGTATCTCCTTGCCCTGAAGTAAGAAAAAAACATATAAATAATTTATCGATTTTTTTAACCTTACAATAGCAACTGCTTGATTCATATTCATGACTGGCGCATCGGCAGGCACATAGCCAATTCGTCCGATTGTCCCAGCAATCGTGATAAGAATATCATTGGGTTTTGTTTGTGATCTTTTCAGAAAATCATTTGTTTCTTTAGAAATGTAATATTGGACACTTCGATGATTAACCTTATTGTTATTCACATCTTCAGCGCGAAGAAAGGGAGTGCCCGAACTGACAAATTGATGACCATAGGTGGTGGGGGTAGTTCCTTTGGTTACTAATTCCGAAACATCACCCAGATTTTGAATTTCCCAATCCTTGCCGGCGGGGTTGAGTTCTTTGTGCAAAAGCGACTGGAAAAGCTCGTCGGCTTTTTGGATGAGATCGTCATTCAATTTCTGCGCCTCGGCGATCTTATCCAACCGCTCAACGATTTGTTTTTGGGTTCGGAGAGGTGGGAGAGGGATTTGTACAAAATTTACAAAAGATTGATCTATACCGCTCTGTGCCGCACCGTGCTTTGTCTTTAGAATTTGCCTATTTCCTATCGAGCCGAACAGAAAGTAAAAGATAAATTTCTGCAAAATAACTTGCTGCCGGCCACGCACTATAAAAACATGTTCATTGACCGCCGCCTTCTTAAATGGAAAGCCCTCATTAACTAAAGAAACCTTTCCCGTAGTTGCGCCGTCTTTTGCTATTAACACATCGAGCTTTTTAATTATTCCTTTCTGTAATTGGCCATAAAAATTTTCGGGAATATATTTAATTTCGTTTAATTTAAATCCGCCGCCATCATTCATGTGTTCAACCCCTAAGCTTGGAACACCAGACGAAACAGCTCCGCCTTTCGGTCGGCGTCCTGATTCAATAGTGCTTATAACTTCTCCTAATTTTTTTGTTGGCCAGAGCATATTATTTTTCTATTAAATCCATGACAAATCTGTGCATTTTAATAAGCGTCTCAACCGTGTATTTTAATCGCTCTTGCGCTTCGCGCATAACGCTTTCATTTCTATACTCTGCCTCAAAAGCCATAACAACATATCCAAATTCTTGTCCTCGATATTCAGCATGATCAAGTAATTGTAAGGCTTTCAAATCGTCTGCAAATTGCGCTCGGTGTTTATTTGCCAATTCATAAGTCAGTGGATTAATATCTGCTTCAACCACCAGAAAAACACGGCTTATTTTATCGTCAAGTATCCGTGTCTGAATGGTTAAATTTGCTTGCGAGTATGGTCCCGTTTCGCCCCATAATTTATCTATTTGTTTTTGTGATAATTTCATAATTTTCTTGCCCCGCAGTGAACGCTTTGCGTTCTGCTACCGGGGTTTGTTGGCCAGTTATTCATTTTTTAGAATTACACCGAGATCAAAGATATCCAATTTCCCATCCTGATTTAAATCGTTTTTATCAAGCGTTCCCTGCTTTTCGTGAATTTCGTATATAAGCTTCAGATATTTTCCAAGTACGATACGCGGCACCTCATATTTCTTTTCAAGTCCGTACCATTCAAAAGGATCGCGCCCGCTCTTTTTCATGTTGCACGGACGGCATGCAAGTACTTGATTATCAATAGTATCAATTTCGACTTTGACGCGAGGAATAATATGCTCCCACTGCAAATCATCTGCCGAACCGCAGTATGCACAGGCTTTTTCAGATTCAAAGAGTTTTTTATTCTCGCGTAAAATGTCGGATGGCTTCATTTGGTTGTTTTTCAAACGTTTGTATGAATACATCACCATTCCATAATTTTTACGATCGCCAACCGTACTTCCCGCAATAAGCTTTGCATATTCCCAATAAATCAGATCGCGAATTGTTTTTACTGATGCATGGGGCATAAATTTATTCTCCTAATTTTTTTGTTGGGCAAGGCATACTAATAAGTCCAATTTTCTTCTTTCATTAAGCCCAATAGATTTATAGGTTTAACACCCATAGCAAGACATACCGCCGGAACGCTAGATTTTTTTGGCGACTCCTCTGTGATCAAGAGTAAATCATTAATTTTTGCCTGCGCGACAAGCCATGGGTCGGCATGAGTTGATTTTTGCTTACCTTGTTCAAGAAAATGAACAAAGTCGCCGCCCTTCGAACCAATATCTTGGATTATTATTCCTTCGGCCGGTAAATCATATTTTTGAAATATAGCTTTGTATTTTTTAGCCCACAAAATCTGATCTCCCACACCACCTTCTTTTATTTCTTTATGTACTTCTATATGTGATACAATTTTGCCACTATCACACAATGTACAAACATCTTGCCAAAGACGCTTGAAGGTTTCTTTTTCATATTTCTCCCCAAGATTCATAAGCGCCAGTAAGGCACTCGTATCTATTGTGTATTTAGGTTGAACAAAAAGATTTTGGTGCATAACATATTACTTCAACGAAAGTGTTTCAACTTCGGGTAATGATTTAATGCTGACACCCAAATAATTAGCTGCCTTATCAAAAGTTATTTTACCAAGCCCTTTGGCGTAAAGAACCATTTCTACAAATTTTCTACTATTATTATTGATGGCTCTTTTGCCAGGAGTTATGGCAGGAACAAATTTATTTTTATCCTCATCTTTGCGCTTTTCGTATTCTTCTTTCCACTCTTCGGTTTTCTGCTGGTAAAAATCTTTATCAATAAAGCCAGTAGAGAGATATTTTCTTAATAAGACCTCTCTGCTCACCTTAAAAATGGGTTGTAGGATTTCGAGATATTCTTCAATTTGGTCTTTATCAAAGTCTTTTTTTGTCGCGGGCAAAACTTGCAAAAATTCCCGATCTGGAACCAAAAAAGAAGCGGAGAATTCGTTGCAAAACTTTTCAGTCTGCTGGTGAGAGCGACTAAAATCATTACAAAGCGCTCCCTCTCTTAAAAGGACGTGGGCAAATTCATGTAAAAGTGAAAATGATTTAGGGGCATATCCAAAATAACCTCCATCTTTGTTATTTATCACAATTAAATGTGGAGATTTATCAGTCAAAGAAAAAGCCCTAGCGTCTTCTGCGGGAAAGGCAGCTTTTAATGTAAAGACATTAACTTCCTCCAATTTAGCCCGAATGGTATTAAATAGTTCGCGGGAGTTTTTTATTTTCTCCTTCTGAAATTCAAATGAAAAATTTAGAGTATCCCTAAAGTGCACACCTAACTCTTTTGGATTGTCTGACAACGAGACTTTTCTAAAAGGTAAGGCTAAATTCCAAGATAATTCAGTAGATAATTCAGCAAAAACTTCCTGAACATATCTAGTCCTTCTTAATACCAAAATTGCTTCCGGCGATAATATTTTATGAACATCGGAGTCCATAGTTCTGCGATCTTTGGGAAGCGGTAATTCGGACGGCGGATGCGTTAGAAAAAATACAGCCAGGGGCCTCTTATAAAGGCTTGATAGTTCTTGCAAAAGTGTGAATCGGATTTCTTGCTCGTTGCTTTCTAGAGTATGTAGAAGTGATAAACCGACTTCGAACTTTTTTTTGGATTTTTGAGAAAAATGAGCAATAACATCATCTTCTGTAAGGTGTAAAGATGTTCTTGCCCATTTAAGAATCCGGGGAGATACTTTTACTTTTGTCGTACTCATATTTTTATTATAATTCAATTTTGCCTAACGTTTCCATAGTTTTTTTCTCCATCTTTTCAATCTCCTTCAAAATCTCTTTCGGCTCACGATGTGGTTTCGGAGAATCTACTTCGTATGGGCTATAAGTATTCGCGGAGAGGATGTAGTCGTTTTCGGCAATTTCTTTCACTGCCGTAAACCACGAAAAGGGTTTGGCGACCGCTTGGTCTTTACCCCAAAGTTCCAAAAGTTTTGGAATATCGTTTTTATACTGCGGGCCGAATTTCTTGGCGGCTGAGAGCGATGAGCCGTCACCCTTCATATCGAAAAACCAAATCTGTTCTTTCTCGTCCAATTTTGGCGTTGGCTTTCGCTTGAATACCAAGAAGCTGGTTTTTACTCCGGCGTAGGGTTGAAATACACCGGCCGGCATTGAGACAACTGCTTCCAGTTTCGTATTCTCCAAAAGATAACGGCGAATATCTTTGTCGTCTTTGTTTGTGCCAAAAAGAGAACCTTCGGGCAAAATAATACCAGCTCGACCGCCCGGCTTGAGCGAATTAATCACATAGCCAAGAAAGAGAACCTGCGTTTTATTTGATTTTACCGGCAGGGTTGGCTTGATTCGTTCCCGATCAACTTTTCCGGCAAATGGCGGATTGGTAAGCACGATATCAAAGCGGCGCAAATCTTCTTCACTCTCGGCTCCAGCAACAGTATCTTTTCTACGAATATGTGCGCCTTCAATGCCATGCAGAATAAGATTCATCAAAGCGAGGCGTACCATTTCCGGGTCCACATCATAGCCGTGAAAGGTTTTCTCGGTTAAAAATTTCCACTGCTCTTTATTGAGCTTGTCGCCATAGCCGATTTTTCTGCCATCGCGATCCTCAAGATTTTTAGGATCACTGTTTTTGAGCTTCAGCCGTTCGTAAGCCGTGATCAAGAATCCGGCAGA
>CAZWMJ010000034.1:0-4893 GCA_964635045.1 uncultured Gammaproteobacteria bacterium
ATGCCCGAAGATTGGTTTCCGGCAGATTTTATTACCGAAAGTTTCCCCGGACAATTTAAGAATTGGTTTTATTCTTTAATTGCTATGAGTACTGTCTTAAAAAACGATAATCCGTTTAAGACTGTTTTGGGTTTTGCCTCCGTTCGGGATGAAAAAGGAGAAGAAATGCATAAAAGCAAGGGCAACGCGATTGAATTTAATGAAGCTGCAGACAAAATCGGCGTTGATGTTATGCGTTGGATGTATATAAGACAAGATCCGGAGCAAAATCTCAATTTTGGCTACAAGATTGCCGATGAAGTACGTCGTCAATTTCACCTTATGCTGTGGAATATTTATAATTTTTTTATTATGTATGCAATTGCTGATAAATGGGATCCAAAACTCAAAACTCAACCCATTCGACAAGCTCAGGGCAAGCTCTCAAAACTCAAAACTCAAAACGTTTTAGATCGTTGGATACTATCAAGACTTTATCGGACAATAGAAGTTACAACAATAAAAATGGAAGAGTATGATGCGCATTTTGCGGCAAGGCAGATAGAAGAATTTGTAAGCGATTTATCGCTTTGGTATGTGCGAAGAAGCCGTGATCGAGTTGGTTTGTCTGCGACTGACGAGGAGAGTAAACAAGCCTTTTATGAGACGATGTACGAAGTGCTTGTTGCGTTATCAAAGCTATTGGCTCCTTTTACGCCTTTTATATCGGAAAATATTTATAAGAATCTTACAGGAAATGAATCAGTACAGACAGCAGATTGGCCAGAAATTGCAATAGAGGCGTACAACACAAAGCTTGAGGAAGAAATGAGGCATGCTATGGAATTATCTTCAATCATCCATGGATTTAGAAAAACGGCTAACGTAAAAGTACGAATTCCTTTTAGAAAACTTTTTTATAAAGGACCGGCAGAACTTTCAGAAGAAGTAATGCGAGTTGTTTTAGACGAAGTTAATGTGTATGAACTGCTTTACACAGAAAAAAATGAGGAGTATGTAGTTTCAGGTGATACTAATGAGAAAAATAAGGATCTTAATGCAGGATTTGCTCGGGAGATTGTGAGACAAATTCAGGAGGGAAGGAAAAAGCTTGAGACGAGTCTTGGCGAGCGGGTTGATGTGGTGTTAGAGAGTTGGCCAGAGGAGTTTGAAGAAAAAATAAAACAACAAGGATTAGTTCGTCAACTTATCAAAGGTAAAGAGTTTACTGTCAGAAGGATAGCATGAGGAGAAAATTTTTGGATATTGATTTGGGGTTGATAATTCCCGTTTTTGTTCTAGTCGTTTTAAGTCTTACCACTCTTTTTACAATAGACATTTCTATTTTTAGAGCGCAGTTTTTTTTCTTAATTCTGTCTTTTTTGGTATTTCTTTTTTTTTCTCAATTAAACGATACGACTCTTCGACTGTATGCGGTTCCTCTTTATGGTATTTCTTTATTTTTTTTACTGATGGTTGTTATTCTTGGAATTGAGAGTAGAGGAGCTGTTCGATGGCTGGATTTTTTTGGTTTGAGAATTCAATTTTCAGAAATACTAAAACCATTTCTTGCCATTTCACTATCTTCTTTTTTGGCTGGCAACAAAATATCTTTTAAGATCTTTTTTAAGGTTTTATTATTTTTATTTCCTGTTCTTTTACTTATTTTTTTACAACCTGATTTGGGAAATACCTTGATTTATCTTGGCGTAGTGGTATTTATTCTTATTATCATTGGTTTTCCGATATTTTATTTTGCGCTTGGGTTATTACCTCTTATTATTGTTGTGCCTTTTGGTTGGCGTTTTTTATATGCGTATCAAAGAGATAGATTATTGACATTTATCCATCCGACAAATGATCCTCTTGGAACGTCGTATAATGCGATACAATCCGTAATTGCTGTAGGATCAGGCATGTTGTTGGGAAAAGGTTTAAATGAGACAACTCAATCATCCTTGAGATTTCTGCCGGAGAGACACACAGATTTCATTTTTGCCACCATGACTGAAGGGTTTGGATTTATTGGCGGATTAATTGTGTTTATGGCGTTTGGTTTTTTTCTCTATAAAATTTTTTCAATTTTTGTTCAGAGTGATGATCGTTTCTGTAAAATTTTTAGCGTTTGTTCATTTTCTGTAATATTGATACAACTTTTTATTAATATTGGGATGAATATTGGAATTTTGCCTATTGCCGGCATTACTCTTCCGTTTGTTTCGTATGGAGGCAGTTCGTTGTTATCAAATTTTATTTTTTTAGGACTGCTTTCTTCAATGAGTCGAACTTTGAAGAGAGAAGAAGCGCTAGAAATAAAGTAATTTTTTTGCTATAATGAAAATTATGCAATACGCAATTGTTAAGTCAGGCGGAAAGCAATATAAAGTTTCAGAGGGAGATATTCTAGAAGTAGATAGATTGTCTTTAGCTAAAGATAGCGTTGTCGATTTTGATCAGGTTTTGTTGTCGGTGTCGGATGGGTTGATCAAAATAGGAAAACCTTTTATACCCAACGTAAAAGTAAAAGGGAAAGTTTTAGAGGAAAAGAAGGGAGAAAAGATTCGAGTTGTTAAGTTTAAATCCAAAGTTCGCTACAGACGGGCGATGGGATTTAGACCCTTGATTACGCGAATAAAAATAGAAAAGATTGAGGGTATTAAAAAATCCGAAGTTACCTCTTGACTTCTGTGAAAAGTATCGATAAAATGGTTTAGTTTTCACATAAATATATGGCACATACAAAAGCACAGGGATCAGTTAAAGGAAACAGGGATTCGATAGCAAAGCGGTTGGGGGTTAAATTATTCGCCGGCCAAAAAGTAAAGCCCGGAAATATTATTGTCCGGCAGAAAGGAACAAGATTTTTTCCGGGAATAGGAGTTTCAATGGGAAGAGATTTTACCTTGTTTGCTCAGCGGGACGGAGTAGTTAATTTCAAGATAAAACATGGTAAAAAGTTGGTCGAGATAATCAACTTATAATATATGGATAATCAGGAAGAGAAGATTTTTGAACTTAGTATAGAAATGCTTCAAGCAAATCCTCTGCAGCCTCGTGGTTTGATTACGCAAGGGTCTTTAAATGAGCTGGTTGATTCTATACGGGAGCAAGGAATCTTGGAGCCTATTGTGGTTGCCAAGACACCTGCCGGATACCAGATAATTGCAGGAGAGAGACGTTGGAGAGCTGCAAAAATTTTGGGACTTGCCAAAGTACCCGTTGTGGTTAAAGAAACGACTCCGCAAGGCATGCTTGAGATGTCTATAGTTGAAAATGTTCAAAGGGAAGATCTAAATCCTATAGAACGAGCGCTTGCTTATAAAAGATTAATCGATGAATTTGGTTTTTCAACGGGAGAAGTGGCGAAAAGAGTCGGCAAAAGTTCACCGGCAGTTTCCAATACGATTAGGCTTTTATCACTGCCGGACGCTATAAAAGACGCATTGGTTGCCGGAGTAATCGCAGAAGGACATGTAAGGCCTTTAATTTCTTTAGGAGATCAAAAGTTGATGCTTGATTTGTTTAAGAAAATATTACGTGAAAATAGTACCGTTCGTGAGACGGAGGAATTAGCTAGAGCGGCAAAGGGAGAAATTCAGAAAAGAGAACCTAGAACACCGCATGAAAGATTATGGATTCCCGAATTAGACGAGATGGCAAAAAATATGGAAGAAAAGCATGGACTAAGCAAAGTTTCTATTTTTCAATCGAGGAGTCTGGCAAGAATAGTATTTATTATTCGCGGAGAAGTTGAGACTACTACGTCAAAAATTGAAGCATTGAATAAAGTTCTTATGGGATCAGGAGCGACCACGATTCAATAAGGATTTTTGATAACTCTTATTCTAGTCAGCGGCCAATAAACAAAAAACGATTCTCCAATAATCAAGTCCTTTTTTACAAATCCCCACTCCCGTGAATCGGAGCTGTAGGATCTGTTGTCGCCTAGAACAAAGTATGCGTTATCAGGCACATTGACAGTCTGCCCTTCTCTTAAAAAAGAACCTCCATAGGTTTTTACATCTTCAGACAAATATTTGCTTTCATCAAGTTTTTCATTATTTACATAGACTGCGTTATCTTTTAGCATGACAGTGTCAAGAGGAACTCCTATGACTCTTTTTATAAAGTCTTTTTCGTTATCTATGGGGGCCTTAAAGACTATCACGTCGCCTCTTTTTGGTTCTTGAAAACGAAGAACAATCAGATTTGTAAGAACGAATTCCTTATCATGAAAATTCGGGTACATGGATTGACCTGTGACTTGGAATGGTCGAAAAACAAATATATAAATGACCAGAAAGACCGATGCGGTAAGAAGCAGAGTTTGGATTGCGTCGAGGAGGAAGGTGTACAACTTACGGAGAATAAACATAAATTTATTATGTCTTAGATGTTGTTTCTTTGTCAATTGGTAGTATTTTATGTTAAGATTGAAGTGTTTTTCCGGACTCGTAGCTCAGTGGTAGAGCGCTGCATTCACATTGCAGATGTCAGAGGTTCAAATCCTCTCGAGTCCACAGGATAATATTAGTTATTATGAAAATTTTATTAACAGGTCATAAGGGTTATTTAGGAAGTGAATTTATCAAACGTTACGGGAAAAAGTTTGAGATTGTTGGTTACGATTCGCAAGAGGGCGACGACCTTTTAGATTACAAAAAACTTCTCAAAAAAATTAATGGTTGTCAGCAAGTGGTGCATTTGGCTGCGATTTCAGCGCCTGTCTTGGGTAAAACATTTGAAGATTATTTTAACAATAACGTGAAAGGAACATTAAATGTGGCAAAAGCGGCTGTAGAAAAAAGGCTTAAAAGAATCATTTATGCCAGTTCTACCACGATTTATGGTATTGAAAAAGGTATTCCTTTCAGAATCCCGATAAAAGAAGATCAAAAATTCGTTTCCCAATAT
>CAZWMJ010000035.1:0-3991 GCA_964635045.1 uncultured Gammaproteobacteria bacterium
TTTCCCGATCGTCAACGCAGGCGGGCATGGAGGTGCTGGCTGATCTGGGAATATTAAGACTGCCAAGTCTTTGGGAAATAATTGCCTGCTGTTTGGCGGACAACTGGGCGATTTGACTGGACAGATTGGCCTGATATGTTTTGGCGCCGCTGACTATTTTGTCCAGTCTGGCCGATTGTTCATCAAGACTTATTTTAATAGAATTTAATTGTCTTTGTTCATCTTCCAGAGATTGTTTTTTTGTTTCCAGGTTTTGAATAGAAAGAGCGGTATTGGTAATGATTACTTTATCTTGATCGGTGGCCGCTTTTTGATAAGCAAGAATTTGCGTGATTTGGGATGCGGATGGCGCGGATACAAATACCAAAAGAGGAGAATTATAATAACTTTTAATGTAAAAGTCGCGAATAGTTCTATTTAAGACTTCCTGTTGTTTAGTAAGGTTTTTATATCCTTGGTCAATCTCTTTTTTCTTAAGCGCCACATCCTGTTCAATTGCCGACACCCGCTTTTTTATTTTATTGATTTGCTGGACGAGAGTTTGCAGTTCAGACTCCAGGGGCTTGGTGGCGTTGATAGACATATTAAGAGCCGAAGTCAAATCGCTTATTTGTTTGGTGATATCGTTTAGCTCGTCAGATGAACTTTTTGGCACAAAAAGAAATGAAATAACTATTAAAAAAAATGCGGCAAAAAAGAGAGAAAGAAACCTTTTCATAGACAATTTTCATTATACCATTTCCGCCTCTTGAAAAATAGAAAAATTGTGGTATGATGTTGCTGTGGAAAATATAGACGAAGCAGGATCTCAGGCGGGTCCTGATCAATTTTACCGATCCCCGCAAACACAAAAACGTTCTTCGCGTTTTATTTTTCTCATAATCGCGCTGCTGATTATCGGAGCGGCAGTTTTTGCCGGCAGTAAATTTCTGGGAACAAAAGAGCAAAATACCAAGAATCAATCAGCCAGCCCTACCCCCACAGAATCGGTATTTCCATCCGACACTCCAACTCCTCAAACTTCAGTAACTCCGGGTCCATCCGACACTCCAACTCCAGAACCAACAGCCGATCCGGTTGATAAAGCCACGGGACTGGATAGATCGGATTTGAATGTGGAAGTACAAAACGGCAGCGGAGAGGTAGGAGTAGCCAGCAAAGGTTCGGAAACGCTTAAAAGTTTTGGCTATCACGTTGTTTCTATCGGCAACGCCGACAACTTCAATTACGAAAATGTGACCATTGATGTCAAAAGCGACAAAAGCAAATATCTGCCCTTGCTGAAAAAAGATTTGGCAACAGTTTACACAATAGGCAGCAGTTCGGACAGCCTTTCCGCCAGTTCTTCGGCCGATGCCCTGGTGATAATCGGAAAGCAATAATAATGAAAATTTCAGTCCCTCATTGATTATTATTTTTTCTTCGTATATCATAAAGACATGAGTCTTACCCAGTTTTCTTCGTTGGAATCGCACAGCAGAAATAGCCGAAATACAAAATCCAAATTAATTTTGCGTTTTGACTTTTGCGTTTTGACTTTTATATTATGTACGATGTAATTACCATCGGCGGAGCAACGCTGGATATTTTTCTGGATATTCATGAGGCGTCTCTTCACTGCCTGCTTGATAAAGAAAAGTGCATGCTGTGTATTAAATACGGAGAGAAAATACCGGTGGACGCTTTACATTATGACGTGGGCGGCAACGCGGCCAATGTGGCCGTAGGTCTTGCTCGTTTGGGAGTTGTTACTGGCACTTATCTTCACTACGGCAGCGATGAAATATCGCAGAAAATTGTCAATGTTTTGCAAAAGGAAAAAGTGGGGACGGAATTTCTGGTCAAAGATGAGGGAGAAACTTCCAGTATTGGCATCGCCATTAATTTTCAGGGAGAGCGAACCCTTTTTGTCCATCACATCAAAAGGAATCATAAACTTCCGGCCATTTCAATTCCCAAATGGATTTATCTGACCTCGGTGGGGGATAGTTGGGAGCAGTTGTATCGGGAAACTCTGGAGTTTGTGAAGACCAACAATGTGGCACTGGCTTTTAGTCCGGGCACCCATCAATTAAAAAGCGGGGTGGATAGTTTTATTGAGCAGGTAAAAGCGGCCAAAGCGCTTTTTGTCAACAGGGAAGAAGGGAAAATAATTGCTCAAACAGACAGTGATGACCCGAAAATAATTCTTACTCAATTACAACAGTTGGGGCCGCAGATAGTATCCGTGACAGATGGCAAAAATGGGGCCTACGCCATTGATGAAGGCGGCCAGATGTTTTTTATTAAACCATTTCCTCATACGCCAAGGGAGAGAACAGGAGCCGGCGACAGTTATGCCGCCGGGTTTTTGTCAGCCCTTATTTTAGGCAAAGACGTGAAAGAGGCGATGCGCTGGGGAGCGGTTAATGCCGCATCAGTAATTAGTGAAATTGGAGCGGAGAAGGGATTACTTAAAAGAGAAGAACTGGAAAAACGCCTTTCGGAAAATCCTCAATTTATGGCCTCGCTAATCGTTTAAGCGCTTGGTCTTTTTCTACCATATTTATTCGCGATTTTCTAACTGCATTTTGCAAAACCGCAATTGTTTGATCAAAGGTTTTTCTATCCACCGGATAGGGAGTGGCGTCTTTGCCGCCGTGAGTAAAAGTGGCAATGCCGGTCCGCATGGGATTATTGTATCACGATTTGCCACCCGCTATCTATTGACAAAACATATCATTTGTCATATAATACATAAGTGAAGTACTTTGATTGGGATGAAGAGAAGAATCAGAAGTTAAAAAAAAAGAGGAGTGTTGGTTTTGAAGATGTACAACAAGCTATTAAAGGAGGTAAATTATTAGATACCGTAGATCATCCCAACCAAATGATGCATCCTAACCAAAAAATGTTTGTTGTTGATATTGATAATTATATTTATTTAGTACCGTTTGTTGAGGATGAGAATAAAATCTTTTTAAAAACTATCTTTCCGTCAAGAAAGGCAACTAGAAAATATTTAACAAGAGGGGGTGATAAATAATGAAATACTTTATCTTAGACGAGGAAGAACAGCAGTTGTTGGAAGAATTTGAAAGAGGAGAATGGAAACGTATTAAAAACTTTGCTAAGGCAAAGAAGCTTTACGAGGCTGCTGCCAGAAATACTCTTAATAAAACCAGAAATATCAATCTGCGTCTTTCAGAAAGAGTGTTGGCTAAACTTAAGGCCAGGGCGGTGAAAGAGGGTTTGCCATATCAGACTCTGGCTTCGTCAGTCCTTCACAAATTTGCCAACGAACAAAGTTAAGCAACGGCAGTTGCTGGTTGGGGTAGACATTCTTGCAGATACCATTGAACTAATTCTGAAGCAAGAGTTTCAACATCCCGTCTTGCTTCTAAACTGCTTTGGGTCGGATTGGGGTGAGAAAAAGGAGGATAAGAATTTGGCAATTTTCTAACGCCTTGTAGACCTTTATTGTACCAAAGTAATGGTGTGTAATTCATCCTTCCACCATAGACCATTACTCTTAATTCATTTTCAAGAAAGCGCTTACCATACTCATAAAATCCAATTGTGGCAACATCAAAGTTTATCCCCAAATCATTCAATACATCAAGATAGTGGCAAAGATGATCACCATTTTTAACAACGTCTGTAACTACTAGCGCTTTCTCAGTGCTTGTTTTTTTAGGAAAGTTGTTTCTTCTTACTAAATCTTCAAATTGTTTTTTTGTTTCTCGCTCTGTGGTTTGTAATGATACACTTTTGTATCCAGCAAAGAAGAAAGTAGTTAGAGGAGGGAAGCCCAATCTTTGATAAATTTCATTAATAACTCTTCGTATTATAAGAGCTGGAATTCTTCCCGAAACATCTTCTCCCAAGATGACCGTGTAAGTACCAGTATTGATGTTGGGAGCAAGTTGACCCAGCAAGCTATACATCGGCCGCCGCTGCAGAAGATGAGATACATCGGTTACACTTTTGAGCTAGAATAACAGTTCAAAAG
>CAZWMJ010000036.1:0-3632 GCA_964635045.1 uncultured Gammaproteobacteria bacterium
CCAAGGAGCACATGGTCTTTTCGTGATGTCGAGCGCAAGCAAATGCATGCCCATACGCACGGCTATCATCGTTATCCGGCGAAGTTCATTCCTCAACTCGTTCAACAACTTATAAAAAGGTTTGCCCCGGATGGTAAGGAGATTATTTGCGATCCTTTCGGCGGTTGTGGCACAACTTTAGTTGAGGCAAAAATCTCTGGCAGAAAGAGTATTGGTTTTGACATAAACCCGATTGCGAAACTTATAACCCAAGTAAAAGTTACTCCAATTAGTCCAAAAATTCTTAAAAAGTACCGAACAGAATTTTTGGCCAATTATGAAAAGACAAAAGGAAAAACCCTTCGTCATCATCCAAGAATAAATTATTGGTTTGATACGCGAACAGTCAAAACACTAGATAGGATATATTTCAGTATTAAAAAAATAAAAAATCCTGAAGTTAAAAGGTTTTTCCTTTGCGCGTTTTCTCATAATCTAAAAAATTGTTCTCGCTGGCTAATGAAAAGTATTAAGCCACAGATTGACCCTAATAAGATCGTTCCGAAACCAAAGGAATCATTTTTACGCCATCTTGATTCCGTGATTCGCAAGAATGAGGATTTTTATTCAGAACTAAAAACTTCGGACCGACTTGATGTCCCGGCAGATATGTATCGCCGTGATTCGACACAACCTCTCCCCCTCAAAAATAATTCCATTGATTTGATAATTACATCTCCACCCTATGTAACCTCTTATGAATATGCTGATTTACATCAACTTTCCCTTCTTTGGTTTGGTGACGACC
Source organism: uncultured Gammaproteobacteria bacterium (assembly GCA_964635045.1). Lineage (GTDB taxonomy): Bacteria > Patescibacteriota > Microgenomatia > Levybacterales > UBA12049 > CAZWMJ01. Next base: position 788 of record CAZWMJ010000036.1, read on the forward strand.
CCAGTCATTTTAAGAAATGGCATAGATTTAGTAATGAGTTTAATAATTTTAGAAAGCAGTTTATTGGTACCACTTACAAAAATACGCGAAAGGGATTTTTTGATAGCACCATCGCAGAAAATATAACAGCAAATCTTGAGAGTATTGACCGACCATTGGCTATTGATGTCGCGAATTATTTTTCTGATATGCGAAAGGTTTTTGCGGAGATGCACCGCATCCTAAAATCCGGCGGTAAAGCGTGCGTAATCGTAGGAAATACAACTTTGCGCGGTGTTGAAATACTTAATGCCGAAGTTGCCGCTGAACAGATGTCTCGTTTTGGTTTTAAGAAAGTTGATTTTATAAAAAGAGAAATATCAAATAAATTGATAACTCCTTGGAGAGATACAAATACAGGAAAATTCACTAATCTTGACAATCCTGACAAAAAGAGAGTGTATGGTTGTGAATATGTGATTGTAATGGAGAAATGAAACTACCATGTTCAATATCAACGAAATCAAAAATAAATCAGGAAAACATGCTCGCTACCGCCGTCAATTAGAGCGGATAACAGCAAAGAACGGCTATATCCAAAATATAGAAAAAGCCGTTGAGGGAGCAATAAAGAACATTCAGGAAAAATGTCGCTCTTTTGTTATTTACGGAGAACCACAAAGCGGCAAAACAGAAATGATGATAGCTCTTACATCGCGTCTTTTAGACGAAGGACACAAAATAGTTATTGTCCTGTTAAACGATAGCGTACAACTTCTGAACCAAAACCTAGAACGATTTAGACGGTCAGGTATTGATCCTGCACCAAAGAATTTTAGCGAGATACTTGACCCCGTTGTTACGATTGATGATGGAGAATGGGTTATCTTTTCAAAAAAGAATTCCAAAGACCTCCAAAAACTTATCCAGAAAATCGGACATTTCGATGGAAAAATTATTATTGATGACGAGGCTGATTATGCAACCCCGAACTCTAAAGTTAATAAAGGTGAAAAGACAAGAATAAACGAGCTAATTGAAGAGTTAATCAGTAAGAATGGCATTTACATTGGGGTTACCGCTACTCCAGCTCGTCTCGACTTAAACAATACTTTCAGAAACGAAAATGAAAAATGGGTAGATTTTCCACCTCACCCCCTCTATAAAGGGCAAGACACTTTTTTCCCAACATCACTAGACAAAGGAGAGATAGAATTTTATCTGGAACTTCTTCCGGACACGGAAGACGCCCCAAGATATTTACGAGAGGCACTTTTTAGCTTCTTGGTGAATGTCGCGCATTTGAATCTAAAAATAAATACAACGGGCGAAAAGAATTACTCTATTTTAGTTCATACTAGCGGTAAACGAGCCGATCATAGCAGTGACTATACTGAAGTTGTAAAAACTTTTAATATTCTCAATAAAGAAGATGATGAAAAGTTTGAAAAATACTACAAGCGCATTTGGGAAATTGCCAAAGAAAAGTATTCTGGGGAAGAAGATGAGATAGCGAAATATATCTACGAAAACCGAAATCGAAATACTATTGTTGTGATGAACAGCGATACTGATAAAAATGTTGTTGATTATACAAGCGCAACAAATCCATCAACTCTTTTTACTGTAGCTATCGGAGGCAATATCGTATCGCGAGGAGTGACTTTTGATAATTTGCTTTCCATGTTTTTTACACGCGATGTTAAACATAAAATTCAACAAGATACCTATATTCAGCGCGCGAGGATGTTTGGTTCGCGGGGGCATTATCTGACATTTTTTGAATTTCATATCCCCGAAAAACTTTACACTGATTGGCATAAATGTTTTGTATTTCATCGTTTATCCCTTGATTCTATAAGGTCTGGAAATGGCTCTCCTGTTTGGCTTGAAGACACAAGAGTTGCTGCAGTTGCTCCCGGAAGTATTGATAAAACAACCGTTTCATTTGATAGCGGAGAAATGAGCTTTGAAATTTTTGATTATGATGGTCATGTAGAAAAAATCATTGGCGGAAAAGAAAATAATCCTGAAAAACTAAAAACACTGGCTCAAGTTTTGGGTAAAAGGAAATTGCCAGATTTTCTTTTGGAATATATTAAACATTTTAGTCCCAATGGTGATGAATCAATCGCGATACACCCCTCTGGTTCAATGGCGGGCTATAAAGACGCAGATCAAGAGAAAATTGAGCGCGTAAGGGGTTTTATTGGAAATCGCGAGTTAGAACAAGAAAAATATCCAAACGCTATTCATCACTTCAAAATTCTTTACAACGCGCAAAACAAGGCCCGTATATTTTACAAGTACGACGGTAATATAAAGTTTCTGAAAAATCTTCGGAAAAAATCACAATGATTAAAGAATTTGAATTTTATCATGGCCTTGTTTTTGCGCGGATATTGCACGCTACGCAAAAGCCAATTTCCATCAAACCATTTCCGAGTCCGGATAATGCTTCTTATGTCTTGAACGATAAGGTAGGTATCTATATCAAATACTCCACCAAACGACTTTCGCCTTGGAGATTTTCTTTTCAAAAACGACATCAAGATGAAATTTTGGATATGAAAAACAAAGTTGGTGATGTTTTCCTCCTGCTCGTTTGTAATGATAATGGCATTGTGGCTATTAGTTTTGAGGAACTTAAACAGATTTTGAACGAAAAACATGAGCAGGTAGAATGGATCAGTGCCGCACGCGGCAAGCGAGAGATGTTTGCGGTAAAAGGTTCTGATGGGGAGTTAGAATTTAAGATAGGCAGGAAAGATTTTCCGAGCAAGTTATTTAAAGAAATCGAACCAACTATCAAAGGAAAAATATTTAGTTGGTTCGATAAAAAGGAACCCGCCCCGCGAATTTAGGC
>CAZWMJ010000037.1:0-3519 GCA_964635045.1 uncultured Gammaproteobacteria bacterium
GGAAAAAATTCTTACAGACAAAAAGGCCAGGAATGCCACCGCCCTAATGACATTTTTAATGTCAGTGATGGTGGTGGGGTGGCCGTGGGAACCATCAGCTTAACATATAACAAATTAAATAAACACCTGACAAACAAGAACTTGTTTGGTCTTTAGTCATGTGTAAAATGCTGGGATATGGATGAGAGAAAAAGAAAGCTGTCTTTGTTAAGAATAATTTTGCGTGGGGTTATATTTCTCTCCTTAACTGGTGCGTTTGTGTACATCTTTAAAAAAGGTTATCAGGTGCATTCGTCATTTGATTTTGTTCCCATATTAATTGTTGGACTATTTTTAATTTTATATTCATTGGCGAAAAAGGGGTTTTTGATACTGCCTGCATTAGCTTTAGTAAGCACATTATCTTTGCTTGCTTATTATTTTGGTTATCGCTGGGGAATGGCTATTTCTACTTTATGGATTGTCTTAGCGCTGTCAATAACTATAGCTGGAATACTTATCAACGCTAGATTTGCTTTGATTCTTGTATTATTTCATACATTTGTAACGTTCCTCCTTACCTATTTCCAAAACACGGGGCAGCTAAATTATGAATGGTGGGATATAAAACCCACGATCGGTTCCGTCCTTGTAACAATGGTAATTTTGGGAATAATAGGGGTTATCTCCTGGCTTTCGAATCGGGAGATTGAGAAAGCGCTCGCGCGGGTGTATGAATCGGAAGAAAATCTCAAAAAAGAGCGGGACTCTTTAGATATAAAAGTGGAACAGCGGACGCGGGAGCTGAAGCGGGTCCAACTGGAAAAGATACTGCACCTATATCGTTTGGCTGATTTTGGCGAAATGGCCGCCGGCTTGTTTCATGATCTGGTTAACCCCCTAAACGTGGTTATGCTTAATCTGGAGGAGTTAAACGATCGGGAAAAATCAGTTATGGCGCGGCGAGCTTTGAGCGGAGTAAAAAGAATGGAGCAATACGTGGAGTCGGCCAGAAAACAAATCCAGCGGCAGGAGGTAAAAGAATTTTTTTCTTTGAACAAAGAGATCAATCAGAGCTTAAAGATGCTTGCTTACAAAACCCGGAAGTCGCAAATTAAATTGTCTTTTCTGGCAAAAAAACAATTCGGCTTACGCGGCAATCCGTTGAGGTTTAACGAATTGGTGACAAATTTGACCACGAACGCCATCGACGCTTACGAGAAAATTAATCGTAAGAAAAATCGCCGGATAATTTTAAAACTGGGCAATCAGGATAACAAAATTATTCTTACCGTCACTGATTTTGGCTGCGGCATCCTCCGGAAAGATATAAAAAAAATCTTTGAACCGTTTTTCACTACCAAAAGTGTCGGAAAAGGAACGGGTATCGGCCTGTCGATCAGTAAAGATATTGTGGAGAAAGAATTTAACGGCACGATTGAAGTCAAAAGCCGGCGAAATCAAGGAACTACCTTCACTGTCAGATTTCCTTTACACTAAACATATGTCTCAAAAGTCAATCAACAGGGGAATTAGCAGCGAGGATAAAAACAACCAGATAATCATTTACCAAGGCGAGGGCGGACAGCTGAAAATTTCGGTGCGGATGGAAAACGAGACCGTGTGGCTAAGTCAGCAACAGTTGGCAGAGCTTTTTAGTACTACCAAGCAAAATATAAGTCTGCACATCAAAAACATCTTGAACGAAGGTGAACTTGCGCAGGAGGCAACTGTCAAGAAAATCTTGACAGTTCAAACCGAGGGCACACGCCACGTGGAGCGAAACGTTGAGTATTATAACCTCGACATGATTATCTCGCTGGGGTATCGGATAAGCTCATTGATTGCCACCAAATTCCGCCAGTGGGCGACTGCTCGCTTACGGGAGTATATCATCAAGGGTTTTGCCATGGACGATGAGCGGCTGAAAAACGCGGGCGGAGGCAGTTATTGGAAAGAGCTTCTTGACCGCATTCGCGATATTCGCAGCAGCGAGAAAGTGCTGTATCGCCAGGTGCTCGACCTCTATGCCACCAGTCTTGACTATGATCCAAAGGCAATGGAGTCAATCAAGTTTTTCAAGATTGTGCAAAACAAATTGCACTACGCCGCTCACGGCAGTACGGCCGCGGAAATGATTGTCATGCGCGCCAACGCTGGTAAGCCGTTTATGGGGCTACTTAGTTTTTCACCCGCGGGTGTGAGTAAAAAAGACATCGCCGTCGCCAAGAATTATTTAGACGAAAAAGAACTCAAAATTCTCAACAACATCGTCTCTGCTTTCTTTGATATGGCGGAAGTAAAAGCAATGGAGCACGCGCCCGTGTATATGAGAGACTGGATAGCCCGGCTCGACAAACTCATCAAGATCTTTGACAAGAAAGTACTCACTGACGCGGGAAGTATCAGCCATACAGAAGCGCTAAAGAAAGCCGAAGCGGAATACAAAAAATACCAAGCCAAAACGCTTTCCGTCGTCGAAGAAGCCTACCTTGAGAGCATAAAGGATGTGCAGAAAAAGGTGGAGGAAAAGATTAAAGGAAAGAAAAAATAGTATGAGAAATCAACGTATATTTCAAAAGTTGATTGACAAGGGGATTAGGTTTTTGATTACAGAGCAGCAAAAAGACGGCAGTTTTTTGAGTCTGGCATCGACGAGACTAAATGATTTCACAAGGGCGACAACTACCCATACGATTGTTCCTTCTAATATAGTTCTTTCCTGTTTGAACTCGCTTGAGGAAACCGCGGCCATCACAAAAATAAAACAAAACACGGCTTTGTTTCTGCTTTCGCAAAAAAGCGGACACTGGTCGTTTAATTACTGGGTCAGGGAGTCCAAAGACGCTAAAAAAACTCCTTATCCTGATGATCTAGATGATAGCTTTTGCGCCCTAGCAGCTCTCTATCAACACGATCCGAATTTGTTTAACGGAAAGGCGTTGGCCAAAATTACCATCCTCTTGACGGCGGTTGAGGGGAAAGAAGGCGGTCCGTATAACATGTGGCTGGTTCCGCCAAACACGGATAAGGGATGGAAACGAATAGACTTGGTGGTCAACAGTAATATCGCTTATTTTCTTTCGCTCTTGGATATCTCCTTACCAAACCTTAACGCTTTTATTGAACAGGAAATTGAAAAAGAAAATTACGTCTTTCCCTATTGCTCCATCTATCCGGCTGTATATTTTATCTCCCGGTTCTATCAGGGTAAAAAGGTCAAGCAAATAATAGATCTTCTTCTTTCCAAACGCGATAAAGAAGGAAAGTGGGAGAATCCTCTTTATACAGCTCTGGCAATCTCTTCACTTGTAAATCTTTCCAAGGGGAAAATAAATATTAATCTAAAAAACAGTGTGGAATATTTAATTTCCCGACAGTTAAAAGACGGAAGCTGGGGATCGTATTCATTCTATGTAGAGTTGCAGACTAAAGAAAAAACTTATTACGCCGGCTCAAAAGCTTTGACCACCGCTTTTTGCCTAGAGGCGATAAGTCAATTCAAAATTCAAAATTCAAAATTCAAAATGACAAATCAAA
>CAZWMJ010000038.1:0-3515 GCA_964635045.1 uncultured Gammaproteobacteria bacterium
ATCTTAAGGCTTTTTCGCGCTCTTTTCCAGTGGGCGTTTTGATGGGGGTCGGTCGAGACTATCTTATACTAATTTACTTTTATAATCATCCATTTGTGACGCCAACAACTTGTGTTGGCGTTTTTTAAATCTCCTCCATCTTCACAAGGAACGCGATAATATCTTCTTCTAATTGTTGTTTCGTAAAGAAATTCTGGTTTTTCTTGAAACACGGGGCCATATTTAATTTTAATTATATATTCGTCGTCTATTTTACCTAGATCGCCGAATATATCTCTACCCTTATATAAGGATTCGATCATTCTTTCGGAAGATGCTCGACTATCGTAATCGTAAGTAAAGATCAATTCTTCGGTTTGCTCGGGATATATATAATCAATATCTACTCTCTCAGAAATTATTTTGAATCCAGAATTTCTAAAATCACTAAAATCTATTTTATATTTTGCTGGTAAGGTTCCATAATTTTTAATAGAAAACCGTAAATTTTCTTCGGCGGGTATTTCTCTATATAGATTTTCGCCCACAGGCACCATTTCAGACATACGGACGAGGTCTTCTTTTATACTTTTTGTATCTAAATCTATATATGGTCTGTTTAAATTTTTACTAACTTCAATTGCATTTTTATTAATTTTTACTGCATCATAATAAGTCAGTGTAGTAAAAATAAAACCACTGACCGCAACAATAGCCAGAACGGCGTTTGCCCAAATAAGAAAGGCGTCTTTTTTGGATAAACCAAGTAGTAATTTTCCTGTTCTTCTAATAACGGCATTTTTTTGTGGTTTTAGACCTTCATATGTTATGCCACGACCAACGCTATTAATATCAATACTTCTAATAGATATAAACTCTGAAACAATTACAACAAAAAGATAAATAAAAGGAGACAGTAGCAAAACAGCAAGAAGATATATTATTTTAGAGTTTAACGTCGACATGTCTGTCTTCGATTTCCTTTATTTTTGCCATTTTCTCCTCGTATTCTTTCTTTAGTCGTTCCGCGACCTTTTTTTCTTTTTCAACCTCATCAAGCTCTTGGCCTATTTCGGAGCTGGATCTAAGAATTAAATCTCGGATTTTGATAATTTCTTCGGGTGATTTTTTATTTCTTTCAACCATAACTTCTGCTATAGCTTCTGCTATATTCCATGTGCCATAAAAAACATGATCCGTTGTACTCGCAAATCCAGGAAAGGCGATATTCGTAAAAACCTGAATTCCAAGCTTGTCATCAACGTTTTTGTCTTTCAACACCTCATCCGTTTTCAGATCCACGAAACTATGAGTAACTTTGAACTTTTTTCCGTTCACTGTGATATAGTAAGTTTTGCGGACTTGATTCTTTTTTGCTTTTCGATTTTGTTCATCTTGAGGTGTGGGTTCCTCCTCAATTGTAACGACATCTCTCCGGTCTCTTTTTTCTATTTCTAAATCTGTAAGTCCTTCATTTTCTCCTTCTTTAGCCCTCACTTTTTCTTTCAAATCCGGGAAGGCGTATTCTTTAAGCTGTGGTATTTTTTTGATGGCTTTCATTATGTTGTCTTTTTGGATCTCCATCTTATCCAAAATACCCTGATCTATTTGTGTTTTTCGTTCAGAAGTTTTTGCCTCACGAATGAGGTTTCGCATGAATTTCCAAAAGATTCCGTCCTCTCTGATAATTTCCTGATACAGGGGTGATTCTTCGATGAACTCTCGCTTGTTGTGGGTGACAGGAACATGGTCAAGATGTATTTCCCCAACAATCTGACGAGCTTCTGGGTGAGGATGGAAGCCCAACTTTGCAAACTGCATAATCAAACGACCGCGTCGGAAAACACGAAACCCATAATCGCCCTTATTTGAACCCTTTTTTAGCAATCCTCTCCATCCCCAAACTTCATTTCCACTCTCCAACTTCATTCGAAACGGTTCTTTACCATCTGGCGCGTGGTATTCAGTTTTTAGATCAAGTGGCTCTGGTTCGCACCACTTTGTGTTTACTTTAATTTTAACCTCACCATTTTGTATGAATGGAGCGAATCGCGTAGCAAGATCCTTTCGGAGATTACCTGATAAATTGGGGTAAATTTTGAAGCGAAGATCGTTTATGCGAATCGTTGTGCTAGATCTTTTTTTATCTACCCCACTTTTGACTTTCATTTCATGCTTAGTCCAATCTCCACTCTTTAGCCATTTTTCCTCGTCAAATTCGAGGATATATTCCTCGTCGCTGCCTTTCTGTGTAGTAATGATCTGAAATCTTTTACCTAAACTCATCGCTGCAGTTTTTAAACCGAGACCAAATTCACCAAGTTTATTTTTTTTCGCGGAATGTGCGAGTTTAATGCTATTTGCCGCAGCCTGTTCATTCATTCCAACTCCATTATCAGAGACTTCAATCACGCCCTTTTCATTATCAAAAGAAATCTCAACAGTAAGAGTTTTACCGTCCTCACGAGCGTCAATTGAGTTGTCGACCAATTCTGATATAGCTTGGCTAACGGAATAGCCAGTTTGTCCAATCTTAGGCATTAAGCTCCGATCGGGGAGGATGTTTATCTCTTTTGTCTTAATATTTGCCATATTGCTTATTTTATTAACTATAGTGATTTTTAATTGTTTATAATGTGATCCTTTGGTATCTTATATTCATGGATAAAAGAAGTCAATAGGGCAACGTATTCCCTGCCATTCAGGCAAACAGGCAAAAAACGGGGGGAGTTGAGGGAAAGAAACTTTTTGCCTACGAGCCGGAGTTGGCCATGCCGCTCGCCCGAATCGTTGAGAGCGGAGACCCGCAGAAAAATATTCTCATCCTTTTAAAAAAAGAAATCAGGCGCGCACAAATTAAAAAATGTATAGAAAACTTTTTTGCGGAGTGGCGAGTGGCGACGTAACGGTTCAGTTCTCGTCCGGATTTTCGTCAAAATAGGTTCGTATTTTAACCAAAAGAGACTGCTTCAAAAAAACAAACGACCGTAAAGATCGTTTGTTTTTTGTGAAGCGGAGGCGGTGAGATTCGAACTCACGATGGGTTGCCCCATACCTGCTCTCCAAGCAGGCGCACTAGGCCGCTATGCGACGCCTCCTTAATGTTTATCTTGAAACTTTTCTAACTCTCTAATCTGTATGAGGTTAGCCATAAACGCGTAAAATTGATTCCTGTCATAATCATTCTTTGCGATTTTCCTGCGGTAGACTTCAAAATCTTCAAGCGAAATCGTGTCTCTTCTTATCCAAACTTTCAAATCTTCATCTTTAATTTTTTCAATATTGACCGGAGGAAAACTACGAGTCCCTTTTAAATGCGCCGATTTCCTGACTCCGGTCATCTCTTCCTCCCAAAACTCCCTTATCTAAACACGCGCATTTTCAAGTTCCTCCGTAGACGGCTCAGGAACTTTTTCAGAAGTTGATTCTTGGTCCGGGATTTTCTCCATTTAAATAAACCCTAAAAAACTTATACTTTTAAACCTCTTAATCTGGCAACTCTCTCTTCCGTCGGGGGGTGGGTCATAAATAATTTC
>CAZWMJ010000039.1:0-3352 GCA_964635045.1 uncultured Gammaproteobacteria bacterium
AGAGAGAGAGAGAGAGAGAGAGAGAGAGAATGCTTTTACCTGTCAAAAGTTTTTCGCAGTGCATGATTCCATTGTATCGTTTTTACGGAGTTGCGTAAAACGAACGGCTTACCTTTGAAAGCGTGAGGGTGGTAATTTTTCTTAAAATACTATATCGTTGAAGTGTGGATTTCGAGATGAGAATATGAAAAAGAAACAAGAATTTAAAATCAGAGCAAGCCGCCTTTCACTTTTTCTTTCTTACGCCAAGGGCCTCTTAAGAAAGGAATTAAAAAGCTCGAAGCACCTGCACGAACTAACGAATGCAAAAGAGTGGATGAAGGAGGCAGAGATGCTGGCTCGTGAGGTAAAGTCGCATGAAAGAGATTATCTTATTTTAGAAAAAAAGAACTGAGAGCTTGGCCAAAAAGCTTTACTGCTCATACTTGACTTAATAGACATAATACGGCTATCTTATGAGAACCAGTCTGTTTCTTTATAGGAATCGTTTCCGCTAGCGGAAAGAATTGGAGCACAGATTTGGCACAAAACCGCTTTGAGTTTCAACTCGGAGCGGTTTTGTTTTATTAAGATAAGCCCATCTGATCTCTTCGGAACTTCGCTGCTTCAGCAGGATCTGGAGTAACTTTTGGAAATAATTTGTTTTCGTAATCCTGAATAGAAACGCTGAGAAGATTAAGCTGTTTACCCTCAACAGAATCAGGGTCGGGGTCGCGACTAATCAGCTCTTCTGCCAGCTTAAGGGCTTCTTGGTAATCTTGTTCAGTTTCGATTGGTTTAGCTTCGTCCATGTTTTATAGCTGATTACCTTTCTCCATTGAGCAACCTCTCAAATGCTTCGAGATTCCCCATGGCGTCGTTTACGGGATTGTGGTCATGCGGGGTAATTCGCAGTTTTTTCCACGAGGATGAGTTCAGAAAATCGCCGACTAGCCCGGCATAAAAATCGCCAATTCTTCTTGCAGAGTGCCCAAACGGGTTCCAGCCGATTGTTCGCCAGAAGCCGTCATTAATCCACTGCCAATCGAAGGCGGGATTATCGCTCACGAAAATAGGCCTTTCTCCATTTGTGACACGAAGAACCCATTGCTCGAACATCTTAAAAACCCTTTTTATTTCATCTGGTGTTTTGTCCTTTAGCACTCCATGAAATGAAACCTTCGATGGATAGGCGACCGCGCCAAATTCAGTCAATTTGCCAGTGCTCGGAGATTTGCCGCTCGCCTCGCAGTCGACAAAAATTAAGTTTTTTATTTTATCGTTTGCCATTTCGCATCTTTATTTTTTGGCATTCTTGATTTTCTTAACTACTTTCCGATTGGCCTCGTTACCGATAAGCCGCACATAAAATTCGCACCCATCGACCCCGAGGGCTTCACATTTGCACATGACCATTTTTTTACCAGTATTCCAATAAATCTCATCTCCGCATTTCTTGCATTTGAAGAATAATTCTTTTTTGATCTTAGTTTTCATAATGCTACTTTTTCACTATCCTATATTCTTTTTGTAAGTACATCAAATCTTCCTCCAAACTTTGTAGGAGATTCATGTGCCAATTTCTTTGAAGGCCGTGCGTATCTTTTTCAAGAGTTTGACGCGCCAAGTTAAGTACCGTCGCTAATGTGCCAAAGTATTCATCGTGTTCGATATGTCTTTTAAGTTGTTTTTTATGCATGGTGTTTTTTGCAAGAGGACTCTGTGCCGGCGCGGATGAACTTCGGGGCCATTACAGCCTCAGAGTTTCTGCCTCTTGCGAGGTTTCGCACCGGCACGGAAGCCTCTTGTATGGGTTACCTTCATTGAAGGACGGAGGCAAATCCGAGTTATCCACTCTACCCAGAAAGCAAAAAGCCCGCCACCAGGTAGAGCCCGAAAGCTCACATGCAGGTTTCCCTACATGACGCAGTGAGCGACCCTGATGACGGGGTCTTTGCTCACTGCGCTTTGCGACCATGCTCCGGGAAACCCGAAGTTTAGGCCATTTCTATTCAGTTGTTATATTGATTTTATCATTTGTTTAAATTGATTCCACTATTCTTAAAAGTTGATTTGCGGTATGGATTATATCAGCAGCCTCTTTTGGATCGGTAAGATTTACCTCCCGGTGGCTTGAAGGGTTTTTGTAGGTCCCGATTGCACCAGCGAATAGTTCCATGCGAGCAACTTGTTCTCCGGTACTCACGCTCTTGTCAGTTAATACACCATCTTTTGGATTAAACGCTGTTCGCATTAGAGACACCCCAATATCGCTATCGCTTAAACCAGCCTTTTTCCTCACCCGTACCTCAACCTCCTTGAATGCCTGAAAGATGGCTGTATCATAATCTCCTCTTATAAAGGCCTGCTTTACTTTTCTTACAAGAATTGGATCAAGCCCTTCTGATGGCAAAAGGTGTCCTTTTTTGTAGGTTTCAAAATCTTGGGATTCTAAAATAGCTTTGCCTCTCTGCGTTATGAAGGCCCAATCTATGTTGCCAGGTTGCGGTGCAATAAATAATTCTCTTTCCAACCATCTCCATGCAACTATTAATCTTTGAGAAATCTCCTGCCTTTGTCTGGGGTCGGGGCCAGCCCATGCAACAAAATCTGAATCATTACCGAGCGAGAAATTATGCATATTTAGCTTCTGTTGACCAGATTCACTCAATTGTTTTAGAACTAAAGGCGCAAGCTCTTCTGGCTCCATTTCCAAAACCGCCTCGGCAGATGGATAGATTTTTTCGTAAAGTGACATATTATTTCATCCAATTATCTATGGCGGCACGCAGAAACTTTGCGCCACGACTTACCAATTCATAATCCCGGCTGTTTTTCACATTTTTTGCACCATGAAAAAGATTGCACCTGATCTGGTATAGGAAATCAAAAACCTGCTCAAGATTATTTTCGTCATTCAAATAAACTATTTTCTCGGAGTTGGGTCTCATGTCTTTTATGGGTGATAACTCTTTTAGTTTTGTTGCGTTGAGCTTCCTATTCACGAGGCGGGTTTTGAAGTCGCAATTGTTTTGATAAAAATAGTTCAATTTCTCTCGGTCTCGATCACATTGCGAAACCTCAGTTAAATATGCATCAACTATCATCCAGCAGAGCATAAAATCAAGCCATGGGTCTTGCCATATTTTTAACTTTATATTATTCAGCTTGGCGTACCACCAAACCATTCTTTCTTTGAAATCTTGACCGACCTCGTTTGTGTAAGAGAGAACTATAAGTTTATTTTGTCGATTCTACAATCTTAACTTCCTCCGGCATGAGGTCGTAGAATTTATAGACGAGCTGGTCAATTTGTTTTTCGTGATTTGTAACTTTTTCAAAGGATTTTATTGACCGAAGCTTAATGTTAATA
>CAZWMJ010000040.1:0-3293 GCA_964635045.1 uncultured Gammaproteobacteria bacterium
CTTAAATCTTTTCTTTCTGCCTTACTATATTGCTCAATAGAATCTCGTCTTTGTTTGACTTGTTGTTGAATAACCGCTAGTACATCTTCGTCAGTCGCTTGGTATCCGGCTCCGCCCTTTTGAATTTCATAGTAATTAATGGCCGAAAGAAGAAGCCGAAGAACGGAGGTTTTTAATTCCTCTTTGGCCAGCATTGATTGTTTGAGTTCTTCCTGAAGTTTACTTTTTTGCATACTTTTTCAGCTCTGCGGTTTTATCCGTTTTCTCCCAGGGGAATTCGGGTCGGCCAAAATGACCATAACAAGCGGTTTGACGATAAATGGGGCGTTTCAGGTCAAGAGTTTTGATAATGCCGGCCGGGGTCATATCAAAGACTTTACGAATCGCTTTTTCAATTCGTTCGTCATCAACTTTTCCAGTGCCAAAGGTGGCGACATGTACAGAAACGGGTTGCGGATAACCGATAGCATAGGCAAGCTGCACTTCGCATTTATCGGCAAGACCTGCCGCCACCACATTTTTGGCGATATAGCGGGCCATGTAAGCGCCGCTTCTGTCCTGTTTATTGGGAACTTTTCCGCTAAACGCTCCTCCTCCGTGTCTGGCCATGCCCCCATATGTATCAACAATTATCTTTCGTCCTGTTACTCCCGTGTCGCCTTGGGGGCCGCCTGTGACAAACTTTCCCGTTTCATTAATATAGATTTTAGCTTTACTATTTAACAGCTTGCCGCAAACTGGTTTGATAACATGCTCAATAATATCCGAGCGGATTTTTTTGTAAGGAATTCCGTCGTCGTGTTGGGCTGCAATTACCACCGTTTCAATGCCAACAGGTTTATCATTTTTGTACTCAACTGTTACTTGGCTTTTTCCATCGGGCCTAAGATACGGAATGGTTTTATTTTTTCGTACTTCGGAAAGCCGGCGGGCCATTTTATGGGCTAGCATGATAGGAAGGGGCATAAGTTCAGGAGTTTCGCGGCAAGCAAATCCTACCATCATACCCTGATCTCCTGCTCCTTGGGCTTTGTGGAGAGCTTTTTTTGGGTTCTCTCCTTGGGCAATATCGCCGCTTTGTTCATGAATAACATTCACCACAGCGCAGCTTTTGTAATCAATCCCATAATCGGCGTTGGTATAGCCAACATCTTTTAATACGCCGCGAACTATTTTTTGGATATCAACGTAGGTTTTAGTGGTGATTTCACCACCCACCAGTACAAGTCCGGTCGTGGTAAAAACTTCGCAGCAGCACGCGCTGTCGGGATCGTCTCGTAAAACCGCATCCAGCACTGCATCGGCAATCTGATCGCACAGTTTATCGGGATGCCCTTCGGTGACTGACTCTGATGTGAAAAACTTTCTCATTGAATAAGCCTTCCCAAGCCCAGTTTTCGGCTCTTATTAAACATAAAGGTAAAAAAACATATTGATAATATCAGATAAAGTATGTTCAATGCAAGACTGGCAATAATTTTATCAGCCGAGAGATTGCCTGTAAAGAGAATTTCGCGAATTCCCTCAAAGACATAACTTGAAGGTATAAATAGGGAGATTTTTTGGGCCCAGGCAGGCAGTATGGCAATTGAATAGAAGATGCCGGAGAAGGGCGCGATTAAATACACTCCCGCCCATGCAAGAGTTTGGATAGTATTGCCAAATCGGACCAGAAATCCGGCCACGAAAAATCCGGCCGCCCAGCCTGTGAGAATAAGATTAGCAATTAGGGGAATAAGATAGAAACCATATAGAAAAACGTCCAGCTTAAAGAGTATAAAGGCTAGTATGCTGGAAAATATAACACTAATAAACATTTTGGCAATGCCAAAAACCATAAATGCCGCAATCCATTCAGAAATTTTTAAAGGGGAGGCAAAAATATTGACAATGTTTTTGTCCCACAACTCCGAAAGCAGATTGGTAGTTATTTCGTATTGGGTGCGCCAGACCACAATCCAAAAGATAAGTCCGCTTAAGATGGCAAAGAGCAGATTAGAAAATTCCCCGGATTTTTTTATAAAATAAAATCCTGTTAGCCCCCAGATTAAAAGATCCATGGCCGGCCAGTAGAACATGTCGCTTAGACGGTCAAAACTATGCCGCATGTTGTAGGTGTATCGCCAAAGCATGGCATTGACTCGATTTACGTTTATCATGTTTTTACCTCAATCATTTTAAGAAAATAATCTTCCAGATCCGGTTTGTTGATGCTGATTTCTTCATAGGCAATCTTTTCTGCCGTCAAAAGGATGAGAAATTCAGCAATGTTTTTTTCTTCGATTGATACGATAAATCTGAATCGGTCTTTTTCAAAAGAAATCTTTTTGGCCGTCAAAAAGACGCCCGCCTTTTCTGCGTCATCGGTGATTACTAATTCTATCTGGCAGGCCGTTATTTTCTTGGCCAGATTTTCCGGTTTATCTTCCGCGATTATTTTCCCCTCTTTGAGAATAACCACCCGGTCGCACATTTCTTCCACTTCTGCCATATTGTGCGAAGTCAGAAGCATACTCACATTGTATTCTTTTTTCTCTTTTTTCAGAAACCCTCTCACTTTTACGGCAATCTCTACGTCAAGACTGGCTGTAGGTTCATCAAGAAGCAAGACTTTCGGGTAGTTGAGAAAGGCTTTAGCCAAAAGCACTCTTGTTTTCTCACCGGCTGAAAGCATGTAATACTGCTTATGACACAAATCTTCTATTTCAAATTCTGCTACCAGTTTTGCTATTTTTTTCTTTCGGTCAGAAACTTCGTAAAGTTTGGCAAAGAATTCCAGACTTTCCGAAACGGTAAAAAGCCACGGCAGGCTGATATAGGTTGATGAGTAGTTGACTTGTTTAAGAATTTCCTCCCGGTGCTTTTTGAAGCCTTTTCCAAAATATTCGATTAGACCCGCTGTTGGTTCCATCACTCCCAAAAGCATTTGGATAATGGTAGTTTTTCCGGCACCGTTTGGTCCCAAAAGACCCAAAATCTCACCGCCGCCAACAGAAAAATTGATGTTGTCAGCAGCCGTAAAATCTCCATTTTTGGCGGAAAACTTCTTTGTCAGATTTTTAACTTCCAAGACAACATTCTGCATATTTTAGATCTAGCCTCACAAGGTAGCCTCACAAGGTCTCACTTTGCGAGGCTGTTAGCCTAATTCTTTAATTTTTTTAAGTAAGTGCTCTCTGTTATTTTTTGATAAATCTTCATCCACCTCTTCAAATAATTTTTGCAGGATTTCGCCGATTTTGGGACCGGGTTTAATCTTTAATTCTTTCATTATGTCATTGCCGTCAATTGCC
>CAZWMJ010000041.1:0-2461 GCA_964635045.1 uncultured Gammaproteobacteria bacterium
ATTTTTACCCCTACATATAATATGTAAAGAAGTTCCCTTTAAATTCATTCCGCAGCAGCGAAGTGGGTCAAAAGCGTTTAAATAGCTTTTACGGGCGGCTACAAAAAATAATCGCCCCAGAGCTCCGCAGTAGCTCAATGGTAGAGCAGCTCCCTGTTAAGGAGTTGGTTGTAGGTTCGAATCCTACCTGCGGAGCCCTGGGGCGATTTCTATTTATAAAAAGCTGCCCCGGAAGAGCAGCGACGGAATCCTACCTGCGGAAGATAATTTAACCAACGAACAAAAAACGCGCGAGGGGTTGCCGCGGGTTATTTCATTAAAAGAGGTGGCGGCAGCAAACTGTCTGATTCAGACAGTTTGAGAAGAGAAAAGGCCGTCAAGGCAATTGGCAAAAGGGAACTTCGTTCTGATTCTTAACGAAGTCAAAGAAGAAAAAGAGCACATGGGATAATCAACCATCAGAATCTGACGGTTCAGACGGAAGCGATAGAGTAGATATGCCCGATTTCAGCATCCTCCTCAAATCGTGGACAAAATAAAATCTTTTATGGAGCTAAAAACCCTATTTACTCTTTGCCCCTAACGCGGAGAGGATAAGATTTTTTACGCTTTCCCGCGAATCTTTTCTGAACTCAATAGGCAAACCGTTAAACCAGTTCCAATTGCCTTCATCACGGCCGTATCTGGTTTTCATTTCATCGTGATACTTAATCCACCATTCATTAAATTTCTCTCCAGTTTCATGGAGTAATCCGTCTGTTATGCCGGCCGATTGCAGTATTGTCTGCGGAGATTCCAAGCCGGTAACACAACTGCCGCTCCAGGCCGTTTCGTGAGGTTCGTTGATTCTCTCGCGACGGCAACGAAAATAGTTCATCAATGCGTCTGTGTATTGAATTTTGTCTATTTCCTTATCTATCGCGTCCAGTTTTACTGCGGTAAAAATAAGAGAAAGGCCGGTCGTTCCAAATTTATGCAGTCCGATCAAATCAACGAACCCTTTTGAAATCAAGATCTCTTCCGTTATTTTTTCCACACCAGCGGTAGTTAAATCATTTAGAAAAATTTTGGGGATTCCAGGCAGGAGCTTTGTTAGGACAGAAAGCGGATACTCGCTTGCTTTTTTGCGGAATGCTTTATCAACCAAAAGCTCTTCCCTCACAACTGAAATTACATAATCTTTATAGGTAATTTCCGAGCCGTCGTTCATTTCCTGGTTCAGCGCGAGAATTAAACAACCCTTTTTGCTAAGGATTGTGGAGTTGCCGGCGCATTTCGTGCCTCGCAGCCATTCATACGGTTTTGAATCCGAGTCAGGTTTGTTATCGCCGTTTTTGTCGCGCAGCCACTCGTCAATCTCGTCCATTAAGTCGTAGTCCTCGTCTATAAGAGACCACGCCAATTCTCCAAGCCATGGTATGAATTCAAAAACTTTTGTTTGCCCGATACTTGCGCTATAGATGCCGGGTGCCGGTTCTTCTACAAGGATTAAATCGGAAAAGAAAGATGTAGCGCCTTTGTTATCGGTCACGCGCAGTCCAACATTGTATATGCCGGCAAATATCCAGGAATGTTTTGCAAATGGAACATCATGATATTCGTCCGGATTGCCATCTCCGTCCCAATCCCAACCATAAAGCGTGATGGCGCCATTAGGGTCAGAAGAGCCGGAAGCGTCAAAGGAGATCTCCTCACCCGCTATCGGATTGCTTGGCTCAAAAGTGAAAGAGGCAGTCGGCAGCTCATTAGTCCTTATTTCAAAGTCAACATTTCCCGCGCTGCCGAATTCCTGCCACCCCGATACATGGCCGGCAGAATCAACTGCTCTTGCGCGCCAGTGGTATTTACCGTCGGATATCCCCATTTTTGTGATTCGAGCAGTCCATCCCGCGGGCACCAAATCAGAAGTCAATATACCGCCATCATTAATACCGGTAAACAATTCTTCAAATCGTCGAAGTTCCACTTGCAGTCTGCCTTCAGGAGCGCTGACATGAGTGATGATATCCGCAGAAAAACTTATAGCTGGATGCCGCACAATCCATCCCTCCGAAATTAGAGTTGAGCCGTCCCATTGAGCGAGGGGGCCAAGTCCTGCCACAATATCTTCATTTTCGCCAAACACCGCAGTGGGTGTTATTACGAAAAGGGTTATAAACAGTACAACTGTAAATATGGCAAGGGCTGAAAAAGAAAACCAAGATTTTTTATTCAATAAATTCGTGCATTTAACCATTTGCTTATGATAATGCTTGATTATTAGTTTGTCCAACATTAAGAAATATCTTTAAAATTTAACATGTCTCCTCCTTTCGGATTGACCCGACTCAAAACACTGAACCAAAGCCAACAGCTCTAAACGCATCCAATAGTGGGAGCCCTGGGGCGATTTCTATTAATAAAAATCTGCCCCGGAAGAGCAGCGACGGAATCCTACCTGCGGAGCCAATAAACTAGATAC
>CAZWMJ010000042.1:0-2290 GCA_964635045.1 uncultured Gammaproteobacteria bacterium
AACCTGCGATAATGGTTTTGGAGACCATTGTGATACCGCTTCACCACGCCCGTATATCAAACACTGAGTGTTTGATAATTATTTTGATTCCTTATGTGTTGTCTGTTTCTTACACCATTTGCATAACTTTTTGATCTCAATTTTTCTGGTGACTTTCTTTTTGTTCTTGCGCGACCAGTAATTGTTGCGTTTGCAAACCGTGCAGTTTAATTTGATTAAATTATCTTGTGACATAAGTGCGATGCTAATACACTAATTCATGCGAATGACACTAATGATTTATTTGTATCATTCGTGCGCATTCGTATATTGGTGTCGCGCTAATTGACTTTTATCCACTTGCCTGCCGTTTCATTGTGTTCATAAATCTCTTGCGGCCGGCCGATGGCGGAATCTTCACCGGCCAACAGCTTATAACCCAGCGGGCCCGGTTCAAAAAAACCGATGATTCTGTAATCCGGGGCCGTTGCGACCGTTTTGGTCAGAATCAATAAAAAAGCCCTGGCGATGTGCCCATCTTCATATTCAACGTAAACCATATTCCCGCTGGCAAACCTGAATCTGGTTACCAACCATTTTCCTCCCAATACCGGCGGCTCCGGCGAAACCTCGTTTATTTTTTGGGTGAAAAATTCAATAACATCCTCTCTATCTAAATTGTAATCGTAACCATCGCGGCCGGCTTCCTTAAAAACCATATAACCGACAAATATAAAGAATACTACAAATGATGATATTAAAACAGCGTTGGTACGATTCATAATGAGCCGATGGTCGGATTCGAACCGACGACCTTCACTTTACAAAAGTGTTGCTCTACCGACTGAGCTACATCGGCGATACCAGATAAAACATAACAAATTACAGGTTTTTAGCCAACCCCGTTAGAAGTCCGCCCTGCCTAAAAGGCACGGCGCCAGCCGCCCGGGGGCGGCTTACTTCTAACGGGGTTGACCCAGTAGTGAAACTTTGCCAAATTAAACCTTCTTGGTTGCGCCTGGGCGAATTGACATGATACAGAGTGTTTTGACTGTATTTGTTTCGCTTCGGCAACCAAAATCGGTTTAATCGTAAAGCAACCGGCAAAGTTCTACTACCGGGTTGATTTTTCACCGCTTAGTAATATAGTGAAATTAGATCAAGATTCTGCTCGTTAACATACAAAAGGTTGAACCATATTCAAGGAGGCGCCTGATGCCTTTCAAAGCCAGTGTGTTTACCTATACACCGGAACATGCAAGTGAGTGTTTATTGGCAGTTCCGATTCGCTGTTTGCGCCACAGAACTTCGTTTGCTACCGCGGCGCAAGTTGTTTCTTCGTTCAATAACCAGCGCTGGCAGCACGACGGCGAATTCTGGTTGGTTGAACCCGGCGGCGAATTCGCGGCCATGGAGGAGGCGGACGAATGATAACGCAACTGACTTTGGCTACTGTAAGAGTTAAAGGTTCCTGCCTTAACTGGGAGCACTGCGAAGAAGAAGAATACTCTCACAACGGGGATGAGACAACCTGGACGCTGGGCTGGCAAGCCGCCCAACGCCGCGCCATAGCCCGGCTTCAATTTGACCACTTGAGACGGTGCGGTTGCGGTCAGGCTAAATATCAAACACTCGCCACAACAATTTGAAAGTGAGTATGGCTCAATGTCATCAGAGAACGCTCCGATTCAAAATCGGAGCGTATTTTTATCTGGCTTTTTTAATAGATTTTATTTTAATAAATAAAAACTAGCTTGATACAGATTTTAGATTGAGATGTTTTTCTACTCTGTCTACCCTGTCTTTGATTTTTACTATTTCTTTATCTTGCCTTGAATAACTACTGGTCTGCATAGTTTGTTCCGTTAAAATTTTATCCAGCTTACCTGCCAATTTATCGTTGCTGTTTAGAATTTCATCTTTTATCTTTAGTAATTCTGGTTTGGTGGCAAGATTTTTCAAATCTGCTTTGGTAGCAAAAACTTCACTGGCTATTACAAGATATTCTTGGAAGTCTCTATGGGTTACTTTTTTATTGAGTTCCTTTTCTTTTGATTTTGGCATGGAGATATCAGTGAAGCTATGTAATGGCTTTATTGTACCATTTCAGTCAAAACATAATCAATCGAGATAAAGAGGGAGAATTACCTGTTTGGGAATTTGGTGCGGCGGAGCCGCGCCGCTGACAATTTCCAATTTTTCTTTGGCGGCATTCAATCCAAGAATTCGCAAAGCGAATACAAATGTATTTTATAGTAAAAGACTCAAAAGTGCCATGCGAATATACAATCCATTTCTAGCTTGTCTAAAA
>CAZWMJ010000043.1:0-1913 GCA_964635045.1 uncultured Gammaproteobacteria bacterium
AGTTTTGACCTGTAGTTTTGACTTTTGAACTTTGACTTTTGAGTTTGTATTGGTGCTTCTCTAGATCCACATACATTTCTCCAAGAAAAGAAACTCCTTCAGACAATAATCGGCGCCTCTGTTCTTCCCACCCATCAAAAGCAAAGTTAGGCGCCAGCCTGCCTTGCTTATTGACTACCCGATGACAAGGAGTGTTGACATCCTTATTTGCGTGGAGCGAATAACCAACCACCCGCGCAAGCCGCCGGGAAGGAAAACCAAGCTGTGAAGACAAGATAAAGGCCACATCGCCATAGGTCATAACATTTCCTTTCGGAATACTTCGAACTATTTTATAGATATCTTCAAACATGATAATTAAACTAAAAGCGCAAAAGTTAAAGTGCAAAACTAAAAGTCAAAACTCAAAACTATTTCTCCATTTCAGTTTTTCGCTTTTCGCTTTGCGCTCTTAGCTTTTTTAATTGCCACATAAACAGTGCCCCCTTGTTCCTCGCATTGCTGTCAACACAAAATGTCAATGCCTTCTCAAGAATCGACCGGTGGACCGTCTTTGCCAGCTTTATGTATAAACTTCTATGTTTATAATCATCAAGCTCCTCAGACAAGTGAATCCCATATTGCTGAAATTCACGGGAAATATATTTGTCAGTTGTTGGATTGTGCTGTTTGAGGACTTGCTTAATCGATTGCATAACGAAGTTATAAGTTATAAGTGCTAAGTCATAAATCAATAGCCAACTTATGACTTGTAACTTAGGACTTGGGACTATTTTGTGTTGAACTGGTTCATCGCCTTCTCAAGACTCTCCTCAAGGCTTGCTTGTATTGCCTTTGACGCACGTTTAATTACCTTTCGCATTGTCCCCCACTCTCCGGGAGCAAACCCATCAAGCACGTAATCATCAATATGACGGCTAGTTGAGATCTTTACTCTCTCTCCACCAATTTTTTTTGCATTACCAATGCCAATACGAAATCTCCAAAACTTATCAGTACCCAACGCAGTTATAACTGAGTCTACTCCTTTATGCCCTGCAGAGGCTCCACCAAAACGGATCTTCATGCTCCCAAGCGGGAAATCAAACTCATCATGAATAACCCAAATATCAGACGGAGAAATTTTATAAAAAGAGGCAATAAGTGAAACCGCCATGCCGGAATTATTCATATATGTTTTTGGCTTTGCCAAAATAACAGGTATTGCTGGCCCAACCTTCGGCTTCCACTCAATCTTGGCGATATCGCTTTTGAGTTTGTCTTCGACAATCCATGCGGTCTCTTTCACAGGATCAAAATCCTTAAGAAATTGCTCAACTACTAAAAACCCTGCATTATGCCGCGTTTTTTCGTAGCGCTCGCCTGGATTACCTAAACCTATTATCAATTTCATACTTGTCAAAGCGTAAAGCTAAAAGCTTAAAGTGAAAAACTGAAACGTAAAACTCAAATCTATATAAGTTTTAACTTTTGAGTTTTGGTTTTTAGCTTTTAGTTTTAACTTTTTCGCTTAGATTCATTTTATTGATTAAGTCAATCACTTCCTCATCTGTCACTTGCGGAAAATCCCGATAGAACTGGCCGACAGCGGCAAAGTTCTTCTCGACCCGCAATGTAATAATTCTATCAAATTGTTTTGCAAACTGCTTCATTGTATCCTCCGCAATTACCGGAACAGCCAAGATAATTCTCTTTGCTTTTTTCTTTATTAAATATTCCCGCGCACATAATACAGTCGTCCCTGTCGCGACTCCATCATCAACCAGACACACATCCTTCTCCGCTAAAGATATCGGCAATTTGCCGCTTCGTAATTTCGATTCCTGTGCTGCCAGCTCAGACTTTTTTTCTTTGACGCAAGCTGTTTTATATTGCTCGTCAACACCGGTCTCCCCCGTAAACCGTTCATCCCA
>CAZWMJ010000044.1:0-1714 GCA_964635045.1 uncultured Gammaproteobacteria bacterium
GACGGTAACTCTGGCCATAAGTAAACTGGTAAAAGAAGGAATTGTTACGGCCAAAAGGGCCACGATCACCATCAAAAATCTTAGCAAGCTGGAACAATACGCCCTCGGCAAAAAAAGGTAAAAACTTCTTTGTAACTTTCCTTACAAACTGCCGGTAGTTTCTATGACTTGTTTTTGGTGGGTTTTACTACTGAAACGTTCTGCTAACTTGTTTTAATATGGCCATATGGAAAATAATGATGAAGCATTCATGGACGACTGGCCGAAAGTTTCCTTTGAAGAGATTGCTACCTGTCAGGAAAAGGGAGCAGTAGGAGTTTTTTATACATCATTTTTTTCCCTACTTAGTCTCCCGCAAACAGTTGTTTCATCATTAATAACACTCTTGAAAGAGGAGGTAGGTTAATCATATGGCTCATCCGGAAGTTCCGCAAGGTGATGTTGGTTTTGGCCAAGGGATAACGGGAGAGCAATGGCAGGAAATAAGAGAGTGGTGGGTAAATGGGATTGTACCGCTATTTAAGGATTGGACTCTCCCCCAAATTGAAGAAGGAGCTCAATTTCTCAAAGCCAATAGGGTGGGAGCAACAGAATTAATCCATTCTAAATTACAAGGGGGAATAAGACTTGTAATAGTTGGAATGACACAGCATCCCAGCTTTGATCATTTGCCAGTTCAAATTATTCAACAGATACCTAATCTTGATTTTATTGCGGTGGAAGTGAGAGATTCTAATGACAAGACAGGCGGCTTACAGGAAGATAAACAAGGGTTTGCCAGTATAGATTTAGGCGGGGGAGTAATTGTTAATTTGTCTCACGAAGAGGCAAAAAGAAAATATCCCGATAAATACAAAGATCCAGACGCACCAAATACTGCATTTAATCATGTTATTGCGGCGGCTAAAGAATTTGAGATAGATGTTTTATATACCATAAAAGGGTCAAGCTGGAAAGAAATGAACAGATTAGCCGCCGAAGAAATTGCCGCATATATGCAGAAACATCCGGGAGCAAGAGGAGTTTATTTTTCTTCCATCTATTCAGCTCTTAAATGGCCGGGATACGAAACTGAAGAAGAGCATAAAGAATTAGGATTTAGTAGACCGCTAGCATCCGCCCATATTTTTGCTACAGACCCAAGAACGGATATTTCGGTACGGATGCCTGCATTTTCACTTGAAGAGCAGTTTCCAGGCCAAGTCTATTCAGCAGCTCAATTTGTCATGCCAAGAGGTTATGGTGCGGAATGGAAAAATCTAAGATCAGCGGTAGAAGCATCGGGGATACCAGAGCGTTTTGCGATTGATAATGTGCCGGCTACTCCATTTGCAATTCAAAGATACTTATTTAGAGGAATGGTAGAGCTGTCCGATACTCCTGATGAGGAATTATGGAGATACTTTGGAACAGTGGCTCAAGACTTTTTTGGTCCGGCTGAAGTAAGGTGGGATAAAGTTTTAGACGGAGTTATTATTTATCCTTCGGATAAACCGCTGCCGCTTGCGCCAACCCCGGAACAAATGATGGCGGCCGCCGGAAAGTATATCGCCGAAGTGTTGAAAGCCGACTAGTTTACTTGGTATACTCATTAAATGAGGCTTGGGGTATTTCTTCCACTAACGAATGTGCAGTTTGGAGTTCTGTCCGCCATAGCCGGCGATATTGCCCAAGTATTTTTTGCAACTCTCGTTGTTCCTTTAGTCTTTGGTCT
>CAZWMJ010000045.1:0-1681 GCA_964635045.1 uncultured Gammaproteobacteria bacterium
GATAAATTAAGTTCCCTTTTTCTTTTTTTTAGTCCTCTGACTTTAAACACGAGGGCGCGACTTTTGGTGCGTCTTTGTTGGCGTATGTCGCCTTGTTTGCCTCGTTTAGGAATTTTGCAAGTTTTTCGGTGTTCATAATATCAATTCCCCCTTACAAATTGTCTTATAGCATAAAAACCGCTGAAAATAATGCCCAGTATAATGAACATTTGCAAAACAGTAAGCGGATAATTCCACTTATCAGGCAGAAATTTTAAATGATATTTCTCTTCGTTGTAAATAAACTGAACTTGTGCATTCGGCGCAACGATGATCTGTTCTGTTGGTATCAACTTTACATCTTGCAGTGCGGGGTTGCAGTTTATGAGTACATTCTGTACTTCTCCGAGCTCCTGAATCAGATTCCCGATAGATGATTTTTGCTGAAAAATTACCCCGGAGTTTGGAGAAAAAATATATTCTTTGCTATTGAGATTACATTGCATCATAATATCAATCCCTTTTTCGTATTTTGGCTCCGTGACAATAAAAATGAATTGGGATTGGTTAGTGGTTTGAAGATCAAAACGTAAGAATGTAAATCGTGCAAAAAAATCTAATCTTTCTAGAGTTGACGATATTGCTTCTATCTCATTTTCAATACTCATATTTCTTTCCGAGTCAATCACTTTAACCTTTTTGCATTTCACCCCGTCACACTCTCTTTTAAACCTAATTGTGTAATCCGGAGGGGTTAATTTTTCTACAATGAAAAAGGAGCCTCCTAAAATTACAAGTGCAACGAGTAAAAATCTCCCAAATTTGTAAATAGTTTTCTTGTTTGGAATGTTCCAATTTTTACACATCACAGTATTACTACTTTCTTCTCATACAATATAGGCAAAGCCTCCTGCCTCATGCGAAATTTTGTGCCGTGGTTATGTCCAGTGCGAGCGTCAAAATCCACAAGGATTTTTCCTTCGTCCAATGCTTTCAAAAATCCCTTAAAGTTGAATTTCTGCAACATCATTACCTTTGTGTAATGATAAAATTCTTTCTTCCGTACGATTTTCACTTCGGCCTGAACATAAAACGCATTGAGTAATTTTGTTCCGGCCTTATGTTTCAAATCGTCAAATCCCCAGTATGGCTGTGGGTTAAGTTCGCCAAGACCAACACGCTTTTTCACCGAATCAACCCATGCTTTGTGCCGCAAGTCGGCACTCTTTGCGTCAAACGAAATCAAAATTTTTCGTTCTTTGCGGTCAATAACGACACTGAAGCCGCGATCGCTTCGTGATTGTCCGTGGATTGTTTGCCGAAAACTCATCTCTCCTTTTGGATATTTTTTGCCGTCCTCCTGATGAGCCCAGCCATATTTTGGCAAAAGCACTTGCGGCACGAAGCGAATTGCGCGTGGCGAGGGTTCAATATGAAAAAGTGTTGTAAGCGAGGTTGAATTGAGGCGTTGCGCTTTCAATTCCCATTCGGCGGCATTAGGAATTGGCAGATTGTTTTCCTTGATACCGAGCAAATCTTCAAGCGTATTACCGATACCACCAGCATTGCCTCGCCGCGCGTTTGACATAAAGCCCATTGCTGAAATATCTTTCAACTTGGCTATTAATTCGGGCTTCGTATAAGTTTTAGGTTTATTCTTTGTCATAGTATTACCAAAGTTTAACTTGAGCTTGATGTTCTT
>CAZWMJ010000046.1:0-1588 GCA_964635045.1 uncultured Gammaproteobacteria bacterium
AAAATCTTCATTGCCGAAGACTTAACCTTAAAGGGAAAATCAACAAATTTTATAGCAGTAGTAAAATCATCAAAAATTATTACCGGTAACTTTTCAGCTGGGAATACGTTTTCTTTTTCATCTGTATTTCCCAATATAAAAGTTTTACCCGCGGTTAAAACCGGCGTTTTATAGTCGTTACTGTAATTCTTGGAGTTTACGATATATTTTCCTGGTTGTTCGTAATCCAATACCTCTCCGAGTTTTTTTGTTGGCCATGTCATATTTCAAGTTCAAAAGAAATATTTTTTTCAACCCACAAGAGCCCCTTTTTCGTCAATCGAGCCATATCAGCTCTAAAGTCCAGTCGTCCATCCTTGTTTAAGGCCATAAGTTCTTTTCGCAACACCCCTTTATTAGAGTATTCAGTCCAATTTACAAGGTCATCTAAGGAGAGCTCTGATGGATATTTTTGATAACAGAAAACCATTGCTTTTTCTTTTGCTCCCAACTTATCATCAAGACACTTCAAACGACCTCCGATTTCTTCAACAATAGGCACTTTGCGCTCGATGATTTTCTTAATTTCCGCTTGTGCATCGGCGGGACTCATTTGCGTTTCTAGTCGAATAAGTTCGGCTACTGTCCAATTAGCTACATTCAGCACAAAAGTAGAATCCATTTCATTGACATCAATAGCGCCGAGATGCCCGGAATTACGATTATTCCGAAAATCTATAACGAATTCAGCCAACGCTGGTATTTGAAGGCGTAATGACTCGGGTAATACGATATTTTTTGCTACACTGCCAACAATTGATTTGCGGTTTAACTGTGTGCCAATAGATGTATAGGTGGTCGTGTCCTTGTATTGCACGATACGTAACACGACTTCAGCAAAGCGACCACCATCAAGTTGAGCTGGCTCCCATTTCCCCAGAAAGTATTGCTGATGCAGTTTCTGAAACTCAGTTTGAAGAGCCTTCACTAGGTCATCCGGTAAATTATTTAGATGTTGTGTCAGCGGATTCATTCTTTAAAAATTTATCAAAAAAGTCTTCTCCTGTTTGTGTCAAGTCACAGGTTCCATCTGGATGTACTCTTATGAGTTCATCTTTTGCTCGATCAAGAAAATTTTTACTATACTTATTGGTCATCTTTGCGTTGCTCCATTCAATTTTTATTTTATCTTCGTGGATTGATGCACCAACGGTATTTTCATGATATCCGACAATAACGGCTATCTGCTGTTGTCCATTTTTAAATTTCCTACCTTTTATAATTTCACGAAGCGTCTTTTGTTTTCCATTTCCAATCTTTTTTCTTTCAGACGAATTTTCTCCAGAACCCTCAAGAACACGAATTCTTTTTTCGTGATCCTGTAATATTTTATTGATTTCTTTGATGTCTTTCATATTCTCAAATTAAACATAATATTTATACACCTTCCCGTCCTTTTTCCGTTTAATTTTCTCTCTCCGTAATAAATAAAGTAAGTTTACCCTGATGTCCTCAGGCTTCTCGTTATGTCCAAACCTGTCTTTAATTTCTTTTCGAAATTCTTCAGCAGGTCTGGGTTGTTTACCAATTACTTTCAAGAGTTTTTCAG
>CAZWMJ010000047.1:0-1522 GCA_964635045.1 uncultured Gammaproteobacteria bacterium
AAATTGTGTCGCTTTGTAAAAGGCGGGGGTTTATTTTTCCCGGCAGTGAAATTTATGGCGGACTGGCAAATTCATGGGATTACGGCCCTTTGGGCGTTGAACTGAAAAATAATATCAAACAACTTTGGTGGAAGAAATTTGTTCAAAATCGCGACGATATCGTAGGCATTGATTCGGCTTTAATAATGAATCCGAAAGTTTGGGAAGCAAGCGGGCATTTGAAGGAATTTTCTGACCCACTTGTTGAATGTAAAAAGTGCCACTCGAGATATAGGGCAGACTGGTATGAATCTGCTGAAAGAAAGTTAAATAGACAACTCGCTACGACTCCTAAAGGGCGTGCTACGAGCATTGAGATAAATCTACCTAAGTGTGATAATTGCGGTGGAACTGATTGGACGTATCCCAAACAATTCAATCTGATGCTCAAAACTTTCATAGGTCCAGCTGAACAGGATGCTAATATAGCTTATTTTAGACCGGAAATTGCCCAAGCGATGTTTGTAAATTTTAAACAAGTGCTTGACACAACAAGAATACGTTTGCCGTTTGGCATTGCGTCTCAAGGAAAAGCTTTTAGAAATGAAATTACTCCCGGTAACTTCATATTCCGGACAAGGGAGTTTGACTTAATGGAATTTGAATATTTCGTGCGCGAAAACGAGTGGGAAAAACATTTTGAATATTGGCAAAATGAAATGCGGAAGTGGATTAATGAGCTTGGTGTCGATATAAATCATATTCATGAAGTTGAAATTTCTGATGGGGAAAGAGCTCATTACTCCAAACGAACCGTTGATTTTGAATACGATTATCCTTTCGGACAAAAAGAATTATACGGCCTTGCGTATCGAACCGACTTTGATTTAAAAAATCACGAAAAATCTTCTGGGCAAAATTTAAAATATAAAGATCCAGAAACCGGCGAAGAATTTTGGCCCCACGTTATTGAACCGACATTCGGCCTTGATCGCTCAGTTTTAGTTGCACTTCTTGAGGCGTATTTTGAAGATAAGGAGCATGTAGTTTTAAAATTACCAGCCAAACTTGCTCCGTATAAAGTGGCGGTTTTCCCGCTTTTAGCCAACAAGCCCGAACTTGTAAAATTAGCGAGAAAAATTTATGATGATTTACGGTCTCACTTTATGACTGCTTGGGATGACAGGGGAAACATTGGCAAAAGATATTATAGCCAGGACGAATTGGGGACGCCGTTTTGCGTTACGGTTGATTTTGACTCCCTTCTAGACAAAAAAGTTACCGTTCGCGATAGAGACACGATGAAGCAAGATAGAATAGTAATAGAAGGATTAGAAAATTATTTAAGCGATAAACTAAATGTATAAAAAAACTACATTATCTGACGGCTTAAGAATTATTACTGTGCCGATGGCCGATACCAAAACGGTTACCGTTTTGGTACTTGTGGCGACCGGTTCAAAATACGAAACCAAAAAAATAAACGGCATTTCTCATTTTTTAGAGCATATGACTTTTAAAGGCACCGACAAGCGACCAACGC